>NZ_JBXTSN010000005.1:56860-193414 GCF_057158775.1 Antribacter sp. NEAU-D49 | reverse complement strand
CCGACGACAGACTGCCGAAGCAAAGTGCCGAACGACTCCATCCGCGACGCCCACGCCTCCACGTCCCCGTCGGAGAACCGCCGCTGCACCGGCGAGAGCGCCTCGCCCCGCACGCCGCCCGCGAGGTAGGCGGTGTCGAGCAGGGTGAGCCGGATCCCGGCGTCGCGGGCGGCCTCCACCAGCGCCCAGGACATGGCGTGCGGGTCGGAGTACGCCGCGCCGCCGGGCGCGCGGTGCAGGTAGTGGAACTCCCCGACCGCGCCGTAGCCCGCGAGCGCCATCTCCGCGTACACGGCGCGCGCGAGCCGGTAGTACGACTCCGGGTCCAGCCGCTCAGCGACCTGGTACATGTCGTCCCGCCAGGTCCAGAACGTGCCGCCGCCGCGGTGGGTGCGGCCCCGCAGCGCGCGGTGGAACGCGTGCGAGTGCCCGTTCGCGAACGCGGGCAGGGTGAGGCCGTGCAGGTGCGTGGCGCCCTCGGGAGGGTGCCCGACGCCGTCGCGCACCTCCGCGACGACCTCCCCCTCCGTGCGGATCACCACGCCCGGGGTGGCGGTCTGGCCGCCGAGCCAGGCGTGGTCGGCGTACCAGAGCGTCATTCGGCCATGGGCGTGCGGACGCCGCGCTCGGCGGCAACCTCGACCGCCCGGTCGTAGCCGGCGTCGACGTGGCGGATCACGCCCGTCGCGGGGTCGTTGGACAGGACGCGCGCGAGCTTCGCGGCGGCGAGGGGCGTGCCGTCTGCGACGGACACCTGCCCGGCGTGGATCGAGCGTCCGATCCCGACGCCGCCGCCATGGTGGATCGAGACCCAGGTCGCGCCCGACGACGCCGCGGTGAGCGCGTTGAGCAGCGGCCAGTCGGCGATGGCGTCGGAACCGTCGAGCATCGACTCCGTCTCGCGGTACGGGGAGGCGACCGACCCGGCGTCGAGGTGGTCGCGGCCGATGACCAGCGGCGCGGTCACCTCGCCCGACGCGACCAGGTCGTTGAAGGCCAGGCCCGCCCGGTCACGCTCGCCGTAGCCGAGCCAGCAGATGCGGGCCGGCAGGCCCTGGAACGCGATCCGCTCCTGGGCGCCGCGGATCCAGCGGTGCAGCTTGTCGTCGTCGGGGAAGAGGTCGAGGACGGCGCGGTCGGTCGCGGCGATGTCGCGCGGGTCGCCGGAGAGTGCCGCCCAGCGGAACGGGCCCTTGCCCTCGGCGAACAGCGGCCGGATGTACGCGGGCACGAAGCCGGGGAAGTCGAACGCGCGCCCGTACCCGCCCTGGCGGGCCTCGTCGCGGATGGAGTTGCCGTAGTCGAACACCTCGGCGCCCGCGTCCTGGAACCCGACCATCGCCTCGACGTGCCGGGCCATCGACTCGCGGGCCCGGTCGGTGAAGGCGTCGGGGTCGGCCTGCGCCGCGGAGGCCCAGTCCTCGAGGGCGATACCCGCCGGAAGGTAGGAGAGGGGGTCGTGGGCGCTCGTCTGGTCGGTGACGATGTCGATCTCGACCCCACGGCGCAGCAGCTCCGGGAAGACCTCGGCCGCGTTGCCGACGACACCCACCGAGTACGCGCGGCGTTCCCTCTTCGCGGCGGCCGCGAGAGCGACGGCCTCGTCCAGGTCCTCGGCGACGGCGTCCAGGTAGCGGTGGTCCACCCGCCGGGCGAGGCGGGCCGGGTCCACGTCGACGATGAGGCACACGCCGTCGTTCAGCGTCACGGCGAGGGGCTGGGCGCCGCCCATGCCGCCACAGCCCGCGGTCAGGGTGAGGGTTCCGGCAAGGGCTCCGCCGAATCGCTTCTCGGCGACCGCGCTGAACGTCTCATAGGTGCCCTGCACGATCCCCTGCGTGCCGATGTAGATCCATGAGCCGGCGGTCATCTGCCCGTACATCGTGAGGCCGAGGGCCTCGAGGCGGCGGAACTCGGGCCACGTCGCCCAGTCGCCCACCAGGTTCGAGTTCGCGATGAGCACGCGCGGCGCCCATTCGTGCGTCTGCAGCACGCCCACGGGCTTGCCCGACTGGACCAGCAGAGTCTCGTCCTCACGCAGGTCGGTGAGGGTGCGGACGATCGCGTCGTACGCCGGCCAGCTCCGGGCGGCGCGGCCGGTGCCGCCGTAGACCACGAGATCGTCGGGTCGTTCAGCCACCTCCGGGTCGAGGTTGTTCATGAGCATCCGCAGCGGGGCTTCGGTCTGCCAGCTGCGAGCGGTGAGTGTGGTGCCGCGGGTCGCGCGGACGGTGCGGGAGCCTTCCATGGCCAAGGTCTAGCACGCGTGCCAGCACCGCGTGAGGTCCAATGTGCGGGTGACGTTCGAGCAGCTGTGGCACGACCTCCTTCCCGTCGGACGCGTGGCTGCCACCGGCGGGTACTTCCGGCAGCCCTTCCTCGCAGCGGAGCGGGAGGCCGCGGCGTGGTTCGCCGAGGGCGCGTCCGCCCGTGGCCTCGATCTCGAGACTGACGCGTTCGGCAACGTCGTGGCGTGGTGGGACCCGGGCGAGCAGCCGGCATCGGGCAGAGAAGGTGCCGTGCTCACCGGGTCGCACCTCGACTCCGTGCTCGACGGCGGCGCGTTCGACGGGCCGCTCGGTGTCGTGTCGGCGCTCGCGGCGGTCGACCTGCTGCGCGAGCGGGGTGTCACACCCCGGGTGCCCCTGGGGATCGGGGTCTTTGTCGAGGAAGAAGGGTCGCGGTTCGGGCTCGCCTGCCTCGGGTCGCGGCTCGCGACAGGGCTCCTCCCGTGGGACGCGGCGCGCGGGCTGCGGGACCGGGACGGCATCGCGCTGGGAGACGTCGTCCCCGGTGGGGTGTCGACACTGCTCGACGGCGTCGCGTGCTTCGTCGAGCTGCACGCCGAGCAAGGGCGCGACCTGGTGCACCGCGGCGTCGCCGTCGGACTCGGGAGCGCGATCTGGCCGCACGGGCGGTACCGGTTCGACTTCTGCGGGCACGCCGACCACGCAGGACCACGCGGATGGCTGACCGGCACGACCCCATGCTCACCTACGCGGCGACGGCGCTGGCGGCGGCCGGGGCAGCGCGCGCCGGAGACGGTGCAGACCCGTCGGGCGGCCCTGGCGCGGGTCGCGTGCGGCGCGCGACCTTCGGCCGGCTCGAGGTGCGGCCCAACGGGACCAACGCGATCCCCTCGCAGGTCAGTGCCTGGCTGGACGCACGGGCGTCGTCGGAGGCGGAGCTCGAGGCGCTCCTCGGTGAGGTGTCGTCGGCCGCCACGGCCCGGGCCGCCGCGGACGGGACCACCGTGCAGCTGACTGCGGAGTCCGTGTCGGGCGAGGTGCTGTTCGACGCCGGGCTGACGCGGCGGCTGGCGACCACGCTGGACGGTGCCCGGGGCGGGGCGCGGACGCCGGTGCCGGCGATCCCGACCGGTGCCGGGCACGACGCCGGCATCCTCCAGCAGGCCGGGATCCCCTCCGCGATGCTGTTCGTGCGGAACGAGACCGGGGTGTCGCACTCACCGGCCGAGCACCTCACCATCCCGGACGCGCTCTCGGGCGTTGCGGCGCTCGCTGACGTGCTCGAGTCACTGGTCACGTGACTCGATGACCGCCGCGAGGGCCGCGCCCGCGCGGAGCAGCGCGACCAGGCGGTCCGCTACCTGGTCGAGGCGCCGGTCCAGGATGCGGCGGGCGGCGGTGAGACCCTCGAGCTCGCGAAGGGTCGCCACCACCTCTCGCACGGCAGGGATCCCATAGCCGCTGCCACGCAGAGCAGCGACCACGCGCGCCTCGTCGACGGCCGTCGGTCCGTACCGGCGGGCTCGCAGCGAGGTGACCCGCTCAGGGGTGACGAGGCCCTCCTGCTCCCGGAAGCGCAGCGTTGAAGGGCGGACTCCGAGCGCGGCGGCCAGGCCGGTGATGGTCATCGAGTCCCGCTCGCTCGCCGGGCCGTCACCACGCGTCTCGCTCTCGATGGCGCTCAGGGCGGCCTGAGCGCGGAGCGCCTGATCCCGTTGCCTGGCGAGGCCGACGTGCACGTCAGCGATCGCGGCGGCGGCCTCGGCGAGGGTCGCCGTCCGGAGCGCGGACAGGAGACGCCGGGCGACGACTGGGCCCGCCGCCGTCGCGAGACCTCGGTATGCCCGGAGCGCCTGCACGTGGGCAGGCCCGTACGACCGGTAACCGTTGGCCTGCCGCCTGGCGGGCGGGATGATGCCAAGTCGTTCGAGGTCGCGGACCTGCTGCACCGAGTACCCCGTCTCGCGGGCGACGTCGGTGGTACGCAGCGAGCCCTCTGGCATGTCCAACCCCACAGAAGCACTTGAAGGTGATGCTTGAACCATGAGTATCGACCAGATCCTCGCGGCAGTGCGAGGCTTCGAAGGTTCCCTCGTGGTGGCGCCCCAGGCCGGGGACGCCAGCTTCCCTGAGCTCGCCTGGGGCGACGCCTACTTCTACTACGCCCCCGACGGCGTCATGCCGCAGAACACCCAGCCGTACGCGACCGTCGTCACGAAGAACTACCCCGACGACACCGCCTCCCGTCTCGATCCGGAGGGGCGTTGGCGCGTGAACATCCGCGTCAACGGTGCCACGTTCCGCGATCTCACGGGCGAGGAGCCCCGTCACCTCGCACTGCCACGTGACTTCGCCGCCGACGACGTCGTCCTCCCCCACCCCGTGTACGGGTCCCTCGGCTGGATCTCTGTGGTGAATCCCAGCGACCGGTGCGGCGACCTGGTGCTGCGGCTGATCGGCGACGCGCACGTTGCAGCCCGTGCGCGGTTCGAGCGTCGCCGGGCGTGAGCTCTGCGGCCGGCGCCCCGTCGGTCCCCTGCCGCCCGAGGGAGCAACATGGTTGCTCCCGGAGGTGTCACCGACGGTGACATTGTCGACCGTGAGTGACATCCCCGTGCGGAACTATGTCGCCCCGCGCGCCAGGCGGTCCACGCGGCGCAAGGCGTCGGGGAGCCGGGCGTCGCCGGCCATGCCGCGCACCAGGTCCGCCGCGACGCCCACGCTGAGACCCACCGCGGTCACCCACAGCGGCCGGACCGAGCGGCCGCGGGTCACGGGCGCGGCGTGCGTCGCGGCGTGGAAAGCGGTCTTGGCGACGCCCACCACCACCGGCGCGAGACCGGCCGCGTGGACGTGCGCGCCGAGGCCGGCGCGGCCGGCGGGGTCGAGGTCCACGTAGCCGTCCACGACGAGCACGTCGAGCGGTTCGGTCGTGGCGAGCAGGGCGCGCACCGGCGGCAGCTCGCGCTCGTAGAAGGCGCCGGGCCGGTACTCGGCGACGTCCTCGAGCCAGTGGGTGCGCTCCTCGACCAGCTCCCCGAAGTCCGCGGTCGGGGCGACGACCAGCGCGGCCCGTGCGCCGCCGTCGACCGGGTACTGCACGTCCACCGCTCCGAATCGCCCCATGCCGGACATCCTCCCAGCCCGCGGCCCCGCCGCGCGGCGGGTGCGGCAGGATCAGCAGCGTGGCCAGTCTTCTCCTCACCGGCATCGGCGAGCTCGTCGCCTTCGATCCCGAGCGGGGCGACGTCGTGCGAGACGCCGCCCTGGTGGTGGAGGACGGCCGGGTGGCCTGGACCGGCTCGGCCGCGAGCGCCCCTCCGGCCGACGAGGTGCGCGACGTGGGCGGGCGCGCCGTCGTCCCGGGCTTCGTGGACTCGCACGCCCACCTCGTGTTCGCCGGGGACCGCGCCGCGGAGTTCGAGGCCCGGATGGCAGGCCGCCCCTATGAGGCGGGCGGAATCCGGACCACTGTCGCCGCGACGCGCGCCGCGTCCGACGACGACCTGCGGGCCAACCTGGCGCGCCTCGTCGGCGAGATGCGGCGGCAGGGCACCACGACCGTCGAGGTGAAGAGCGGGTACGGCCTCACGGTCGACGACGAGGCCCGGTCCCTGCGCCTCGCCCGGGAGGTCACGCCCGAGACCACGTTCCTGGGTGCGCACGTGGTCCCGCCGGGCACCACGCCGGAGGACTACGTGGACCTGGTCACCGGGCCCATGCTCGACGCCTGCGCCCCTCACGCCCGCTGGATCGACGTCTTCTGCGAGCGCGGCGCGTTCGATGCCGACGCCGCGCGCCAGGTTCTCCGCGCGGGTGCCGGCCGTGGTCTCGCCCCACGGATCCATGCCAACCAGCTGGGGCCTGGGCCGGGGATCACCGTCGCGTGCGAGGTGAGGGCCGCCTCCGCGGACCATTGCACCTACGCGTCCGACGACGACCTCCGCAACCTCGCCGACGCGGGCGTGGTCGCGACCCTGCTACCCACCGTCGAGTTCTCCACCCGCTCCCCCTACCCGGACGCGCGGCGATTCCTCGCCGCGGGCGTGACCGTCGCTCTCGCGACCGACTGCAACCCCGGGTCGGGCTACTCCAGCTCGATGCCGCTGGCGATCGCGCTCGGGGTACGGGAGATGGGCCTCAGCCCGCTCGAGGCGCTGCGCGCGTCGACGGTGGGTGGGGCCGCGGCCCTCCGGCGCGACGACGTGGGGCGCCTCGTGGTGGGCGCACGCGCCGACCTCCTGGTGCTCGACGCACCCTCCCACGTGCATCTGTCGTACCGGCCGGGGGTTCCGCTTGTCGCGGAGGTTCTCACCGGCCGATGATCAGGGCAGCGTGTCCTCGACCATCCGCGTCCGGGCCTCGTGCACGGCGATAGCGCCCGACGACGACGTCGTGGTCGCCTCTCCCGGCACGTCCCGCCACGCGGTCTCGCCTGCGACCCGGAACTGGCCGCGCCACCTCGTGGTCAGGCTGATCTCCGTCTCGCCCGGCATCGCGTAGGCGTGTGCGACGGTGTGGTGGGGCCAGGCCGCGCCGGGATCGCTCGTGCTCGTCACCGTGCCGTCGCCGTAGTCCCACGTGAACTGGTGGGGGACGGCCCGGATGGTGACGGGCGTTCCGAGGAGCACGGTGTCGAGCTCCTGCGCGACGTCCGTGGTGTACGTGATGGTGTCGACGTTGACGAGGGTCCAGCCGTCAGGCGGCTGCACCACGAGCGGCGACGGCTGGATAGCCATGGAGGCGAACGCCTCCGCAGCCAGCATCGCGAGGTCGACGGGCGTGGTGCACGCCTCGGGCTCCACCATCTCCGCGGGCGACCAGCCGTCGCCCGAGCTGGCACTGTCGGTGCGGGTCTGGCGGTAGAGCGCCGCGACCGCGACCTGGCCCTCGGGGCACGCCAGGCCGCCGTACGCCACCCGGTTGCCGTCCGCGCACGTCTCCTCGAGCTGCATCACGGCGCCGTCGAGGTCGAACAGCCAGCAGAGCTCGGGAGTGGCACGCCACTCCCGGACGACGGGGACGTCTGAGGTCGCGGAGTCGGTGGTCTCGGAAGAAGTACTGCCTGATCCGGGTTGCCGGGCGTCGACGTTGACGGAGCCGCTGTCGGCTCGCGTATTGCCAGAAAGATAGACGGGATCGTCATTGGCGTATGCCGACGGAGCAGCAGTCGCCAGAGCACTGGCCGCCAGGACCACTGCACATTTCCGAACGATGACCGACGTTGACATCTGTATCACCCGCTTCCCACGGGTAGCGATGCGACCTCGACGACGACCCATTCCCCATCTAGTCGTGCCATCTCGACGCGGTTGGTTTCGACAGTTCGCTCCACAGCCATGAGGGTCTTTCCCGCAGAGTCCCTTATTGTCGTCGTCGCCTCATCCATCACGACGTCCAACGGAACAATTCCCGTCAATGGATCGGGATCGTAAGTCTGGGTCACGTCCGAGGTGATCTCGCCGCCCGAGAAGACATCCCCACGCTCGGTGATCTGCCGTGCCTGCTCAAGATCGGCACTACAGAAGCCGCACGAGCTATGGGACATCGCCTCCCACTCCGCGGTGTCACCAGTCGCCATCATGTATGACCTCAGCGACAAGAAGTACTCCGCCGCCGCCGCAGCCCCCTCCGCGTCGTCGCGCTCCATCGCCTCCGGCCGCTCAGGCTTGGCCGGCGGGGTCGCCGAGGCAGACGCGGATGCAGTGGGCGCAACAGTCACGCCCGTCGGTGACGGCGAAGGCGTGGCCTCCCCCGTACACCCGCCCACGCCGATCACCACGGCCAGCACCACGGCCCAGCCCACGACTCGTCGAACCATGACGCCCCCCTTGCGTATCGGCAACGACCGTCCCCGACGCTAACGACGAATCGTCGATCCCGATACCGGGGCCTGTGGATAACCTCAAGCAACCATCTCCGCCGGTCACTAGGGTGTTCACGTGACCGTTCTCGCCGAGCTCCGCACGCTCCTCAGACTCCCGGGCTTCCGGAGGCTGTTCGTCGTGCGCCTGGTGTCGCAGGCGGGCGACGGCATGTTCCAGGTAGGGCTGGCCAGCCTTCTGTTCTTCAGCCCCGAGTCGCAGGGCAGCGCACCGGCGATCGCCGCGGCGTTCGCGACGATGCTGGCACCGTTCACGATCGTCGGGCCCTTCGCGGGCGTCTTCCTGGACCGGTGGCAGCGGCGTCAGGTGCTCTTCGTCGGCAATGTCGTGCGCTTCGTGCTCTGCGGCCTCATGGCGGTCGCGATGCTCACGCAGGGGGTCACCCCGGTGATCTACGTGCTGGGGCTCGCCGCCCTGTCCGTGAACCGCTTCCTCCTCGCCGGGCTGAGCGCGGGGTTGCCGCGGGTGGTCCCGCGCGACCTGCTACTCACCGCGAACTCCCTCACCCCCACCCTCGGCGCGGGGGCGGCATTCCTGGGTGGCGGCATCGGGTTCATCCTGGGACTCGGGCTGCCCGAAGGTCGCACCCGAGACGCGACCGCCCTCGCCTGTGCCGGGGTGGTGATGGGCCTTGCCGCCCTCCTCGCGCTGCGCATGCGGCGAGATCTGCTGGGTCCGGAGCGGCCGGCGTCGGGCGCCATCCGGAGCGAGGTCGTGAACGTTGCTCGCGGGCTTGCCGACGGAGCGCGGTACCTCGCCGCCCGGCGCACGCCGGGCCAGGCCCTGCTGATCATGGCGTTCCACCGCTTCCTGTACGGGGTGGTGTTCATCGCGTCGATCCTGATTTCGCGCAACCTGCTGGCGGAGCCGGGCGACGCCGGTTCCGGGCTCGCGACTTTCGCGACCGTGATCGCGATGATCGGCGTGGGCGGCGGCCTCGCGATCATCCTGACGGCGGTGCTGGCCCGGCGGATGACCCCGCAGACGTGGATCGCGATCATGCTGCTGCTGGCGGCAGCATCGGAGCTCCTGCTCGTGCCCGAGCCGAGCCGGGTCGTGGTCCTCACGGCGGCCCTGCTCCTCGGCCTTGCCGCGCAGGGTGCCAAGATCGCGGTCGACACGATCGTGCAGCGCGACTCCACCGACCAGTACCGCGGCCGCGCCTTCGCCTTCTACGACGTGCTCTACAACGCGGCGTTCGTGGGTGCGGCGGCCCTCGCCGCCTTCCTGGTACCCGACTCGGGCTGGTCGCCAGGGCTCTTCGCCGGGCTGTCCGTCGCGTACGTCGCAGCCTCCGTGCTGATGTGGGCCCGCGGCGCACGCGTGCCGGCCGGTGACCCGGCGGAGGAACCGGCCGGCACCGCCCCGCGCGGGTCAGGAGAACCAGCGTGAGCCGCGCGCGAGCGCGAGCCGGACAAGAGACGGCATGAACGTGGCGGCGCACCACCCGCACGCACGGCGCGGGGTCCTCCTGTCTGCCGGGCTGGTCGCGGTTGCCATCCTGGTCGTCGTGGCGACCGGCTCGTGGGGGTTCGCCGTCCCGATGGTGGGGGTAGCGCTGGTCGGCGGGCCGGTCATCGCGGTGGACCTCGCGGAGCATCGCATCCCGACCGTCCTGGTGCAGGTCCTCGCCGGGACCGTCGCCGTGTGGGCGTTGTGGTCCGCTGTCACCGACCAGGCCTGGTGGCCTCTCGGGCGCGGGCTCGTCACCGGACTGCTCGTCGCCGGCCTGTTCTGGATCAAGTGGTTCGTCGGCGGCACGGGACGTGGAGACCTACGGCTCGCCGCGGTCCTCTCCGCAGCCGCAGGCTGGCTCGGCTGGGCACCGGCGGTCGGATCCCTCGTGATCCCCTACCTGCTCGTGTTCCCGCTTGCTGTGTGGCGGCTCGCCCGACGTCGCCGCGACGAGCGGATCCCGTTCGGCCCGGCGCTCGTCGCGGGCTGGTTCGTCGCGGTGTCGCTCCACCTCTGGCTCGGCTGACCGGAGACCAGCGACTCCACCCAAACCCGGCATTCCGTCGCTACGCTCTCCCGGTGGCCGACCTTCTCAGCGCGATCGCCAGCCTCCTCTGGCCCCTGCTCGTGCTCGCGGTGCTCCTCATGTTCCGGCAGCAGCTCGTCGCGCTGCTGAACGGGTCGGAGGTCACCTCGAGATCGGCGGCCAGAAGCTCACCGTCAAGCAGCTCAGCGACCAGCAGGCCGCACTCATCGACGACCTGCAGCAGCAGGTGATGGAGCTGCGGTCGGCGGTCCGCGCACTGCCGCTCGCCGAGTTCGAGGCAACGCCTCCGCCGGACAAGGTGACCACCCCACCTCAGGGGTTTCCGGATCTCGTCCCCGGCGGCGCGAGCACGCCCGGCGGAACCGCTCCGAGCGACCGGGTCGACCCACCCTGGGTCCGTCCCGCGTCGGTCCTGTGGGTCGACGACACACCCGAGTCCCAGGCCCTCACGATCGACGGCCTCCGGCGGCGCAGCGTGTCGGTCGACCTCGCGGCCAGCACCGACGAAGCGCTGCAGCTCGTCCGGGACCACTCCTACGGCGCGGTAGTCACCACCATGACCCGGCGCGAAGGGCAGGTCGCCGTGCCGGACGCCGGTCTCCGGCTCCTCGACGCTGTCCGCCGGACGGACCCGCTGATGCCTGTCGTCATCCATGGGTCGGGCGAGCTGGCGGACCGGGCGATGGTGCACGGTGCGGCTGCCGTGACCGGGTCGACAGTGGAGATCCTCGAGACGCTGCGATCACGCGGCGTGCTCCCCACCTGAACCCAGCGGTTCGATCAGGTAGCCGCCTGATCCGCGTCCGCGTCCGCGTCCGCAGGCTGCCGACCAGGCAGCCGTAGCCCGGCACGCACGGCCAGGACGGCCGCAGCCAAGTACGCGACCGCCCGGACCGCCGAGCCGACCGTGTGCTCGAGGTAGTACCGGTCCACGCCGAAGCTCCAGGACTCGCCCACCACGAACCAGGCGACCAGGAGCCCGAAGAGCCCCGCGGCGATGTACCGGGCACGTTCCCGGGACAGTCCCAGGAACCCCGTGGCCAGGACGACGGCGACGTTGGCGAGCACGGTCGTGAGGATCAGCGGGACGGCGTCGGCCAGGTCGAGGTACGGGACCAGCGCGCTCGCCTCGTGAAACACGATCAAGCAGCCTGCGGCGACAACGACGCCGAGAGCCAGCCCCCGCATCGCCGTCGTGCCGCGACGGGACGCGAACCACCCGACCACGACGCCGACGAGCGTCACCGCCAGCACCAGAGCTGCGGCCGTGGTGCCGAGGATGAGTGCCGGCCGCGCCCCGAGCACATGCTGCGCCACACCGATGGCAAGGTGGAGGCCGAGCTGCAGGCTCGTCACCACAAGAGCCGCGACCACAAGACCTCGTGTCCCCAGGCCCACGGCCCCGGCGGCGAAGGTGACGGTCGCGAGGAGGCTCGAAGCCGCAACCAGGAAGATGACGTTGTCCTGCGTGAAGCCAAAGCTCAGGTCGGGTGCGGCCTTCCACAGGCTGATCGGCAACGAGACCCACGCCGCGAATGTGGCCAGGAAGATCCCGAGGGTGGCGAAGCCGCGCCCGGCGTCACGTGTCGGGGGTGGAACTTCCGTCATGCGCGCAACCTTGCCAGACCCCACCCACAGCGGTCGACGACCGAGGCAACGTCCTACGAGGCCGGCTTCGTCGCCTTGCCGTCGAGCCACAATGTGTCCGACTCGTCATGGTGCGCCCCGTCCGTCCCCACGTGCTTGGTGCTGATCGTGGGCCCGTTCTTGATGACGTGGACGAGGGCCATCCCATGGCCGCGACCGAGGTCGTAGTCCTCCTTGAGCCACTCGAGGATGGGTCCCGCCTTGGTGTCGGCGCCGAATCCGCGCTCGTGTGCCAGGTCGACGAGCTGGCGTGGCGTGAGCCCGGTCTTGGTCTCAACGGCGTCGAGATAGGCCTGGAAGGACATGGTGGATTCCTCTCGGTCGTCGGCGACGCTCGCGCCGCACTCTCACACCGTAGACGGCGCTTCCGACACAAACTCATCGTCCCTGACCTGCCGCTTCACCCTTGTCTCGTGACGCCGGCGGGCGCTACGTTGCAATGCCCGACGGCGTCGGAGGGGGCTCATGACCACGTACAAGTACGGCTCCACCACGGTCGCGATCACTGGCGGCAACCTGCTGGTGGGCGCAGCCGTGTATCCGCTGAACCACATCACCGGGATCGTGCCCCGCAAGGTGGTGCCCGCGCACCGGCCGCTCGAGATGGTCCCGGGGATCGGGGTGTTCCTCGCGAGCTTCGTGGCACTGGGCTCGCTCCTGGTCCTGGCCTACGGGTTCGACCGCGGCCTGCAGCCGATGGTCGTCTACGGCCTGACCTTCTTCGTCCCCTCCGCGCTCTTCCTGCTGTTCCGGATCCGGGCCATGGTGGGAGCGACCCGGCCCTGGCCTGCGTTCCAGGTGCTCGAGCTGCACACCACCGGCGGACGTACGGCGATGCTGTGCAGCCGGGAGGCCGACAAGCTGACGGCGCTGGCCGACGCGCTCCGGGACGCCATGTACGACCGCGACGTCGCCTATGAGGACGAGATCACGGTCATCACGAACGGCGTCGAGGTGCTGGCGACGGTGACGACGGTCTGAGCCGGCTCAGCGGCTCCTGCGCGCCGCCAGGATCGCCAGCACCAGCGCGACCGCCTCCAGCACCAGGCTCAGGACCTGGGTCACCACGAAGTGCATGGCGTCCGGGACGAACCGGCCCAGCTGCGGCAGCCCGAAGAGGCCCCCGAGCACGAAGTACGCGAGCAGGCCGACGGCCACCCAGCGCGTCCTGACGTTCGGTAAGCCCAGCAGGCCGACCGCAGCGATCCCCGCCACGGCGCCCACGAGCGAGTAGACGACGGCGATCAGCGGCAGGTTGGCAAAGTGGTCCGACAGCAGGTACGGCATCGACGAGTGCCACAGTGCGGCCGCAAGCACGAGGACCAGGGCGACCACACGGGCCGCCGTCGGGCCGCGGAGACCCTTCCAGCCGACCGCCAGTGCCGCGGCAACCATGGCGAGGATGCCGCACGCGCCGAGCGTCGCGTAGGCCAGCTCCGGGCGGGCGTCCTCGACGAGCTGGACCACGAAGATCCCGAGCTGCACCACGAGGTTCAGGCCGCCCACGACCGTGGCGGCGGTCAGCAGGCCGCGCAAGCCGAGCGTGACCGCGCCCGCGGCGAGCAGGATCGTCGCGCCGATCCCCGTGTTGGCGACCAGGTAGATCACGTTGGACTGAGTAAAGCCGAAGTCGAGGCGCGAACCCTCCTCGATGAGCGTCATCGGGACGATCATCCAGGCACCGAGCACCAGGGCGAGGATGCCGAGCAGCGCGAGGTTGCGGGCAGGGTCCGTCGGGCCGGTCGACGGCTGGCCGGGTGAAGGTGCGGCGGGCGTCGCTGCGGCGGCGTCATCGGCGGTGCCGTAGGCAGGCGGGTCGACGAGCGGGGCGTCGGTCATGGGACAACCCTGGCGTGGATGGTGGGCACTGTCGAGGGTTGCCTGGGCAGCAGGGCCGGGTGATCGTTGCTGCATGACTGAAGGTGGCCCCCCGGAGACCGAGTTCCCGCGCACCATCGGCAAGGTCGCCACGCGCGAGCTCGCTCTCAACGGCATCACGCGGTTCGAGCACCTCGCTCGGACCGCGCCCAGGGCGTTGCTGGCGATCCACGGCGTAGGCCCGAAGGCGGTCCGGATCCTCGGTGAGGAGCTGGCCGCGCGTGGCATGGCGTGGGCCGAGGAGTAGGCCCGACGACGACGCCGGGCTGGGCGGGTGCACCAGGTTGGGCTTGAGCGGGCAGCGGAATCTCCGTGACGTCTGGAACCCTGCTCCCTAGGCTCCCGACTCGTGACTCCCCCACACCGTCAGGTCCGGGCGACCTTCGACGACACCACCATCACGGTTTACCAGGCGTACTCTCCGGAGATTGCGCGCGCCGCAGTGGCCGCCGGCACGTTCGTCGCTCCGTTCAAGCGGGAACGGATGACGTGGATCAAGCCGTCGTTCCTGTGGATGATGTACCGCTGCGGCTGGGCGACGAATCCCGGGCAGGAGCGGGTTCTCGCCGTACGCATGTCGCGGGACGGGTTCGAGTCGGCACTGCGGGCTTCGTGTCTGAGCCACTTCGAGCGTGGGTTGTATGCGGACGCCGCTGAATGGCGGGAGAAGTCCCGGACGAGTCCCGTGCGGGTGCAATGGGATCCGGAGCGGGCTCCTGAGGGCCAGCCATTGCCGTGGCGATCGCTCCAAGTGGGTCTGGGCGGCTCTGCGGCGCACAGCTATGTGGATGAGTGGATCGTCGGTATCGACGACATCACCGACGTGGTACGCCGGCTGCGGGGCGGGGAGCGTGCCTTGTTGCCGGTGGAACGTGCGTATCCGCTGCCCGAGGACGTGGCGCGGACCGTCGGAGCGACCGCAGAGGATTCGAGGACTGTCTCCGGGCTTTGAGCTACCCAGGATGAAGCATTAGCGTCGCCTCACATCCCAGGGAGGAGGCGCGCGCCACGTGGCGAATGACGACGACGTCGTGACCGACCCTGCTACTTCCCGGCGTATGTCACGGCAAGCGCGACGTGACACGGCATGTGAAGTCGCCCTCCGACGGGAGCTGCATCGACGTGGGCTGCGGTTCCGGGTGGACTCGCCCCTGCCCGGCTTGCCTCGTCGCCGGGCCGACCTGACGTTCAGCGGGGCCAAGGTGGTCGTCTTCGTGGACGGGTGCTTCTGGCACTGCTGCCCCGTCCACGGAACCGCGCCCGCCGCCAACTCCGCGTGGTGGCGCGAGAAACTCGAACGGAACGTCGCGCGAGATGCCGAGACCAATTCCCACCTGATCGGGCTCGGGTGGACCGTGCTGCGGTTCTGGGAGCACGAGGACCCTGTCGCAGCCGCTGACGTGGTCGAGATCATCGTCCGGGGGACGACGGACGACGAGGGCGCCTGAGCCCGTACTCCTGTCAGCGGGACAGGAGGACCTGAAGTTCGCCGATGGTGACCGGGGTGCTGTTCGTTTGAGGCGGGACGGGGATCGAGCCCTCCTGATCCCCGCCTTCCCACTCGACCGTCCAGTAAGCCGTCGCAGACAACGTGAAGTTGCCCGCGTACTGGTTCAGGTTCGCGGGAATGCCACAAGTAGGCGACGGCGAGGCGTTGTCGCGGCCGTCGTAGGGCGTTCCAGCCGCGTTGGCACCACGGCAGGTGACGGTGGCGCGGGCGATACCCGTGTCGCGGTCCGTGAGCGTCCACGTGATCCGGTCGAGGGTGCCCGTTGCGGTGACGGAGAGGCCGCCGTCCGAGGCCGTGCGCGTGATGGGGCCGACAGTGTTCTCGGCCGGGTTCGCCACCCAGAGCCACATGGGGAGGCCAATGACGCCCATCGCACCGGGCTTTGTTGCGGTGCTCGGCGGCGTGCTGCCAATCTCACCCATGGTGAGCTGCATCTGGGTATAGGCCCGACGAGCGAGTTCCTCGGGGCTGGGACCGGCGTCCGGCGCCTGTGGTGCCCAGTCGGCTGAGTATCCGGGACATTGAGTAACGTCCCCACCAGCTTGTGCACACATATACGACGTGCATTCCAGAATGACGCCATCCGTATTGCCCCGCCAGACGGGGCTGGAAAACGGCGGCGGAGGTGACATCGCACGAACGTAGCACTGCCCATTCCAAGAACCATACGGAGATGTACAAGGGATTTCCTGTCCCATGTCCCGGCAAACACGATTCCCGCCGCCACCTTCACCCGGCCCCCCGGGGGTACCTGGATCCCCGGAACCCTCGCCATCCTCGCAGACAAGTCCAACCGTGCCATTAGGCAGGACCACCTCTACACATCCTGGAGGCACCGCAGCAGCGGATGAAGGAACTGCGACTGCCCCGAATAGGGAGCAGGCCATGATTAGTGCGGCAGCAATAGCATGTCGCCTCAGCATGGCTCCGCCAAACGCGCCTGCTGCTGGTAGATCGCCCAGACGCCGTCGTGTCCTTGGTGCCCAATTTCATAGCCAAGAACGTAGCGAGTCGGCACCGAAGCGTCTCTGGGCACCTCCACGCCACTGCCGTCATAGAGTTTTACGGCGGTGAAATCTGTGCACACGTCCAGCGAGATTCGTTCTAGCCCTGCCACCGGGTCCTCTTCATACTTGACAACCTGGATGGCATCGACAACCGGCGCTCCTGACGTGTAGTGGCCCGACGCCTCAGCATTGTTGTACACCGTCTGGGCGGCCCTTGGGATCATTAATCCAGCCCAGAAGACCCGCAGCCTCTCCTGCCATCCCGCGTACCCGCCGTTCGCCACGGCGGCCTCTGCGGCATAGAAGTCCACAACCAACTGCTTCGCCTCTGCGATGTTCTTCGCCTTGAGCTCCTCCGGCGTCGTCGGCTCAGGCGACGGCCCGGCGGCCACCTCGGGTGGCGAGGGCGACGGAGACGGTGAGCTCGGCGGCGGCGCCGGGATCGCGCCCAGGCGCTGGTCGCTGTCGTCGCCCATCAGGGACCCCACCCCCACGGACACCGCGCCCGCCACCACGAGGGCAGCAAGCACAGCAACGACGCGAAGCGGCGTCACGGTCTGCGACGGCATGGACAGCTCCTTCTGGGTCGGCCAACCCATCAAGGTTCCGGCGGAAACGCGCTTCGGGCAAGGCAGCGCTGTGATAATTCACAACATCTCACCAAGAGCGGACATGCGAGCCTCGTCGGTCAGGCCAAGCCCCGACCAAGGACCGCGGTCACCGCCCCCGCGTGCGCCTGCCAGCCAGCGCGTGCATCTCGGAGATGAGCTCCTCGGT
The DNA here is from genome assembly GCF_057158775.1 of Antribacter sp. NEAU-D49. Taxonomy (NCBI): domain Bacteria; kingdom Bacillati; phylum Actinomycetota; class Actinomycetes; order Micrococcales; family Promicromonosporaceae; genus Antribacter; species Antribacter sp. NEAU-D49. The sequence continues at coordinate 176,459 of NZ_JBXTSN010000005.1, read as the reverse complement.
CTCCGGCTCGGGCTCCAGCTCGAGCTGCTCGAGGTGGTCCCGAAGCCGGTCGACGAGCCGACCCACGGCGTCCACCCGCCCGCCGGCCCATTCTGCTCGGATTCCGTTGCGCCACGAGCGCTCGTCCACAGGGTCCACGAGCCGGCCAACGCGCGACGCCTCCCGCGCGAGCGCCACGTCACCGGACGCGAGCGCCCGGCGCGCCACCTCGTGCGCCACGTCGACGACCCCCGCGGTGATCTCCTGGAGGATTGTCTCCGCCCACACGTACTTGCGCGCCGGTGCGTCCTCGAACGGCCGGCCGCGCACGAGGGACAGCGCGCTCAGCAGGTTCTCCATGGGCGCGGTGGTCACGTCGGGCCCCACGAGCTCGCAGAACTGGTCCCAGTCGGTCGTGACGCCACGCAGCCGGTAGCCGGCGGACTCCTGGTCCACCTGCGCACCGTCGTCGGACGACCAGTACCGCGGCAGGTGCTCGTACCCGTACGCGTCCACGCCCATCCAGCGCCGTGCCCGCGACACGGCGGACCGCCGCGTCGCCAGGTTCGGCTCGCGCGAGGGCCACAGCGCCCGCGAGATGTCGGCTCCTCGCGCCCCGGGGTTGAAGGCCAGGTACGCGACAAGCTCGAGGGCCTGACGCTGGTGCGACGCCGGCAGCGGCGTGCCCTGCACCCCGGCGAGCTCGACCGTCCCGAGCACCCGCACCACAGGCGTGCGCGCGGGCTTGGGCTCCACAGGGGGCGTCAGCGGGTCGAAGTCTCCCGACCCGACACCGCCGCCAGGTCCCCCCTGCCCGTCCGCCGACGGGACAGGCTCCGGCGCCGGACCTTCGGCGAGCGCCAATGGTGCGGCGGTCGGCCGCTCGGCGAGGTCGACACCGCCGCCGAAGGCACGGCGTGCAGCCGCCCCCACCGGCACCGCCTGCACCTGGATGTCCGCGATCCGCGGCTCCTCCGGCGCGAGGTGCCGGCCCCACTCCGGTCCTGGCACCGTCTCCGGGTCGGCCAGCAGCTCGAGCGCCTGCGCATACGTCGCGGTATCGAGCTGCTGCGGTCGCAGCGCGATGTACGCGGGCACCAGCACCCCGCGCGACGTATCTCCTCCGGTCAGCTCACCGGTCAGGTCCAAGACCCACTCCCCCAGGTCGGCACTCGACGTCACAGCGGCGATCCCCACGCCAGGAACCCTGTCGACCAGGGCCTCCAGCGCGGTCCTCTCAGCGGTCCCCAGCCGCTCCCCCACGAGCAGGATCTCCGGCGTCCAGGCGTCCATCGCGAGCCCACGGCCCCGCGCGTCGGCCACGCTGTGCGCGCCCACCTGCGCGAGGGTGCGCTCCACGTCGGCCGCGCGGGCCTCCAGCTCGCGCACGATCCCGGCGAGGCTCGGCACGTGCCGCACCCTCCCGGTGTCGACCACGCCAGGCAGGTCGCCGAGGGCGCCCACGACCGTGACCTGCAAGTCGTCGGCCCAAAGGCTCGTCGCCAGCTCGATCGCGAGCGCGGAGAGCGTCGCCTGCGCCGCTTCGTCCGTCCCTCGGATGTCGAGGCAGGCGATGTTCTCCAGGTCCAGCAGGAGGTGGGTGTTCTCGTCGTCGTGCCCGATGGTCACCAGCGACGGGTAGGGGGCGTCGGGCAGCGCCTCGCCGTCGGCCGTGGCGACGAGCTCGTCGGCCTCACCGGCGGCGAGCTGCCAGACGTACCGGTCGGAGGTGCTGATCCAGGGCCGCGGCAGGTCCGCCGGCCGGTCCAGGTACAGCTCCAGGAACTCGCCGCTCTTCAGGCGGGCAACGCGAACACCCGGCAGTGCGAGCCCGCGCTCACGGTGCCACTGCGCCAGGCCGCGCAGCGCCAGGTCGACCTGCTCCCGCCCGAACGTGTCCTCCACGGCGCGGAGCTGCTGCTCGAGCGCGGCCGCGGGCGACCCCTCGGCCGGCAGCGCGAGGCGCTCGCCCGGCTTGCGGCGACGTCGGGCCTCCGCACGACGGGCTGCCACCAGCGCCAGGATGCCTGCCGCCAGGAGCCCGCCCACACCGGTGACCGTCCGGATGTCGACGATCTCCTCGAGCTCCGCTCCGAGGTCGGCGTCCGCGAGCGCCGCCGCGAGCGCCGGATCGGTGGCCTCGGGTTCTGCAGCCTCGCCAGCTGCCTCGCTCGCCGTCGCACCCGCCTCGTCGGCGGACCGGCCCTGTGCCGCTACGGGCGGCGCAGACTCCACGGCCACCTCGGGCACGCCGGCCAGCTCCTCCTGCCCGACGACGTCGCCCGCCCCAGGTGCACCGCCGGCCTCGATCGGGGGTGCAGCGGGCGCGGCTTCGACCGGGGTCTCCTCGGTGACTCCACCGGCCTCGGCACCGAGGTCGGTCGCGGCGTCCGTGGGAGCGCCGACCTCGGGTGCAGGCACGCCGGCCTCGGGTACGGCAGCCGCCTCGGGAGCAGGGTTCGTCTCGGGAGCGGTGACCGTCCCGGGCTCAGCAGCCGCAACGTCCGGTACCGCAGCGGACGTCGGCTCGACGGGCACCGATCCCAGACCGGTCTCCGGAGCGGCGCCGTCATCAGGCGCCAGGTCAGCCCACGGGTCCACCGGCTGAAGGGTGGGTTCGCTCGCGAGGTCTTCCGGCGTGACCACCGGATACGTCGGTTCGGCCGCAGGCGGTGCGGCGACGGGTGCGGGCATGCTGAGCGCCTCGTTCTCGCCGAACACCGACGCTTCCGGGTACGGCGCCGACGGGAACGCGCTGGGCGTCTCAGGCGCGGCCTCGGCCGGCGCCTGCTCGGGCGCCTGGGCGGCCTCGGGCGGGACGACAGCCCCCGGCGCCACCTGCTCGGCGGCCGGCGCCTGCTCAGGCGCGGGTTCGGCCGCGGGAGCGGCCTCCGCCGGTGCCGACTCGGCGATCTCGGGTGTCGACAGGTCGGCCTCTGCGACGGGCTCCGGGGTGGCAACCCCCGGGGCCTCGGCGGCAGGGGCGCCCGCGCCGGCGGCCTCGCCCGACTTCTCCGCCACGGCTCCGGCGCGTGCAGCGCCTGACGCCGCCTCGCCCGCCGCCTCGGGAGCGGCTTCAGGAGCCGCTTCGGGCGCACCCTCCGCCGGAGCCGGGGCCGCGTCGGCGGGTGCGGGCGCCGGCTCGGGAGCGGGTGTCACCACCGACGCGCCCTCCACCGCAGCGGCGGTGGCCGCCGCGCCGGGCACGGTGATGTTCCAGCCCGGCCGGATGAGGTCCGGGTCGGCGAGCTGCGCGCCGTCCGGCTGGACGGTGCCACGCGACGCCTCGTAGAGCTCGGGGTACTTGGCGCCGTCGCCAAGCTTCTCCTCCGCGATCTCCCACAGCGTGTCACCCGGCGCGACGGTGTGAGTGCCCGCTTCCGCCGAGGTCGCTGCTCCGTCGGTCGACACGGCAGGCACCACCTCGGCGGCCGGTGCGGCCACCGCGGCGTCCGCCGGGAGCGTCAGCACCCAGCCCGGCTCGATCCAGTGCGACCCGTCGAGCGACGCACCGCCGGCCTGCGGCACGCCGTAGTTCAGGTTCGCGATCTCCTTGAAGCGCGTGCCGTCACCCAGGGTGTCGGCGGCGATACGCCACAGCGAGTCACCCGGCTTCACGGTGTACGTGGCGGGCGCCGGGGTAGGGGCGGCAACTGCCCCCCGGCTCGCGACGTCGCCCCCCGTCGTCGCGGTTGCTTCCCCTACCCCGGCCGTCATGGTTCCCTGCGCCTCGGCGAGGGAAGAAACTGCGGTGAGCTCCGCCGGCTGCCCGGCCGATGCGGGGGCAGCGAAGGCCGGACCCGCGGCCGGTGCCGAGACGAGCATCAGCACCACCGCACCGACGAGAGCGGCCGCAGCACGCTGCTGGGCCCCCAGCCCGGCGAGGCGGGGCGAGCGCACGCCGCGAACGGCGGCGACGACCTCGATCAGGACGGCGACCGTGAAGGTCAGCCAGGCGAGCCAGCCCACCACCTTGACGAGGCCGAGCAGCACAGTGCCGGTCACGTCGGGGGCGCTGAGCGTGGCGACCACGCTCTCCCAGGACACGGGTCCCGTCACGATGGGCCCGCCGAAGACCCACAGGCCCACCGGGATGCCGACCACGAGCACGAGCAGCACCAGCACGGCACCGAGGCCGCGCGCCAGCCGCACACCCAGGGACGGCGGGACCTGAGGCGTGGTGTTGAGGGTCGAGGTGCTCATCATGGGGCCTCCTCCCCGATACCGCGGACTGCTCGGGCCTCGGCTGTCGCCTCGGCGGTCAGCTGGTTGATGCCGATCATCGGCAGGAACCTGGTCTGGTAGGTGACCTCTGCGCGCACGGTGACCGTGGCCCCGTTCACCGCGACCACGTCGCCCTCGACGCCCGCGGCTGCGAGGTTCGCGTCGGCGGCGGCGATGGCGGCAGCGGGGTCGATCCTCGGGGCGTCACCGTTCATGGCGGCGGCGATACCGATCTGCTGGGCAGCGGCGCGCGCTGCCTGCTCGGCCGCGTACTGCGCCTCGTCGTTGGCGTGCAGCTTGCCGCCGCCGTCCACGACCAGGCCGATCGCGATGATCAGCGCCGGTACCAGGCCGGCAGCGAGGATCGAGACCTCGCCGCGCTCGTCCCGGAGGACGCCGGGATCCGGCCTCCGGTCCTCCTGCCTTCGGAACACGTTGGACCACCGCCTCATGACCGCCCCCTGTATGCGTCGAGCACCGACGTGCCTGTCGCCGTGATGGTCCGGCTGCCCGGCGCCCCGGGCAGACCGAGGTCTGCGAGCGGGACCACGCACGACACCGTGACCCGGACCGTCCCCGTCTCGCCCAGCGGCAACTGGAACGCCTGCGTGTCGGGCTGCACCGTCGTCTGCGAGCAGCGCACGTTCGAGTTCGCCAGCGTGGTGGTCGCCGTCGTCAGCGCCTGCGCGGCGGCCACTGCCGCCGTACGGCTGATCGACGCGGATCGCGCGGCCTCGTTCGCCGCGGACTGCACCACGCCCTCTGCCAGGACCAGCCGCCCCGCCATGATGAGCAGCATCCCGACGAGGAGGAGGACCGGGAAGATCACCGCGGTGTTCACCGCCACGTTCCCGGCCTCGTCGTGCCGTGCCGAGGCCGCACGCGCCCGCCACCCGCGCGCCCGCCGAGCGATCGCCGACCGCCCGCTCACGGCGCACCCGCCGAGGTGAACCGCTCTACCGGGCCGGTGGCGGTCTGCACGATCCGCAGCCCTCGCAGGCCCGGCACGATCGATGGCGCCAGCCCGGTCACGGTCGCCGTAGCCTGGGTAGCCCCCCGGTCCACCGAGACCTGGACGCTCGCAAAGACGCCGTCGCCAGCACGTGCGATCCGGGCCGCGGCCTCCCGCTGACCCGCTTCGATGCTGCCGCCCTCGACGCGTGCGGCCTGCACGGCACCGTTCGCGACCGACTGGGCGGTGTTCTGCGCGTGGTAGTAGATGACGCCCTGCACCATGCCGAAGATCAGCAGCAGCACGATGGGGTAGGTGATCACCGTCTGCAGCGAGGCGACGCCCGCCTCGCTATCCGTCTCCCGGGCAGGGGTGGTCCCAGGGCGAACGCGTTCGCTCATCCTGGGACCTCCTGCGGCTGGGGTGGCTTCTCGATCGTGGGGTCTCGCTCACGTGCTCGGGATGGGTCGGGGTACCGGTCAGAGCCGTGCCATCCACTCCTCGACCAGCGCGGTGATCGCCGCGCCGAGGGCGATCACGATCCCCAGGCCCACCACCGACAGCACGACGACCTCGATCGACTCGAGCCCCTCGTCCTCCGGCGTGCCTGCGCGGCGTGCGGCCAGCCGGTCACGCAGCTCGGCGTGGCGCGCGGCGAACCGCTCGGCCACAGCCGATCCGGCGCCCGTGGCGCGCTGGTGAGCCCGGGCCGCGGCCCGGGAGGCAGGGTGCAGGTTGATACGTGACATCGCGACTCCCCGTTGTGCTGTCAGGTTCTACAAATGGACGGTCACACGTTCGTGTGACACGAGTACCAGAACCGATGAGACCGGCCCGGTCAAGGTGCTTGATCAAACATCGTTACGCCGATAGGGAAGATCAGCATCAAGAAGTACACGAAAACGGTCAAGGTTCCCGGAACGGTCATCCTGACCGTCGCGTCGTGGGCGAGCTGCTGCTCCACGTCGAGCTGGGCGTCGCGCATGGCCGCGGCCTTCGACTGGAGCTGGTCGTGGATCGCCGACCCCTGTGTGCCGGCCAGCTCGACGATCGACGCCACCTCCCCGAGAGCGTCGACCCCCGTCTCGGCGCCGAGCTCGCGCAGCGAGGTCCACGGCGGCTGTCCCTCCCAGCGTCCGCGCTCCAAGGCGGCGGCGATCCGGCGGAACGGCCAGCTCCGGGCCACCTCGGCCGCCGCGAAGGTGGACTGCGTGGCTCCGGCACCCGAGATCCGCTCGATCGCGATGAGCTCCAGGTACGTGGACACGGCCCGGGCGAACTCCTGCCGCGCGCGACGCGCCTTCGACCGCGCGTCCAGGTCCGGCAGGAACCAGGCGGCGACCGACAGCACGAGCGAGGCGCCGAACGGCACCGACACCGGCAGCCCCAGGTTGAGCAGCCCGGCGCACAGGCCGAGGAACGGCACGGACACGAGGGTGATGGTCGCGCCGAGCGCCTTCTCGCCGTAGTGGTCCGTCGCGGTCTTGCCGATCAGGTCGAGGTCGGACGCGGTGGGCCCCAGGCGCCCCAGCACGGACGACGGCAGTCGCCGCTGCGCCCAGGCCCCGAAGACCTGGGTGAGGTGCTGCACCCGGGTGACGTCGCCGTCGTCGGACATCGTGATCGGTGCTACCTGGTCGGCGCCGCTCAGGCGGTCCAGCGCCGACTGGAGGCGCGGGAGGCTGGGGGTGAGCTCGCGGATGACGAGCAGCAGGCCCAGCCCGCCCACGACCCCGGCGGCAACGGCGATCGGCCACATGTCAGGCCCCCTGTTCCGTGGGCGGCAGGAACCTGGGGATGGGCCGCCCCAGGGAGATCTGGCGCATCCACATCAAGCAGCCGCAGTACATCGCGAACAGGACCACGGCGATCACCTGGCCGATCGGGGTGTCGTACCCGTCGAGGTACCCCGTGGTGGAGGTGCCCGCCAGGACGAGCAAGGTCACGATCGTCACCCATCGCACGGTCGCGCGGCCCGAGGCCCGTTCCGTCTCGATCTCACGGCGAGCACGGGCGTGCGCGGACAATGACTCCGCGAGCTGCCGGAGCGCGGGCGCCACGGCCCCGGTCCGGTTCTCGGACTCGAGGATCAGTGCCGAGGCGACGAGGTCGGCGGAATAGTCGTCCATCTCGTCCGCCCAGCGGTGCAGCGCCGGCTTGATCGGCTGGCGCGCCTCGAGCCGCGCGACGAGCCGGGCGAGCGCCGGGCGGATCGACGGCGACGCCGAGGCCAGCGTCGCCGCGATGCCCTGCTCGAGCCCCACCGCGCCGCCCGACAGCACGCCGATCAGCGAGCGCACCCACGCCGTCAGGTCGGTCAGCTTCTCCACGTCCGCCGACGACGTCGTGGTGCGGAACAGCGACGGCAGCCCCACGAGCAGCACGGGCACGATGATCACGAGCGACCACCACCCCGTGATCAGCGCGACGAGCAGACCGCCGCCGGCTCCCAGCAGGAGCAGGCGCCGCTGCGGGTACAAGGGCCCGCCCTTGTCGAGCCCGACGAGCCGGATCAGCCCGGCGAACGGCGGCCCGCCGCGTCGGGGCCGGGCCACCTCCTCCCGCCGCTGGAACCCGACCACGACGAACCAAATGCCGAGGCCCACGCCGAGCCCTGCGAGGATCGCCAGCAACGTCGTCACAGCACTGCCCCCCACAGCCCCGCGCGATAGTTGAGCAGCGTGGCGTCGAAGCCGACGCGCTCCAGGTCGCCCAGGAACGTCGGGGTGTGGCCGGGCACGGCGCGGCCGTCCTCCCCGGGTGCGAACACGTCCGTCACCGCGACCGGGTTGCCCTGCTCGCCACGGTTCACCTCGATCACCTCGGACACATAGCGGACGCGGCGGCCTGTGGTCGGGTCGATCTCGACCCGCAGGAACACGATGAGGTCCACCGACTGCGCCACCTGCCGGTACGCGTACGTCTCCGAGAGCGTCGAGTCCTGGACCGCCATGCCGACCAGGCGCTCGACGACGTCCCGGGCACCGTCCGCGTGCACCGTCGACAGCGAGCCGTTACCCATCTGCATCGCCTGGAACATCGACACGATCTCGGGTCCTCGCACCTCACCCACGATGACGCGGGAGATGTTGTGGCGCAGCGACTCGTACACGTTGATGTTGGTGTCGATCTCACCGACGCGCCGCCCGGTCACGGACATCTCGCCCGAGCCCTCGCGGGTCCGCAGCGCGACCACGCGCCGGTGCTTCTCGGGCTCGAGGTGCAGGTAGAGCTCGTAGTCGGTCTCGATGGTGGCGACGGACTCCCAGGGATCCAGCGCGGCGCACAACGCTCGCAAGAGGGTCGTGTTGTGGGTTGCCACGAACTGCCGGGTCACCAGATAGAGCGACGACGGCGAGTCGACGGTGATGCACCGCACCGGCACCGACGCCACGGGTCGGATGTCGACGATGTATCGCCATTCCGGTCCGCCGCCCTTGCTCAGAGACTGACGCTCGGCCTTTCGCGCCAACCGGAACATCGGGTCGTGTGTGGTCCAGGCAACCGTCCAGGTCGTACCGGTGACCCGGCCGTTCAGTGTGGCGTTCTTGCTTCGCAGATGGGGCTTGTAGCCAAGGCTCGCGACGAGTTCACGAACCTGCTCTGCAAGCACCTGCAGAGTCGACGTGAACTCGCAGATCCCTGTTTTCGTACAGGTGCCGTCCGAGTCCATGAGCCCTTGGAGCAGGGCCAGCCTCTGCTCGACGTCGCCTCTGAGGTACGTCGCGGGGATGTGCTTGTCTCCGAGCAGCCGCAGATTCCTCAGTCGGCTGTGGAGATCTCCCCCGACGCCGTAGTCGTACTTCGACCGGCCCACCTTGGTGCACGGGTAACCCGCACGTTCCAGCTCGGCGAGAACCTCTGCGTCCGCGGTGGAGATCCGCGCAGCAGCCGTCGCCCCGTCTCCGAGCCAGATCCCCAGCACATAGGGGTCGACGGGCTGCTCCGTGCGTTCGTACTGAACCGGCCGGGTCAACGAGACGGCGAAGTCACGCGTCTTCCACTTCGCGTCGCCATGGCTCCAAAGTCCGCTCTCGACCATCTCTTCGGTGGTCATCACAACCGTCTCCGGGGCGCGTCGGTTGGCGCCCCGCGTGGGCGTGTCGCGGGCGACTGCGAGCGCCTTGGCCAGCGCGGCCCGGGAGTAGGCCTTCATGGGGCGTCCCCCACGCAGCCCGTCGTGGCGCACCCACGAGACATAGGTGTGCCCGGCGGGGCCGATCCGATTCGCTTCCCGCTGGATGATGTCGCGATGCTGCGCGCCGGCTTCTTGTGCGAACTCCGGGACGGTGACCAGGCGGTCCGGTTCCTCCGCCGCACTCTCGGCAATTCGCCAGAGTCGCGCGCGTTCCTCCTCGTCCACGTAGAACTCGGGGTCCTTGCGCCTGGCAAGCTTGGCCTTCTGATGCGCTTGACGAAGCGTCCGGCGGCTTACTCGCCACAAGTGATCTGAGTCGGCCGTGATGACAGTGCCGTCGTCGAACTCCACGTCGTAACACGATCGGCCGTGCTGATACTCGTGGGCGGCCAGTACCGTGCACGGCGTGCCGTCCTCGGCAAAGACCTGGTCCCCTGCATTGAGAGCGCCCATCGTGGTCCAGCCGGTCGGCGTCGGAACCTCGGTGTCAAGGGCGAGCGCCTTGCCCGACCCCTGGCCCTGCCCCGACACCACGATCGACTTGCGTGCCCGCACCGCCGCCGCGAGGAACTCCTCGAGCACCGTGTCCACAGTGCCTGTGGACCGCAGCACGCCGAGGTCCGCGGCCTGCAGCCGCTGGAGACGGATGGTCACGCGCGGCCAGGGCACCACCCAGCCGACGGCCGCGAGACGGACCCGGCCCGGCAGGTCGAGGTTGAGGAACGGGTTGGCCCGCGTGAACGACCGCTCGTTCGCCGGGTCGCGCGTCGCGAGGAACTGGAGGAAGTCGATGAGCTCGGCATCCGAGTCCGCGATCGGGTCGGCGTACCGGCGCGACCCGTCACCCATGAGCAGCAGCACGGGCTGCGTGCCCGTGATCTCGATGTTCTCCACGTCGGGCGTGTCGATGAGCGGCTGCAGCCGGCCCAGCCGGAAGAGCGCGTCGAACAGCGCGCGCGTGATCTCCACCTGGAACTCGGGCGTCCAGGGCCGCTGGCCGGCGTTGAGGAGCGCGTCGTTGTGGTCGCGCACCACCTGCTGGATGAGTTCCTGCCCGAGCGCCTCACGCGCGTCCTCGTCCAGCTCGCGGGCCGCGAGCGCCGTGGTGAGCCGCTGCGACACCTCGCCGCGCAGAGAGGTCACCTGGGCCCAGAACTCGCGGTCTCGCGTGCCACGGCTCTGCCCGACGGCGGTCGCGCTCGCCCGGGTCTGAGCGCCCACCCAGGGCGAGGGGTCGGGTCGGGCCGCGGCGGCGGGCGGCCAGGGCAGCGGGTTGCCGCCGCCCTGGGTGACATCGCGCCCGCCCAGCCCGGCGGGAAGGTCGGTCGGCGAGGCCGGCCCGCCCGGGGCGCCGTCGGGCCCGGTGGGGTGGCCGTTGGTGGGCTCCCGGAAGAGGGGAAGACCGGACAGCTCGGGCGCGCCGCTGCTGTCGGAGGGCTCCTTGCTCATCGCTGCTCCTCTCCCGTGGTTCCCGTGGCGAACCGGGCCCGGCGCTGCTCGACGCGCTCGGTGATGCGGCTGATGACCGGCCCGGCCGACTTCACGAGCGGCGAGGCCGGCCAGCGGCGAGCAGGCGGTGCGCCGACGGCGAGCACGTCGGCGCTGACGGGGTCCCAGGCGATGCTGCCGGCGTCGGCCAGGCCCAGGGTGGACCGGATCTCGGTGGCTGCGTAGGGGCGGCCTGGTCCGACGGTCAGGACGGACAGGTTGGTGAGCTCCTTCGCCGCGGCGTCGACCACAGAGATGCGGGCGCGGACGAGCTCGCGCGTGACGGCGATGTCGGGAAGCCGGGATCCGGTCGTGATGATCAGCTGGTCGGCGAGACGCAGGAGCGGCTCCCTGTCGTCGCGGCCCGCACCGATTCGACCGAGGTCGACAAGAACGTCCATACCGCCCCGCTCGAGCGCCACCAGCTGGTTCGCGAGCGCGCCCCAGAGGTTCGACACGGCCGGGGCGAGGTGCGGTCCGACGAGGCCGGGAAGGAGCCTCTTGGCCGACTCACCTGTGGAACCGCCGACGAGCGGGATGGTCTGCGACCAGAGCGAGGGCTCGAGGTCACCGTGGCTGTGCGCGATCGCGAGCGGCCCGATGCCGCGGTCGTGTGCGAGCTGGCCCCGGAAGTAGCCGGCGAGCACCGAGGAACCGGCCACGTCGGCCTCGACCAGCAGCACCGGCCGCGGCCACTGGAGGGCCAGGAGCAGGGCTGTTGTGGTGGTGCCGGGTGAGCCCTTCGCGTTGGCGAGTGCGATGAGGGCCACGGTTCAGCCGTTCCCGCCGTAGCTGGGAGCGTCCAGGACGAGGGCGACGCGACCGGTGGCGGCCCGGGCCGCGATCTCCACGGCTTCGCCCGGGTCCACCTCGATGTCGACGACCCGCTGGTCACCGAGGTCGGTCGTCTCGGACGAGACCACGACGCCCTCGAAGGAGCGCGGCGTCTCGACGGGCGGTTCGCCGCCCGACACGGGGGTCTCCACGATGCGCACCTTGTCGCCGGACCGCAGGCTGGTCTGCGGCAGCTGGTGCGGCGCGAGCGCGACGCCCACGATCGAGCGGTCGTCCGGGACCTGGAGGGTCACGTCGAACGAACCCTCGGTCAGGAGCTGGCCGGGGAGCAGGTCGGTGGTGGCCACCTGACCGGGCACAGCCGGGAGCTGACCCTCGTCGATCGGCTGGAGGATCGTCGGGCCGAGCGGCAGGTCGACGAGCGCGAGGTCGCTCGCCTCGATCGTCTCGCCACGCGCGACGGCCGCCTGGACGGCCACGACCTGACGGGTCTGCCCCAGGCTGGTCGCCAGATAGACGCTGCCCAGCACGCTCACCGCGACGAGCGCGAGGCCGAGCGCGACGAGCGCCGGACGACGCCGGGCGCGGGTGGGCTTGGCGGGCGCGGGCGGGGCCGGGCGGGCGGGCGCGGCGACCGTCCGCTGGGGACCGCTCACCGCCGGCCACTGCCCGGAGGCCGGTTGCCGGCCATGTCTCTCGCCCACGCTGGTCACTGCGTCCCCCTCGGTCTCTGTCACGACTGTTCCCCTGTGTCCGTGTGCCGCCCGCGGCGCGCGTGCACTCCCCGGTGAATGGACGTCACCGCCCACCGCAGGCAATCTTCACGCACGCGGGCGAACCCGGCAGGTTGAACGGTAAGTCACCGCAGGCGGTGACCGACAGGTCAAGGGCGGGTCAAAGAATGTGGAGATTGGTGGGCGGAGCGGTGTTCGTCCTGGCACAACGCGAAGGGGTCCCCCCTTCCCCAGGGGACCCCTTCGCGGCGGGACGTTCCGGCGGGGTCGCCCACCGGCGTTCGTCGCCCGCCTGTCAGCCGGGCGACCCCCCAGACGAACCGCCCGACTGAACAGCCTCCGCGAGGCGGCGGACCGCCCGGCTCGCCCGCTGGCGCAATGCCGCGTGCGAGATCCCGAGCTCCTCGGCCACCCGCTTCTGATAGTTCCCCCGCCCCGACGCCAGCTCGGCATACTCCGGGAGGTCGGGGTCCGGCGCGTAGAGCCGCGCCAGAAGCGCGGCCTCGTCACGCGACAGGACGTCGTGGTCGAGGCCCCAGGCGATGACGTCGAGCACCTCGCCCGTGGGGCCGAGCGACGCGCTCGCGAGCGAGTAGACGGCAGCCGGCACGTCGTCGTCGAGGGCCGGGCGCTCGAGGTACGTCAGCACCTCGGTGTCCGTGGGGATCTCCTCGACGTGGGGGCCACGGCTGGCACGCGAGCCCTGGGCCCACGGGGCGCGGTCGCCCACCACCCGGGTGAGCGTGTGGCCCTGCAGCCGCATCGCCACACGGTCGTCCCGCGCGAGGTCGTACGAGGTGATCGCGTCCCACATCGCGGCCGCGGTCTCCTGCTCGAGGTCCTGCACGTCGGGGTAGTGGCGCCGCGAGCGCCGCACGATGGTGCGCACCGCGGGGAGCATGCACTGGAGCACGGCGCGCCCCGCGGCGAAGCTGCCGCCCGCGTGCTCGGTGATGAGGGCGTAGAGGATCTCGTCGGCCTCACCGGCCGCGAGCCGCACCGACCGGCCGTCGCGGAGCGACGCCAGCTGGGGGTACCGCGCGACGAGACGGTCCAGCTCGACGGCGAACGACCGGGTGCCGCACAGGTCGGCCCAGTCGTGGTCGAGCTCGGCCATCAGGGTGCCGGCGGAGGCTCCGGACCGGGTGGTGACCCGGCTGGTGGTGCGGGGCGAAGGCATGCGTGTGGGCATGGCGATCTCCTCTCGTGTCCTCCCGACCCTTTCGAGGAGGTGTTGCCCGTGACTGTTGCCCGTTCACCCGCTCACCAAGATTTGGTCTGTGATCTGGGTCACAACCCCTGCGTGTCGTCGGCGTGTGCGGTCACACGAGCGGCCCCGACGCCATTTGTCAGCGGGTGTAGACGACGTGCACCAGGAGAGGGAGCGAGGAGAGGCGAGATGAGCGAGGACAAGTTCGACCCGGCCCTCGAGACGGCCACCGACGAGCTCGAGGACGAGGCGTTCGACCGCACATGGGGCCTGCTGCGCGACACCGCCGAGGTGCACAACGCGCGGGGCGAGGTGGGCCCCGTCGTGCGTGCCCTCGTCGCCGCCCTCGACGTCGACCCGCTCGGCGAGGACGACACCACGACCCGCCTCAGCGCCGTGCTCGACAGCGCGCGCGCCCGCGCCGCGCGCGCCGCCCGCGACCGGATCGACGCCGACCTGCAGAAGAAGGTGCGCGCACGATGACCTCCCTCCTGGTCCGACGGCGTGACCGGCGCGGCGCGCCGGCCACCCTGCCCGCGAGCGCCGGGCAGGAGGCGAGCCGTGCGCCCGGGGCGGGCGCGCCGCCGTCGGGCAGCGACCAGGACACCGCCGGGGGCGAGGCGCCCCAGGTCGTCGAGTGGACCCAGGGCCCCGCGATGGTCACGAAGGCCTGGGCGGTGGCGCTGGGCGTCGCCATCGCCTGCGGTCCCCTCGCGCTCGCCTGGGTGGCCCTGCGCCCCGCACCCGCGGCCACGACCGTGGCGAGCGGAAGCACCCAGTACGCCGCCAGCTCCGCGGCCGGCGAGCGGGCCGTCGAGCTGGTGGAGACGTGGCTGCGGGCCGACCGCGACGACCAGCAGCTCGTGGAGTCGCTCGTGGCCGTCACCGTCGCGACGCTGCCCGAGACCGGGCTGACGATCCGCGACTCGTCCGTGGCACAGGTGGCGCCGCAGGGCAGCGGGACCTGGTCCGTGACGGTGGGCGTGGACGTCGCCGAGCCGGCCCCCGTCGCGGCAGGGGCAACGCCCCCGGCCGAGCCCTCGCTCGTGTGGGTGCGCCGCTACTTCCAGGTGCCCGTCCACGTCGCCGTCACCGAGGAGTCCGTCGCCGTCGATGCGCTCGCGCTGCCCGCGCCCGTGCCTGGCCCGGCCGCGGCGACCGCCCCCGAGCTGGACTACCCGAACACCATCTCGCCCACGGGCACCGCCGGGCAGGCGGTCGGGAGCTTCCTCGCGGCCATGCTCGCCGGCGACGGCGAGATCACCCGCTACACCCGCCCGGGCGCGGCCATCGCCGCGGTGCAGCCCGCCCCGTACAGCGCGGTGACCGTGCGGACCCTCTCCGGGTCGCACGAGGCGCCCGACGAGCCCGGCGAGGGCGACGGCACCTATGTGCTGGCGACCGCCGAGCTCACCCGCCCCGACGGGCAGAAGACCACCTCGCAGTACACCCTCACGCTCGTCGCGCGTGACGGTCGCTGGGAGGTCGCCGGCGTCGACAACGCCGTGCGTATCAAGGAGAACCCCGGGACCGGCACCGCCGGCCAGGAGACCGAAGGAGAAAGCTCATGATGGTTGACCTGCTGGCCTCTACGGCCGACGTGGCGCTCGCGGCGGGCCCTGTCCGCGCTGACGGGTTCCTCGACCTCATCACCGTGAAGTCGGAGGAGGTCAAGAGCGCGATCGAGTCCGTGACCTTCGTGGTCGTGATCCTCATGGTGGTGATCACCGCCGTGAAGTCCAAGATGTCGATCGCCGCGATCATCATGTCCGCGATCGTGGGCGGCGTGGTGCTCTGGCTCGTCAACGGCGGCGTCAATGTGACCAAGGAGATGACGGACGACGAGTTCGGCAGCGCCTCGCCGCCGGTCGTGACCTCGCAGTCCCTCGTCTGACACCCACGCAGCCGTAGCAAGGAGGTAGCCGGGTGGAGACGGCGAAGTTCTATACGAAGGCACGGCGGATCCCCCTGCTGGTGGGGAAGATGCCGAGCGGTGCGCGCATCTGGGGCGGACCGTACACCTTCACCCAGGTGGGGGCGGGCGCGCTGACCGCGTACGTCCTCTGGCAGACCACGTCCGTGTGGGCGCGCCTGGGTGGCTTCATGAACGTCGCCGTCGCCGTGGGCCTCGTCGTGGGCGTGATCTGGGCCACGGGCAAGCTGCCGAGCACCGGACGCAACCCGCTGGGCTGGCTCATGGACGCGTTCAACCTCACGGCCAACCCCGGCCGGCTCGCCGGCCGGCAGGTCTCCCTGCCCAAGGCGCGCCTCCTCACCCACCGGGTCGCGTTCGCGGCGCGGGTCACCCCGGTCCCCAGGCCGGGTGTGCCCGACGCCCCGGGGTCCTCGCGAAGGTCCGCAGCGGAGCAAGGAGCTTCGTGGGGTGGGGGCGTCGCGCCGCCGTCCGCCCGGGCGGTCGCGTCACCGTCACCGGCGGCCGTCGTCACGCCTGCCGACATGCTTCCGCGGCTCGTGGCGGAACCACCGGTGGAGTCACCGTGGAAGTCCCTCGACAGCCCGCCGGACGTCTCGCCCGAGGCAGCCCAGGCCGAGGCGAGGCGCAGGACCGCCGAGCTGACCGGCGTCGGGCAGCTGCTGGCCGGCGCCCTGCAACGCCGCACGACCGACGCGGTCCCGTCCACCCACCGGGAGGAACCTGATGCTTAGCCAGATCTCGTCCCTGACGGACGGCCTCATGTGGACCCGGTCCGGGACCGTGTGGGCCGTCTGGCGTGTGTCGCCCGTGCCGTACGCCTTCCAGCCGGAGGACAGGAAGCACGCGGCGCGGCGTCACCACACCGCGCTGTACCGCGCGCTGCGCGGCGAGTCCCTGCACCTCGGGCTCACCGCGGCCACCGACCCGGCGTCGGTGGTGGAGGCGATGATCGCGGGAATCGACCTGGAGCAGCACCAGGCGTGGGCCGAGGAGTGCGAGGCCACCCTCGACTTCCTGGAGCAGATCGAGATCGGGCGGCGGGCGAACTGGATCGCCGTGCCGCTCGCCAACCCGGGGGCGTCGGCGGTGATGGAACCGCTGCAGGCGAGCTGGGCCACGCTCAAGGACGCCCTCATGATGCCGCGGGCCACCCCCTCGAAGCACGCGATCGCCGTGCGGGCGGCGCAGGCCGAGGCCCTCCGCAAGGAGATGCCGTCGGCGTTCGACCCGCGGCCGGCGTCCGTCGCCGAGATGGCGTGGGTCTTCGGGCACTCGATGAAGCGCGGCCTCGGCCTCGACACGGCTGTTCCCGTGGACGGGTCGCTGGACGCGGAGCTGCACCTGTCGGGTCCGTCGCTGCTGCCGTCCGCGCTCGTGGACCCGGCGGGGCAGACGGACTCCGACCGCAAGCTGGGTCCGGTCGCGATCCTCAAGCGCCCGTTCGTCAAGGTGCTCGACCCGACGGACCCGGAGCGCCCGTCCTACCAGACCACCCTCGTCCTGGCCGACACCCCGTCGGGCGGGATCACCTTCCCCGACTGCGAGTGGATCGGGCGGCTCGACGAGAGCGGGGTGATCTGCGACTGGGCGATCCGCATGACCGTGCGCTCACGCGAGGAGGTCACCAGCCGCAACCGGCGGGCGGTGCGCACCCTCAACGACCAGTTCGACCAGCGCGAGGAGGAGGAGCGCGCCGGCTCGTCGCTCGACGCGACCGCACGCGCGCTCGGCGAGTACCAGGCGGTGATGGACGCCGACGAGCTGGAGGTCGAAGTCGACGCGACCACCATGTTCGTGGTGGCCGGGCCCACCCCGGAAGCCGTGGTGGACGACGCGCGGTCGCTCACCAAGTACTTCGCGTCCATGCAGTTCGCGCTGCGCACCGACCCGACCATCCAGGCCACGCTGTTCGAGGCCACGATGCCGGGCACGCCCACGCCCCGCGTGGTGCGCGAGTACTCGCAGATCACCACCGCCCGGTCCTTCGCCGCCGCCGTGCCGTTCGCCACCACCGAGCTGGGCGACCGCACCGGATCGCTGTTCGCGCTGGAGATCTCCAACGGTGCCTCCCGGCCCAACCCCGTGTTCGTGGACCTGGCGGGGGCGTCGGACAAGCTGGACGTCGCGCTCGCCATGGGGTTCGTCGGCGAGCTGGGTGCGGGCAAGTCCGTGGCGCTCAAGTCCGTCGCGATGGACAACGTGGACCGTGGCGCCACCCTCATGGCCGTGGACCACACCGAGATGGGCGAGTGGGGCATCGCCGTGTCCGGGATCCCCGGGTCCCAGGTGGTGGAGATCTCCGAGGAGGCCACCGTCTCGATGGACCCGCTGCGGATCCTGCCGCTGGCGCAGGCGCCCCGCGTGGCGCGCTCCTTCCTCTCGGTGCTGCTGTCCATCCCCACCAAGTCCGACCAGAACGTGCTCCTCTCCAAGGTGCTCCACCCGGAGTACATGTGGCGGCACGACATCAACAGCTTCGGGTCGCTGGCCCGGCACCTCCGCACCGACTGCGAGTTCGCAGGAGCCCAGCAGCTCGTCGACGAGATGCGGATCTTCTCGGAGCTCGACTTCGGCCGCGCCGTGTTCGACGACTCGCTGCCCGTCCTCGACATCGAGGCGCCCGCGATCGTGCTGCACACCCACCGGCTGCAGCTGCCGTCGCGCGCAGACATGGAGCACAGCCACCTGTTCGCCGAGCTCAAGGCCGAGAAGGTGTTCGGCCGGGCGATGTTCGCGCTGATCGCCTCGATGGCGCGCTACCGCTGCTTCGCCGACCGGACCCGGCTCGACATCTTCGCGGCCGACGAGGCCTCCAAGACCATGTCGTCGCCGGAGGCGGCCGAGGAGATCGGCACGTTCATCCGTGACGGCCGCAAGCACAAGGCCGCCCTCCTGCTGGGCAGCCACGACGCCGAGGAGGACTTCGGCAACGAGGTGGTGCGCGGGCTCATCCCGTTCCGCGTGCTGCTGCGGCACCGCGACGCCAACCTGGCACGCCGCGGCCTGCGCTGGCTGCACGGCCTGCCTGTGGACGCGCCTGTGGACGAGTCGCTGGTCAAGCTCGTCACGGAGAACACCGCGCCCGTCATCGACGAGATCGTCGGCGTGCCCGAGGAGCGTCGTGGCGAGTGCCTCATCCGTGACTTCCAGGCGCGCTACGGCCGGGCCAAGATCATGGCGCCGCTGGTCGCGTCGCGCGCCGACACCGTGAAGACCACCCCGACCAACTCGGCAGGGACGGTGATCGCATCATGAGCCAGGGCGGAGTGCGCCTCGAGGACGCCGGAACGTCCGGCATCGACCTCACCGACACCCACGGCGTGTCCGTCTGGGACTTCACGCTCCAGTTCGACACGGGCGGCGGGTTCTTCGCCCTCCCGGACGTGACCGCCGAGATCTACGGCACCCTCACGCGCCTCTTCTGGGGCTGGTACCAGAACATCGTCTCGGTCCAGGTCTGGGTGCTCGACTGGGTGCTCGGCATGGACTGGCTCAACTTCATCCTGGCGCCCCTGGCGGGCATCTCGATGATCGTCCAATCGATGGTGGCCCAGATCGGCATCCTCAGCCTCACCCTGATCATCCTGGCGTTCGTGGTGGGCTACTGGCTGCTGAAAGGCAGGTACGCCGGGGGCTTCATGGAGCTCCTCATCGGCTGCGTCATCGCCGCGCTCGCGACGGGCTTCCTCGCCAACCCGATGGCGACCATCGCCGGGCCCAACGGGGTGATCATGCAGTCGCGCGACGCGGGCATGGACATCGCGACGGGTTTCGCGACGGACGGCGCATCCTTCCGTGAGAACGCCGACGCGATCCGCTCAGGCCTGAAGGGCCAGCTCGTCGACACCCTGGTCCGCACGCCGCACCAGATCCTGAACTACGGCGCGGTCATCGACGGCACCTCCTGCGAGAACGTCTACACGCAGAACGTGGGCAAGGAGAACGCCGCCGAGGCGATCGGCGGGTGCGACCCGAAGTACGCGGAGGCAGCCTCGGCGATCACCGAGGGCACGGTCATCGCGTCGATCAGCCTGCTCAGCAGCGCCTTCGTGTTCCTGCTGCTCTCCGTCGTGATCGTGGGCGGCACCATCTTCGCGGTGCTGCTGCTGGGCTGGTCGGCCATCAAGCTGCTGTGGCAGCTTCCCGTCGGCGTGGTCTCCAGCGACACCCGCGGCGCGCTCTTCAAGACCTTCGCGAGCGTGGGCCTGGGCTGCTTCCTCGTGGCGATCGCGACGGTCTTCCTGGTCGCCTGGATGAGGATGCTGCTCGGCTTCTACGGCGCCACCAACGGGCTCCCGTTCCTCGTGCGGCTCTACCTCTTCAACACGGTGGTCATCGCCGGGGCGGTGGGCTACGTGGTGGCCGGCGCGAGCGTCCGCAAGGGTCTGAGGAGCCTCGCGGAGCGCCTCGCGGCCATGGGCCCCAACCCGTCCAGGATCCCGCCGCCCGCGAAGATCAACTGGGAGGCCCCCGAGAAGTGGGGCAAGAACTACGACAAGGCGAAGGGCTACCTCGGCGTGGGGCTCGGACCCAAGCCGGTCGCGGAGGCGGCCACGACCGCAGCCCGGGGCACCGCCGCGTCGAACGCCATGGACGCGATCGACGCGGCGCCCCGGACGATGCAGGAGGCCGCGGGACGCGCCGGCGGCGCGGCGGCAGCGGCAGGAGCCGCGGGCGCGGTGGCGGGCGCTGCCGTGTCCGGCACGGCCGGGCCGACGGCGGAGCTCCCCCGGGTCGGCGCCCTCGGCACCGCTCCCGCGTCGCTCACGGCCCGCTCGGCGGTCGCCTCCGGGCCCACCCTCGCGCCGCCGCCGTCGCCCCGGGCGAGCGACCGCATCTCCCAGCGCCTGGGCCGGGCGGCGCGCACCGCAGGCAACGTCGCGATCGACGTGGCGGCCGGCACCGCGACCGGCGGCACGTCGGCAGCGGTGACCGGATCGCGGGCCCTCGCGAACACCCGCCGCGTGGCACGGGCGGCCAAGACCGTCCGCGACGCCGGCCGGATCGCCGGGATGGACCGGCCCACCACTCGCACCGGGTCGAAGGTCCGGGCCGAGCTCGACGCGGCCCTCCGCGAGGGCAGCGCGGTGGTCCACGGCTCCGACGCGGAGCGTCAGCTCCGTCGCCAGCAGGCCCGGGAGCACCGGCGGTGAGGCGGCCGGTCCTGGTGACGCTCGGCGTCGTCGCGCTCGCGGTGTTCGCCTGGATCGGCTGGCCGCGCGAGAGCGCCCCGGCAGCCGTGGAACCGACCAGTGACGTGACGATGGACGTCCACCTCAACGAGCCGCAGGTGGGTGAGCCCACCGACGGCGAGGTGCTGGTCGGGCCGGACGGAACCGCCGAGATCCGGTCGGGCGACCCTGCCCCCACCGTCACGTCCGAGCCCGAGTTCGACGTGACGGCGCCGGCGCCGGCCGCACCCGCCGTCTGGGACGACGCCGTCCGGGCCGCCGCCCGCGAGTCGGCACGGTCCGCGGTGGCCGCGTTCGCCGACGCCGAGCAGCCGCCCGACGAGTGGTGGGCCCGGCTCGAGCCGCACCTCACGCCGCAGGCCCGGCCCGTCTACCGCGACGTGGACCCGCGCCTCGTGCCGGTGCGGGCCGTGACCGGCGAGCCCGCGGTCGTGGACGAGTCGTCGACCCTGCTGACCCAGGTCACCGTGCCTACGGATGTGGGCGAGTACACGGTCCTCCTCGCCCGCACCGACGGCGCCTCCCCCTGGCTGGCGGAGCAGATCCGGCCGCCGGAGGCGGGCGCGGCAGGAGCCGCGAGCGCCGGCGCGGAGGGCCCGTGAGGCCCGCCCGCCCGCCGGAGAAGCCGTCGCGGCGCGGGCTGACGATCCTCCTGGCCCTGATCGGCGCTGTGCTGATCGGCATCCCGGCCACGGTCGTGGGTGTGGTGGTGCTCGTGGGCGGGGCCGTGGTGTCGAGCCAGAGCAGCGGCGGGGCGATGTGCCAGGGCGGCACGTCGGTGGTCCCGGCGGGCAACCTGCCGGAGTCGGCTGCGGGCTTCTCGGGCGAGCAGCTGCAGAACGCCGCGGTGATCCTGCAGGTGGGCCAGGAGCGTGGGGTTCCCGCGCGTGCGCAGGCCATCGCCGTGATGACAGCGATCGGCGAGTCGGGCCTGCGCAACCTCACCTACGGCGACGACATCCACGGGGTGCGCAACCCGGACGGCTCGCTGACCAGCTCGATCGGGATGTTCCAGGAGCAGAAGTGGTTCGGGTCGGTGGAGTCACGGCTCGACCCGGTGCAGTCGTCGGGCAGGTTCTACGACCGGCTCCTGGCGGTGCCGGGGTGGCAGGCTCTCGAGCCGACGGTCGCGGCGCACAAGGCGCAGCGGAACGCCGACCCGTACCACTACGCCAAGTACTGGGACCAGGCCGTCACGCTGGTGTCGACGCTGAGCGGTGCGCCGGCCGAGGAGCTGCAGGCGCTCGCCGCGTCGGCGGCGGCGCCGTGCCTCACCGGATCGGTCGGCAATGCGGCCATCAGCGCGGGTGGCTGGGCCAACCCGGCTGTCGGTCGTAAGGCGAGCGGCTACGGCCCCCGGCACACGGGGATCGCCGGTGCGTCGACGTACCACCTGGGACAGGACATCGCGGCGAGCTGTGGCACCCCGATCTACGCCGCCGCCGCCGGCCGGGTGGTGCTCGCCGGGAGCACCGGGTGGGGCACGGGCAACACGATCCGGATCGAGCACGGTCTGGGCCTCGACACCACGTACGGTCACCTGCTGACGGGCACCCTCACGGTCCGCACCGGCGAGGTCGTCCGGGCCGGGCAGCAGATCGCGTCGATGGGGGGCGACCGTCGCATCGACCCGGCGGGCGCGGGGACGTCGTCGGGCTGCCACCTGCACTACGAGGTGCGCATGAACGGCGCCGCGATGGACCCGGAGCCCTTCATGCTCCAGCAGGGCGTCTCGCTCGGGAGCGCCGTGGCGGCCACCGAACCGGTGGACGGGACCCCCGAGCCGGCCGAGGCCGCCGGCCCCTGACCGATCATTTCTGCCCTCGGCAGACGTCTACGAAAACAGGTCGCGACGGCACCCAGGAATAACGCACCCTGGTTCTGCGTCTTGTTGACGTAGGTCGTGTGCAGTGTCGCTCGCGTCGCACCATCGTCAGAGCTGAGGGGACCGAGTACCGCCATGACCGTACAGATCGAGGCAACGCATCCGCCCGCGCCAGAGGCCGCGGTGCCCGACCGCCTCCCCCGGGAGCACTTCCGGGTGATCGCTCTCCTGCTCGCCTCGGCGTTCGTCGTGATTCTCAACGAGACCACCATGGGCGTGGCCCTGCCGCCGATCATGCTGGACCTGGGCATCACGGCGCCCACCGGCCAGTGGCTCACCACCGCCTTCATGCTGACCATGGCCGTGGTCATCCCCGCGACGGGCTGGCTGATCAACCGGGTCGGCACCCGCAACGCCTACCTCATCGCGATGTCGCTGTTCAGCGCCGGTACCGCGCTGGCCTTCCTCGCGCCCGGCTTCGCGGTGCTCGTCACGGGCCGCGTGGTGCAGGCGACCGGTACGGCGATCATGATGCCGCTGCTCATGACCACGATCATGACGATCGTCCCGCACCACATGCGCGGTCGCGTCATGGGCAACATCTCCCTGGTGATCGCTGCCGCGCCCGCGCTGGGCCCCACCCTGTCGGGTTCTGTCGTCGGCCCGCTGGGCTGGCGGGGCGTGTTCGGCGTGGTGCTGCCGATCTCGCTGCTCGCCCTGGGCGCGGGTGCGCTCTGGGTGCGTGACGTCGTGGACCGGGAGAACCACCGCCTCGACCCGGTGTCGCCGTTCCTCGCGCTGATCGCGTTCGGCGGGCTCGTCTGGGGCCTGTCCGGGCTCGGTGAGGCCGCGAACGGTCACCAGCCGGTGCACCCGGCGATCCCGCTCGTGCTCGGCGTCGTGTTCCTGGCCCTGTTCGTGTGGCGGCAGCTCGTGCTCCAGCGCACCGACGACGCCCTGCTCGACCTGCGCGTCTTCCGCGCCCCGGCGTTCCGCACCGGCGTGGGCATCATGTCGGTCTCGATGATCGCCATGTTCGGCACGCTGATCCTACTGCCGCTGCTGCTCCAGGACGCGCTCGGGCTCGACCCGCTCATGTCGGGTCTCCTCCTGCTCCCGGGCGGTCTGGCGATGGGCCTTCTGGGTCCGGTCGTCGGCCGGCTCTACGACCGGGTGGGTCCCCGCCCGCTGGTGGTCCCGGGCGTCGCGGCGGTCGGTGTGGCGGTCGGCCTGCTGGCTCTCGTCGGCCCCGGCACCTCGCCGTTCTTCGTGCTGGGCGCGCACGTGCTGCTCAGCCTGGGCCTGTCGGCGGTGTTCACGCCGCTGTTCACGACGTCGCTGGACTCCCTCGAGCCGCACCTGTACTCGCACGGGTCGGCCACGATCACCACCACGCAGCAGGTCTTCGGCGCTGCGGGCACGGCGCTGTTCATCGCGCTGATGACTCTCCGGTCGGCGTCGCTGACCGAGGGCGGGGCATCGCACGCCGAGGCTCTCACCGGCGGCACCCAGCTGGCGTTCGCCGTCGGGGCCGTGGTCATGATCGGCGCGGTGTACCTCGCGTTCCTCCTGAAGAGGCCTGCGGTCACCGACGGCGACCGGCCCGCCGCCGTCGGTCACTGATCAGGTAGCAACCAGGACGCCGAGGTCGTCACCCCGTGACGACCTCGGCGTCCTTCGTCGTCAGACGTGAGCAGGGTCGAACAGCGCGCTGACCGACTCGCCGCTGTGGATCCGGCGCACCGCCTCGGCGAACGCGGGCGCGACGCTCAGGACCACGAGCTTGTCGTGCGCCATGAGCTCT
The DNA here is from genome assembly GCF_057158775.1 of Antribacter sp. NEAU-D49. Taxonomy (NCBI): domain Bacteria; kingdom Bacillati; phylum Actinomycetota; class Actinomycetes; order Micrococcales; family Promicromonosporaceae; genus Antribacter; species Antribacter sp. NEAU-D49. The sequence continues at coordinate 152,182 of NZ_JBXTSN010000005.1, read as the reverse complement.
GTGGACGGCACGGTGTTGGTGGTGACGATCTCGACCACATCCGGGTCGGCGGCGATCCGGCCCACCGCCTCGTTCGCGAAGATGCCGTGCGTGCAGGCGATCCGGATCGAGCGCGCACCGTGCTCGCGGAGCAGGTCGAGGATGGCGATGATCGTGGAGCCGTTCGCGATCTCGTCGTCGAGCACGATGATGTCGCGCCCCCCTACGTCGCCGATCAGGGACGTGATCTCCACCCGGTTCCCGTCGAACCGCTCCTTGGCCGCGGCCGCGACCGGCACGCCCAGCATCTTCGCGAACGCGCTCGCGCTCTTGGCGTTGCCGAGGTCGGGGCTCACGACGGTGGTCTTGGAGAGGTCGCTCGGCGCGAAGTAGTTGGCGATCTCGCGGAGCGCGTTCAGCTGGTCCGTCGGGACGCGGAAGAACGCGTGCACCTGCGGCGCGTGCAACGTCATGGTGAGCACGCGGTTCACACCGGCCGTCTCCAGCAGGTCGGCCACCAGCCGCCCGCCCACAGAGATGCGTGCCGCGTCCTTCTTGTCGGACCGCGCGTACGCGAAGTGGGGCATGACGGCGGTGATCCGCCGGGCCGACGCGCCCTTGGCCGCGTCGATCATCAGCAGGAGCTCCATGAGGTTCTCCTGGGTGGGCGTCACGATGGGCTGCACCAGGTAGACGTCCCGCTCACGGCAGTTCTCCAGGAGCTGCACCTGCAGGCAGTCGTTGGCGAAGCGCTGGATCTTGATGGGGCTCAGGGGCACGCCGAGGTCCGCACACATCTCCTGTGCGAATCGCTGACCGCCAGTTCCAGCAAAGACGCGGACCTCCGCCATGCCCGGATTCTACGGGTCCCAGCGGCGGCGCGCCCGGCCAGACCCGCCAGCTCGCCGGACGGCCGTTGTGGGTATGGCTGTGGCGGGAACTCTCCCAGGAATTCCCGCCACAGCCATACCCACAACGAGGAAGCGTCAGCCGCAGAGCGTCGCGACCACCTCACCCTGACCCGGGTGGCCCGGCGAGTCGGCGTAGCCTCCGTCAGTCCGGACGATCACGACCTTCTCCACCACGCCCGAGTAGACGTTGCTGCCGTGCGCCAAAGGCGACGTGACCACGACGGCCATGTACTCGGGGACCTCCGCCGGAGGCTCCGTGCTGTTGCCCGGTCCCGACGACCAGGCCTGCCCGCAGGCCGGCACCACGTCCGTCGGCACGTAGCCCTTGAACCCGTTGACCGTCGCGCGGTTGTACCCCGCCCACTGGGCCCACTGCGAGCCCCAGTAGTAGACGGTGTCGCCGACCCCGTGCGGGGCAGCGGCCCCCACGGTGAACAGCCCGCCCACCGGGTACGACCACTCCTCGCAGGCGTCGCCCACGCCGTCACCGTCGTGGTCGCCCTGGCCGGGGTTCCCGACGGCGGGGCAGTTGTCCTCGCCGTCGTCCACGCCGTCGCCGTCGGTGTCCGGGTCCACGTAGGTGGCCAGCACCGTGCAGCTCCCGGCCTGGGCGAGCGCCAGCGACACGTCGCCCGTCGCGGCGCAGTCGCCGCCGATCGTCAGGACGTAGTCGACCGGGGCCGCCGCCGCCACCAGGTGCGACCCGGCCGTCGTGGCGACCGCCGCGCCCGCGGCCAAGGGGGCGCCGTCGAGCGTGAGCACCACGTCCGCCGGGGTGGCCGTGCCGCCCTCCGCGTTGTCCACGGTGACCTGGACGGCCAGCGTGGGCGCGACGTCGTCGTACGTGAGGACGCAGGTGACCTGGTCGCCCCAGGTGAGCGTGACCTCGTCCGACGGCGCGCACGCGCCGCCCACGGTGACCGCGTAGCCGGCCGGACCCGTGGAGCCCACGCCGTACGTACCCGGGGCCAGCGTGAAGGTCACACCCGCCGTGGTCCCCGAGCCACCGGCAACCACGCCGCTCGCGTCGCTGACGCGGACGGCCACGTCATCGGCGGAGGCTGACCCGCCGGCGTCGTTCACCACCTCGGTCACCACCACGAGCCGGGGCGGGGCCACGACCGTGTCCGTGTCCGAGTCGGTGTTGTTGGCCGGGGTGAGGTCGGCACCGTGCGTGCCGTCGTCGGCCGACGAGGCCGTGACGGTGAGCTCAGAGCCGTGCCCCGCGTCGACGCGGACCCTGACCGTGCGGGTCAGCGACCCGCCCGCCACGAGGTCTGCCGTGGGCCAGGTGACCCGCGTGCCGTCGAGCACGCCGCCGTCCGAGGCGGAGACGAACGTCGTCCCGGCCGGGAGGTCGGCCGTGACGACGACGCCGGTGGCGTCCGCCTCGCCCGTGTTGCTGGTCGTGACCGTGTACACGGTCTCGGTGCCCGACCCCACCTCGGTCAGGCCGTCGTCCACCACCGTGACGAGGTCGGGCCGCTGGGTGATCTGCGTGACGCAGCCTTCCAGCAGCGCCTGCAGGACCGGTGCGGGGTTGGCGCCGAAGGTGCCGATGTCGAACCACCGGCCACCGCTGCCCGTCGCCAGGTCCTGGTAACCCTGGGACGCGCTGCCCGGCGTGATGATGGAGTACAGCACCGCGCCGCGGGCAGCGAGGGCCGCCGCGACCTGTGCCTGGGTCACCCCGTTCGCCGACTGCACCGGCTCGTCCGCCACCAGGACCACGCAGGTCCCGGCCCCGGGCCGCAGGCCGGTGTTGTCGGCCAGCGCCTCGAGGATCGCGTTGAGGCCCGGCTCGGTCCCGCCCGAGAGCGTGAGACCGGCCGCTGCCGCGCTCACGTCCGCGAGGTTGTCCGTGACCGGCACGTGCAGGTGCGGCATCCAGCCCGGGTCACCGGGCAGGTCGTGGTCGCTGCCCGCACCGAAGCCCATGAGCCCGATCTGGTGGTCGATGCTCGCGGCGAGCTGGGCCGACATCGAGTTGATGTTGTTCCGGACCGCCGTCTGGTACGAGCCCATCGAGCCGGACTCGTCCACGAGGAACATCACGTCGCCCGGCGGGCGCAGCTGGGTGGTCACCTGGTCGGTGTCCGACGCCGTCGCGCGGAGCCGGTCGCCGGCGTACGTGGCGGTGAGCGTACCCGTGGCCGCCGCGAGCGGCAGGGTGGCCGAGACGGTCCCCTGCGCGTCGGTCGTCAGGGTGACGGCCTGCCCGTCGAGGTCCACGGTCACGGGCACGCCGGGCAGGAGTGCCCACGTCTCGCGGTCCCAGACCTTGGCCTGCACGTCGACGTCGCCGCCGCCGGCCGTGCCGGGGACGGCGTAGACCGACACGTAGGTGCCGCGCTTGCGCACGATCACCGTCGTGGCGTCGCTGGTCGTGGCACCGTCCTTGTCGGTGACCGTGAGGCGGGCGGTGTACGTGCCCTCGGCGGTGTAGGCGTGGGGCACCCGCGCACGCGCGCTGGTGCACGCGGTCACGTCGACGACGGTGCCGTCACCGAAGTCCCACTGGCAGACGAGCGACGCACGGTCGGTGGTACCCGGGTCGTTCACCGTGACACCCGGGTTCCAGGTCCCGTCGACGAGCAGCGTGGCGTCGGCCCCGACGTTGACCGTGGGGGCGCCGTTGGTGACGGTCACGTGGCGGGTGGCGGTCGCCGTCTGGCCGAGCGAGTCCACCAGGGTGAGCCGCACCTCGTAGGTGCCCTGGTCGGCGTACGCGTGGCTCTGCGTCGTGGCACCGCCGGTCGACGACGTCCCGTCACCCCAATTGATCGTGCGGGAGACGATCGCCCGGTCGGGGCTCAGCGTCGTGTCGTAGAACGTGCCGTTGTTGCCCTCGCCGAGCGTGGCCGGAGCCGCGAACGCCGGGGTGACCGGGCCCACGACCTTCTGGACGAGGGTCGTGGTGGCGGTGCGGCCGGCGGCGTCCGTCACGGTCAGCGTGACCGGGTAGGTGCCGGGGCCGGCGTAGGTGTGCGTCGGCGACGCCTCCGTGGAGGTGGCGCCGTCACCGAAGTCCCAGGCGTACGACACGAGGTCGGCGTCCGGGTCCTGCGACCGGTCCTGGAAGGTGACCGTCGCGCCGCCCACCTGGCCGGTGATCAGCTTCAGCTCCTCCGTGGCGATGTAGCTCGTCGCCCCGCGGTTGTTGTGCGCGGTGTAGCGGACGAACCGCGCCGGCACGGGCTGCGCCAGCGGGAACGACTGGAGGTTCGCGTTGTTCGCCAGCTCGGCCGCCAGGACGGTGGTGAAGTCGCCCTCCGCGCTGCCCGCGGTGGACACGCCGATGGAGAAGTCCTTCGGCTTCGTCGTGGACCCGTTGCCGCGCAGGCGCACCTCGGTGACGAGGTACGTGTCGGCGAGCCCGATCGTCGCGCTCTGCGCGGTGACCTGCCCGTTGCCCGTGAGCCAGGGCACGACCCCGGCCGGGTAGTCCACGTCGACCATCTCGCGCGCCGGGTACGACGCCGAGTACTGGCTCGTCGCCGAGACCACCGTCGAGCCGTGGTTGACCAGCGCCACGTCGGTGCCGCCACCCGCCGGCTGCGGCACGAACGCCGCCACCGGCGGCCCGGACACGTCGATGGTGGCGGTCACCACCGCGGAGACGGCGCCGAGCGCGTCGGTCACCCGCAGGGCGACGACGGCGTCCGCGGCGAACACGTGCTGCGGGTGCTGCTCCGTGCTGTCCACGGTGAACGTGCCGTCATAGGCGAAGTCCCACTCCCACGCGGTGACGCCGTCGGCGTCCGTGGAAGCGTCCGTGAACGTGACGGCGCTGCCGATCTCCGGCGCCGACGGCGCGTGCGTGAACACCGCCACCGGACGGTCGGTGACCGTGACGTCCTGCGTCACGGTGGACGTCTCGCCGTCGTCGTCCGTGACCGTCAGCGTGACGGGGTAGGTGCCGGCGGTCTGCCACGTGGAGGTGACGGACGCGGTCGTGGCGTCGGCCGAGCCGTCACCGTCGAGGTCCCACTCCCGCGAGCTGACGGACCCGTCAGGGTCGGTCGAGGTGTCCGTCAGCGTGACGGGCTCGCCCGCGATGCCCGGGGCGGGCTCGCTCGTGAACGACGCGTCCGGCGGGCCGGAGTCGCGAGTGGCGGGGTCGCAGTCGTCGTCGGCGCCGTTCCCCGGCACCTCGGTGGCGTGCGGGTGCACGGTGGAGGCGGTGTCGTCGCAGTCGGCGACGTCGCGCCACCCGTCACTGTCGGCGTCAGGCGTCACGACCGACACCAGCCACACGGCGCTGCGGGACGTGGTGCCGTCGGTCGCCGTGGCCCGGAGCTCGTGCACCAGGCCGCCCGCACCGGACGCCGTGAACGTGTACGCCGGGCCGGTCCCCGCTGGGGCGCCGTCGAGCGTCCAGCTCACGGTGACGGGGTCGGCATCGGCGTCCGACGCGTGGGCGGTAAAGGTCCGCGTGGTGCCGGCCACCACCTCCGCCGGCTCGGTCGTGACCGGGTCGGCGGTCAGCTCAGGGCCCGAGCCGGGCGCGGTCACGACCACCGTGGCGTAGTCCACGCCGGCGCGGCCCGCGGCGTCGGTCACCCGGACGCCCACCGTGCGGTGGCCTGCGGCGTCGAAGGTGACGGGTGTGCTCGCACCGGTGGCGTCGTCGAACGCGCCGTCGCCGTCGAGATCCCAGGCGGTCTGTGCGCAGCCGGTGCACGACGACGTCACGGTCACCGCGGCGCCGACCGTCGCCGGGTACGGGCCCGCCGCGTCGACGACCGGGTACGGCGTGGCACCCGAGACGGCGAGCGCCGTCTCGAGGTCCGCGACCACCGGGTTCATCGCGTTCGCGATGCCGACGAACGCCGCCGCCATCTGGTTGTTGACGTCCACCTGGTCCGAGAACACGTCGTAGAACGACGCGGCAGGGTGCTCGAGGCTGAGCTCGTCGGTGAAGGTCTGGGTGAGCACCTCGATGGCCTCGGTGCTGAGCCCGGCGTTGCGCAGGGCCTGCTCCTCCGCGGCGGTGAGGCCGTCGGCGGCGACGCGGGCCTGGAACGCGCGGAGGTCGGCCGCGGCCGTGTCGAGGTCGATGCCGGCGGCGTTCAGCGCGCCGGCCACGTCGTTGACGGCGACGCTCTGGTCGTGGAGGACCGCGTTGAGCTCCAGGCTGCGGGCCTGCACGTCCCGCGCGTGCATGAGCGCGGCGGCCACGTCACCGGCCTGGGCGGCGCCCTGGTACTTCTCGAGAGAACCGAGGAACGCGCCGGTCAGCGCCTCACCCTGGCCGACCGTGTCGGACCAGTCGTCGAGTGCCGCCTGGACCGGGGCGGCCGACCCGCTCCCGAAGCTTGCGACCGGACCGGCCGCCATGGGCTCGGTGTAGGCCGGGTCCGGCGGGTCGGCCGCGATGCCCTCGTAGTGGTTGGCCTTGTTGACGATCGACCGGACCACCTCCATCTGGAGGCGCAGCGAGTCCTGGATGCTGACCGTGGGGCACCACGGGGTGATGGGGCCGCCGTTCGGGTCCGACGGCAGCAGCGGGGTGCTGCAGATGTACGTCAGATAGAACTGCATGAAGCTCTTCATGTCCTTGACCATCGCCGCGCTGACCAGCTCATACGTGCTGTAGGCGGTGAAGAGGACTGCGTACGAGAGCGCTGCTTCGTTCCAATGCTCGGCCTGCGCGGTGGCGCCTGCCTTCATCTGCTGGATCGCCGCGTTCGGCAGGGGCGGCACGCCGTTCGGGATCTCGACGCGGAAGGCGTTCGTGAGGATGGTGTCCGAGCCGTCGAAGACACCGTTCTGGCAGGTGTCCTCGACGAGGTCGTAGGTCCCGGCGGGGGTCGTACCGCCGGGCGCGGTGACCGCGACCAGCTCGTCGATGATGGCGGAGCCCAGCAACCAGCTCTGGATCGTGTTGGGCTGCCCCGACACGTCCGACAGCGAGGAGCCGGGACCGACGGAGCCGGTGGGCACGACGTAGACGTCGCTGGCCGTCTCGATGAAGTCGCAGTCGCGGCTGAGCGCCCCGAGCGCGATGTAGACGTTCTCGTTGGCTCCGTAGAGGTAGCGGTCGAGCTGGAACCCACGGGCGTCGGCCGCTGCGGGGGCTGCGGTGCCCACGAGCGTCCCGGCTGTCATTGCCGTGACTATGGCGCTCGCCACGAGGGCGCGCGGGGAGGAACGCATGATCGGTGATCCCTTCCGGACCCGCCCGGTGGCAGGTCCTGGGCGATCGTGCAGTGCCCGGGATCGGCGGTACAGGATGAACCAAGCAACATATGGGTGATTTGTGACCCGGGCATCGACTCCGGTCACGATCTGGGAACATCCGCTCTCCAGCGCGAGACGTCAGCCGGTACCGGCCATGATGTCTCGGTGACTTCCCTCCGCGACTGGCAGACCTGGGAGCCCTTGGTCGAGGCGCTGCGCGCCTCGGCGCCCCCACGCACCCGGGTGAGCGTGTTCGAGGGAGCCATCACGCCTCAGGCGTGGGGCGGGAGCTTGAGCGACGACGGCGACCACGACCGCCGTCGTACCCTCGAGCGCGAGCGTGCCCGCGAGGCCGCGGCCGCGGCGCGGGCCGGCCGCCCGGCAGCCGGACCCCGGGCCGGGCTCGACGCGGCGATCGAGACGGTCAAGGCCGCCGTGCCGCCGGAGGGCGTCTCCGTGGTGGTGCACGCCTGCGCCGACCGCGACCAGGACCTGGTCCGCCTGCTCACGCTCCCGCCCTCGGTGCATCGCGGGTTGTCGGGCGCGGTCGAGGAGGTGGTCCTCGTGGAGGGCGCCCTCCCGGCGCCGCACCTGGCCACGATCGCCGCGGCGCCCGGGACCACCACCGCGCCCTCGGCCGACCCGGACGCCGTCTCCCGCGTGGTTCGCGAGCGCCTCCCCGACGCTCCGGGGGCCGACGATGCCCAGCTCGCCGCCGCGGAGGCCGCGCTGGGCGTGCCGCTGCCGGAGGAGGTGCGCACGCTGTACCGGACGGCGGCCGAGGGCGACCTGGTGCTGGGTGACGAGGGCGGCTTCTACGGCTTCGGGCTCATCCCGCTGCCCGACTGCGAGGCCCGGGCCGCCTATCTGCCCGACCGGCGGTTCATGGGCTGGACCCTGGACGCCGACGCCCTGCCGCCGGTCGACCCCGACGAGCGGGTGCAGGCGGCGATCGGCTCGCCGCTGTGGTTCCCGGTGGGGCACGACTGGGGCGGCAACGTGTACGCCGTCGACCTGGCGCCCGGTCCCCGCGGCTTCGTGGGGCAGGTCGTGTACCTCGACCACGAGCAGACAGCCGGAGCACGCCTCGTCGCAGACAGCCTGGCCCAGCTCCTCGTCGAGCGGGTCACCGCCATACCGCCGCGCCCGGCCGAGACGCGCGTCGTGCGGTTGAACCCGCGCGACGGGACCGACGTCGCCGCCCGGGTCGGCGACGCGACCGAGGTGATCGTGGTCGGAGCGGTGGAGGCGCCCGTCGACCTCGCGCCGGTGCTCGACCACCCGCGGGTCAGGGTCCTGGACGCCGCGGCGACGGGGTCGCTCGCCGACCTGGGCCAGGTCGCGTCGTTCCCAGCGCTGGAGTTCCTCGCCCTGTCACCCGCCGACTGGCGGACCGTGCTCGAGGCCGACGCTGTGCCCGCGACCCTCCGCGCCGCCGGGTTCGGCCTGCATGCGGTCGGGTTCGACGAGTCGGTCGAGGTGGCCAACCTGATCCTCACCCGGTTCGGCCTCGACACGGTCTCGGTGACCGAGCTGCGCCGGCCGCAGCGGCGGAGCCTGCTCTCCCGGCTGCTGGGGCGCAGCGAGGCGTAGTCGAGGCACCGTCCCCGGCCCGGCGCCGCCGGTCTGACGCGCCGGGGGCTACTGCCCCCGCGCCGCCCACCACGCGAGGAGCTCCTCGCGTGCCGTGTCCTCACCGAGCGGCCCGCGCTCCATGCGCAGGCTCAGGAGGTGCTTGTACGCCTCGCCCACCTCGCGACCCGGAGAGATCCCGAGGATCGCCATGATCTGGGTTCCGTCCAGGTCGGGACGGATGGAGTCGATCTCCTCCTTCTCCCGCAGCGCGGTGATCCGGTTCTCCAGGTCCGTGTAGGCGTCGGAGAGCCGCTGCGCCTTGCGCTTGTTACGCGTGGTGGAGTCCGCACGGGTGAGGCGGTGCAGGCGCTCGAGCAGCGGGCCGGCGTCGGTCACGTAGCGGCGCACCGCGGAGTCCGTCCACGCACCCTCGCCGTACCCGTGGAACCTCAGGTGCAGCTCGACCAGGCGCGACACGTCCTTGACCACCTGCTTCTCGTACTTGAGAGCGCGCAGGCGCTTCGCCACGAGCTTGGCGCCCACCACCTCGTGGTGGTGGAAGCTCACGCCGCCGCCCGGCTCGAAGCGCCGGGTGGCGGGCTTGCCCACGTCGTGGAGGAGGGACGCGAGCCGGAGCACCAGGTCGGGCGCGGGAACGGGTCCGTCGGGTCCGGTCTCCTGTGCGATGGCCTGCTCCAGCACCGTGAGCGAGTGCTGGTAGACGTCCTTGTGGCGGTGGTGCTCGTCGATCTCCAGCTGGAGAGCCGGCAGCTCGGGCAGCACGTGGTCGGCGAGACCCGTGTCCACGAGCACCTCGAGCCCGGCCCGTGGGTTGGCCGAGAGGAGCAGCTTGGACAGCTCCGCCTGGACCCGCTCGGCTGACACGATCTCGATGCGCGAGGCCATCGCGACCACCGCGGCGAGGGTGCCTGGTTCCACGTGAAACGAGAGCTGGCCGGCGAAGCGTGCGACGCGGAGCATGCGCAGCGGGTCGTCGTCGAACGACCGCTCCGGCGCGATCGGGGTGCGCAGCACCTTCCGGGCCAGGTCGGCGAGTCCTTCGAACGGGTCCACGAACGTGAGCTCCGGCAGGCGGACCGCCATCGCGTTGACCGTGAGGTCTCGCCGCGAGAGGTCGCCTTCGAGAGTGTCGCCGAACGCCACGAGCGGCTTGCGGGAGGCGGGGTCGTACTCGTCGGTGCGGTAGGTGGTGACCTCGACGACGACGTCGTCCGTCTCGCCGTTCGCGAACCGGCGCGCCCCGATGGTGCCGAACTCCTTGCCGATGTCCCAGTGCGCGTCGCCCCAGCGGGCGAGGATCGCCTCGGTCTGGTCCGGCGTGGCCGACGTGGCGAAGTCGAGGTCGTTGCTCGCACGACCCAGGAAGGCGTCCCGGACGGGACCGCCCACGAGCGCGAGCTCGTGGCCCGCCGCGCGGAAGAGCTCGCCCAGCTCGAGAGCGGCGGGCGCCATCCGGGTCAGCACGGCGAGGGCTCGGCGCAGGAGATCCTGCTCAGGGGTAGGCACGGCAACCGATTCTCCCAGACGTTCGCGGGAGCGCGCCGCCCGTATCCACAGGCCCCGTCCGGGCGAGGGCTGACCAGGACGCCTGTGCATACTCGGTAGGGTTGGGGCATGTCCACCCCAGCGCCGGCCAGCGACCGTCCCGACGGTCGCCCCGACGTGCCCGCCCCGCCGGGCGGTGCTCCCCTCCGGGTGGATCCCAGCACCCTCCGGTCGGTGCCGCCCGTACCCCCGCCTCCGCACCTCCCCGTCGTCGACGAGACCTCGGCAGGCGGCCTCGTCCTGCGAGCCGTGGCCGGCACCTACGAGGCTGCTGTGCTCCTGCGCCGCAACCGGACGGGAAGGCTCGAGTGGTGCCTGCCCAAGGGGCATCTCGAGGGCGTGGAGACCCCTCAGGAGGCCGCGGTCCGTGAGATCCGCGAGGAGACGGGCATCGAGGGCCGCATCCAGGCAGACCTCGGCGTGATCGACTACTGGTTCACCGGCGAGGACCGGAGAGTGCACAAGGTGGTGCACCACTTCCTTCTGCGAGCGGAGAGCGGCCGCCTGACCGTCGAGGACGATCCTGACGGCGAAGCCGAGGACGCCCTCTGGGTCCCGGTGGACGAGCTCCCCGACCGACTGTCGTACCCCAACGAGCAGCGGCTCGCCGCCGCCGCCCGGGAGCTGCTGGACAGCTCCCCCGGCCTCCGAGAGGCCATGCGGACCGGCGAGCCCCCCACGGAGCCCACAGACCTGCCATGACGCAGCAGCCTTCCGACCTGTCCCGCGTCGAGGCCCAGGGCCTCCGCCGCCCGGTACGTCTCCTCCCGAGGCTCGCCGCGCTCGCCGCGGCGCTCGTCACACTGGGCCCGTTCGCCGTCCCCGCGACGGCCGTGAGCACGGTCCCGGCCGCTCCGGGGCTCGCGGCGGCAGAGGCCGCCCCGCTGGCGAAGGACCCGGTCACCGTGCAGCTCGCCGAGATGAGCCCTGCCACCGCGAAGGCTGGCGAGACGGTCACGATCACCGCCCGCGTCACCAACAACACGGAGGAGACGCTGTCCGGGGCTCGCGCCACGCTCCGCGTGCACTGGGCCGCGCTCACGGACCGGCGGGTGCTGGACGAATGGGTCCACGCGCCGCTCCACAACGCGAGCGACCGCAGCCTGCAGCGCGCCGTCGACCCTCTCCCCATCCCGGACCTGGCGCCCGGCCAGACGGCGGACGTCACCTTCGCCTACACCCCCGCAGGCAACTTCGAGGGCTGGGGCGCCCGACGACTCGCCGTGAGCGTCACCGAGGGCGCGGTCTCGCTCGGCGTCCTGCGCTCCTTCCTCGTCTACGACGCGCAGGACGCGGACAGCCCGGAGTCCGTCACCCCCGTCAGCCTCAGCGTCGCACTGCCTGTCACGGGCCCGGCCGTCAACCCCGACGACCCGGAGGGACAGGACGTGGAGCTGGCCCGGCTCGCCGCCGAGGGCAACCGGCTCGACCGGCTCCTCGAGGTGGCCCGCACCGGGACCGTCTCCCTCGCGGTGGACCCGCAGGTGGTCGCCGCGGCCGCCGCCTCGGGCGACGCCGCGCTCGCGGCCTGGGCAGACGGCCTGGTGGCCGCCGCGGCCGCGACCACCACGTTCACCCTCCCCGCCTACGACCCCGATCCCGCCGCCCTGGCGCACTCGGGGATCGGTGCGGAGCAGATCCGCGCCTTCCAGTCGGCGCCGCTGCCCGGCGGCTGGCAGGTGCCTGCGGAGTGGGCCCAGAACCTCACCTGGCCCGCCGACGGGACGACGACGGACCTCGACACCCTCCGTGCTGCCGTCGCCACCGGCCGCAACCGGGTGATGGTGGGCTCCGGCACCCTCGCACCCGCATCAGGCCGGTCGACGCCGTCCGGGCTCGCGGACGTCCCGCTCGACGGAGGTGTCGCGTCCGTCGTCGTGAGCGACTCCGCGATCAGCGAGGCGTTCGTCGACGCGACCGACACCGCCTGGACAGTCGCCGGCGGCGTGGACGAGTCCGCTGGGACCCCGGTGGCGCCGGCGACGCGGGTCCCCCCGGCTCAGGGCCGCCAGTGGCTGCTCGCCGAGGTCGCCGCGATCATCGCGTCCCGGCCCACTGCGGCTCCCCACGTGGTGGTGGCCCTCCCCCGCACCTGGGCACCCGACCTCGCGGCGTACCAGGCTGTGACCGAGGGGCTCACCGGGTCCGGGATGGTACGGCTCGCCCCGCTGGCCGAGCTCCTCGCCCAGCCGGCCCCGGCTGCTGACCGGCAGCCCCTCGCCGACTCCGAGCGGCACGAGTCCGAGCTCGACCCCTCCACGGTCGGCGGCCTCGAGCGGGCCCGGTCCGCCGTCGCGTCGTTCGCCACCGTGGCGGGCGACTCCGGTCCTGCCCTGGCCTCGGAGGCCGTGCCGCACCTCGTGGCCCCTCTCGCTGTCTCGTACCGCTCGCTCGGCCAGAACCGGGACGCGCTCGTCCAGAGCGGGCTCGCCTACGTCCAGTCCATGACCGGCTCGGTAGCCGTGCTGCCTCCGCGCTCAGGGATCAACCTGCTCACCGAGGATGCGAACATCCCGGTCCGGGTGCGCAACGACCTCGACGTACCGGTCACCGTCACGGTGGTGCTGCGCCCGGACTCCCTCGGCCTGCAGGTCATCGCGCGGCCCTCCCAGACCATCCCGGCGAACAGCACCGCGGACGTCCCCGTGCCGGTGAGCGCGGCCGCCGGTTCGGGCGCTGTCGACGTCGCGGTGCAGCTCCTGTCGCCCGCTCAGACCCAGATCGGACCTGACACGAGCTTCGAGGTCCGCGTCCAGGCCGAGTGGGAGGAGATCGGCACGTGGGTCGCGGCGGCGGGGATCGGCGTGCTGTTCGTCGCCGGGATCTGGCGTACCGTACGGCGCGGACGCTCACCGAACCGGGCCACCCGTGAGGACGTGGAGGCCGCGACCGGCGAGATCGCGCGGGCAGCCGCGGCGGCGGCAGCCGGGAACTCCGGGGAGCACGACGCCGAGCACGCGCAGCCCGCGCACGCACGTCAGCCGAGGTAGTCCCGGGTACGCCCCCGGGGACGGGAGGACCATGTATCACCAGACCGCCACGAACGCCGCTGCCTCCGGCGACCCCGGAGGCTCGTCGGGCGGGAGCTCGTCGGGCGGCGCCGGACGGTCCGGCCTCGGCCGCAGCTCGATCATCATGGCGGCGGGGACCGCCGCCTCGCGCCTTGCGGGCCTGGTCCGGAATGTCATGCTCGTCGCGGCGGTGGGATCGATCGGGGTCGTGGCCGACTCCTTCGACGTCGCGAACAAGATCCCCAACGTGCTGTTCGCGATCCTCGCCGGTGGCGCGCTCAACGCCGTGCTCGTTCCGCAGATCGTCAAGGCCTACCGCGAGCACAACGCCCAGGAGCGGCTCGACAAGCTGCTGACCGTCGCGGGTGTGGGGATCCTGGCGCTCACGACGCTGCTCACCGCAGGGTCGTCCCTGGTGATCATGCTCTACACGGGGAACTGGTCTGCCGACCAGCGGGCCCTCGGCACCCTCTTCGCCTTCTGGTGCATCCCCCAGCTGTTCTTCTACGGCCTCTACGCGCTGCTGGGGCAGGTGCTGAACGCCCGCGGGCAGTTCGGCCCCTACATGTGGGCGCCGGTCATGAACAACATCGTGTCCATCATCGGGTTCGGCATCTTCCTGGTGGCGTTCGGCTCCGCGCCGACCCAGGGCCTCGGGCTCGACGGATGGGACCTGCCCCGCACGCTCCTGCTGGCAGGGACCGCCACCCTCGGCATCGCCGCCCAGGCCCTCGTGCTGATCATCCCGCTCTGGCGGTCCGGCTTTCGCTGGCACTTCCGCCTGGGCCTCCGCGGCATCGGGCTGCGCTCGGCCGGCTCCGTTGCTGCCTGGACCTTCGCGGCAGTCCTGCTCGAGCAGGTCGGCATCCTCTACCTCACGCGCGTCGCCTCGAGCGCTCCGGAGCTCGCCGGCGACCTCGCGGTCGCCGGTAACGCTGCCTACACGCAGGCGCTGATGATCTACCTGCTGCCGCACTCCCTGGTCACCGTCTCCATCGCCACGGCCCTGTTCACCGGGCTCAGCAGGGCGGCAGCGTCCGGCGAGACGGAGCGGGTGCGGGAAGACCTCTCCCTCGGAGTCCGCACCGTCGGCGTCTTCACCATCTTCGCCACCGTGGCGCTGGCCGTGCTCGCCACACCGGCGACGGCGCTCCTCGTGCCGTCGACCGGTGAGCTCGGCGTCGCCGCGATCAGCCCGGTCCTGGTTGCGCTCTCGCTCGGTCTGGTGCCGCTGGGTGCGATGGTGCTCATGAAGTGGGTCTACTTCGCCTACGAGGACGGCAGGTCCGTCTTCTGGATCACCGTGCCGTCGACCGTCGCGCTCGTGGTCGGCCTCTTTGCCGCGGTGCAGTGGCTGCCGCCGTCGACGTGGGTGGTCGCGGCCGGCGGGTCGTACGCGCTGTCCAACTGGGTGACGGTGCTGCTCAGGACCCGCGGGCTGCGGAGGAAGCTCGGCGGCCTGGACTCCGTCCGCATCCTCACCCTCCACCTCCGGGCCGGAGTCGCCGCGGTTGTTGCCGGCGCGGCGGCCTGGGGCATCTACCAGCTGGTCGGCGGGGACGACGTCCTGGCCTGGGACGGCCCCCGGATCCTCACGATGCTGAACGCACTGTGGGTGACGGCGCTCTGCGGCGGCGTCATGCTCGTTCTCTACGTCGTGCTGCTCAAGGTGTTCCGCGTGCGTGAGCTCGACACTCTCGCCCGCCCGCTGCTGCGCAAGCTGGGTCGCTGAGCGGCACACAGGAGCGCCGGGACAGTCAGTGGCTGACTGTCCCGGCGCTCTTGTGTGCCGAGGGGGTCAGCTGAGGACGACCTCGTTGAGCTCGAGGCGGAACTTGAACTCGTTGTCCGACGGCGACTCCGGCAGCTGGGTGACCCAGATGACGATCTCTCCGGTGACCACCTCGCCGGAGAAGGTGACCTGCGTGTCCGGCGAGAAGGTGCCCGAGGCCAGGACCGTGCCGCCCGTCGGGTCCGCAGCGGTCGTGTTGCGCACCTCGAAGGCACCGCCGGTGCTGTTGGTCAGCATCTGCAGCTTGGTCACCGGTGCCGGTTCCTGGAGGCGGATCGCGTAGCCGGCCCCCGCCTTGAAGCCGCCCCACTCGGGCCGCTTGTACGACCGGGTGTACCAGAACGTGGACGGGTCCGAGTCGTAGGCGAGCTCCTGCGCCTCCGGGTGCTCGCCCGGCTCCGCGGTGGCGAGCGGGTCGAGCTGCTGGCCGCTCTCGATGACCGGGCGCGCAGCGGCAGGGGCCGCGGGGTCACCGCCGCCGGCGGCGGGGGCCGACGCCGCTGGATCGCCCGGGGCGGCGCTCGACGACGCGGACGGCGGAGCCTCGGTGATAGGCGGCTCGGTACCGTCCATCGCGTTGCTGATCGCCCAGATGAGGCCGGCGACCACACCGACGCCCACGATGCTCAGGACGATCGGCGTCGGGTTGACGCCTCCGCGCCGCGGCGCCGGCTGCGTCGCGAACCCGCCGTTCGGGTCCTGGTACCCGCCGTAGCCGGCCTGTCCTGCCGCTGCATAGGCGGCCGGGTCATAGCCCTGGGGATGCTGCTGTGGATAACCCTGCTGCTCGGGGACCGGCTGGGCATAACCCTGCTGGCCATAGCCCTGCTGCGGGTACTGCTGGTCGAAGGCGGGCGCGGCATACTGCGGGCCCGGCGGGGGCGGCACCGGCGAATGGCCCCCGTAGCCACCGGCGCCCTGTTCCGCCTGGTACTGGTGGCCATCCTGTGGATAACCCTGGGGCTGGGGCGGCTGGGCGGTCCAGCCTGCGGCGGGAACCGCACCCGTCCCGGTGTTGCGCGCGATGCGCCCCGTCGAAGGTCGGCGCACCGGCGGGGTGCCGTCTGCTCCGAAGGCGCCGGCGATGGAATGTCGCTGCGGCTCCTCCGGGTTGGGCTGCACGAATCCAGGCAGCGAGGCCACTACGGATACCTCCCCCCACGGCGCGAGGGCCGTGATCACGTCGTCGGGTGTCTTGGGTCCGGACGCGCCACCCGACGCGTCGAACGTGCGGGCCACCAGCGCGTCGAGCGCGGTGTCCACGTGCGGCACGAGGGAGGACAGCGGCGCGACGGCGCCGTTCTCGTCTCGCTGCGCGGGCAACGGTGGTGCGGTGGTGCGGGTGAGCCAGGATGCTTCCAGGTCGATACCTGGCCAGCGGGCTGTCATAGCGTAGTAGAGGAGTGCGACAAGCCCTTGCGCGTCGGGGTAGGCGTTCAGCGTGTCGCCGCTCGCCAGCCCTCCGTCGAGCCCCAGCCCCGTCACGATCACACGGTGCCCGTCGACCCGCACGCTCTCCGGCCGGAGTGCCAGGTGCTGCACTCCGCGCTGGTGCGCGGCGGCCAGAGCTGTGGCCGCCTCCCCGACCAGCGCCCGGGCCTGCTGCGCGTCGACAAGCCCCCCTCCCACGATCTGGGTGAGCGAGAGCCCGCTGAAGGGCTCGGTGATGACGTACGGACGTTCTGCGTCCATGGTGCTGACGTCCAGGACCCTGGCGAGCCGCGGATCGGAGATGAGCGCCGCCCGCCGTGCGGAGTCGAGCGCGTCCGCCGCGTAGGGCCCGGTGACGAACGTGATCCGCACAGGCCGCCCCAGGACCTGGTCCTCGGCGTCCCAGGCCGTCGCGGTGGCAAGGTCAGTAGGGGCGGGCCGGATCAGCCTGTAGCGCTCGACCAGCACAGCGCCGGGCTCGACGGTGCTCACAGGGACCTCCTCGCTCGGATCGGGACAGTACCAGAGGTGTCGGGGCGGGTTCCGCCCCGCCATGCTACGCGGAGAGCGGCGTCCTGCCGCGCCGGATCGGCCCCTGGCGATTGCATCGACATCCATCTATATACGGTGCTAGGGTCCCGCTGTGCCCACCGTCACGTGGACGACGGGCCGCCGCGGGCCGGCGCCTGGAACACTGGGAACTGCCCGGGTGTTGACGCGGGTGCCGCCTCGTGCCAAGGGTGGCAGACGCAGGACGAGGAGACGACGTTGACCGAACAGCAGACCGCCACGACCGTTCACGACGTGGTGATCGTGGGTTCCGGCCCCGCCGGGTACACGGCGGCGATCTATGCGGCTCGCGCGGGCCTCGAGCCCGTCGTGGTCGCCGGTTCGGTGACTGCCGGCGGCGCCCTGATGAACACCACCGAGGTGGAGAACTTCCCCGGGTTCCCCGCCGGCATCCAGGGGCCTGACCTCATGGAGGCCATGCGCGAGCAGGCGGAGAAGTTCGGCGCCCGCGTCCTCTGGGACGACGCCGAGCAGGTCGATCTGGCGGGCGACGTCAAGACTGTCGTCACGGGCGGCGGTGAGACGTTCCATGCTCGCGCGGTGATCCTCGCGACCGGCTCCGCCTACCGCGAGCTCGGCCTCCCGGAGGAGAAGCGGCTCTCGGGCCGGGGCATCTCCTGGTGCGCCACGTGCGACGGCTTCTTCTTCCGCGAGCAGCACATCGCCGTCGTCGGCGGTGGGGACTCCGCGATGGAGGAGGCCACCTTCCTGACGCGCTTTGCGTCGAAGGTGACGATCGTCCACCGTCGGGACGCGCTCCGCGCGTCCAAGATCATGGCCGACCGCGCCACCAGCGACCCCAAGATCGAGTTCGCCTGGAACAGCGAGGTCGCCGGCGTGAGCGGCGAGAACAAGGTCGAAGGGGTGACGCTCCGGGACACCACCACCGGCGAGACGCGCGAGCTGCCCGTCACCGGTGTCTTTGTCGCTATCGGTCACGAGCCCCGCACCGATCTGGTCAAGGGCCAGATCGACCTCGACCCCAACGGCTACGTCGTCGTCGAGGGCCGCACCACGCGGACGAACCTGCCGGGCGTCTTCGCCTGCGGTGACGCCGTCGACCACACCTACCGTCAGGCGATCACCGCCGCGGGCTCGGGCTGCGCCGCCGCCCTGGACGCCCAGGCGTACCTCGACGAGATCGCCCACTGACACCCCACCGACCGACCGAGACAGAGGAGACACCCTGATGAGCACCGTCAAGGTCACCGACGACACCTTCAAGACCGAGGTTCTCGAGTCCGACGTTCCCGTCCTCGTCGACTTCTGGGCCACCTGGTGCGGGCCGTGCCGCATGGTCGCCCCCATCCTCGAGGAACTGTCCGACGAGTACGAGGGCAAGATCAAGATCGTCAAGCTCGACACCGACGAGAACCAGGCCACCGCGATGGCGTACGGGATCGTCTCGATCCCGACCTTGAACGTCTACCAGAACGGCGAGGTCGTGAAGTCGATCATCGGCGCCCGCCCCAAGAGGGCGCTCGTCGAGGAGATCGAGCAGGTCCTCAGCCCCGCTGAGTAGCACGGCCCAGCGGGCACCCTCGCCAGACGGAGAGCGGGCCGGCCGGAACCTCGTGGTTCCGGCTGGCCCGCTCTCTCTGTGTGGGTCAGGAGCGCACAGTCCGCCGCAGCTCCGTCACTCCGCCTCGTCGCCGGACTCGGCCGCATCTGCCGGGACCCCGGAGAGCGTCCTCAGGAGGCCCGGGTCCTCGGGAGCCATCACGGCAAGGATTCGATTCAGGTCGTCCACCGATGCGAACTCCACGGTCAGGCGGCCCTTGCTCTTCCCGACGCTGACCTTCACCCGGGTCTCGAAGCGGTCGGAGAGCCGTGTCGCCAGGTCGTCGACGGCCTCCAGCCGGGTTCCCGCCCGCGGCGCCTTCCTCGACTTGGTTGCACCGCCGCCCGTCTCCGCAAGCATCACGATCTCCTCGGTGGCCCGCACGGAGAGCCCTTCCGAGACGATCCGCTGCGCCAGCCGCTCGATCTCGGCGGCGTCGCTCAGTCCGAGCAGAGCACGCGCGTGACCTGCGGAGAGCACCCCGGCCGCGACCCTTCGCTGGACCAGCGGCGGCAGCCGGAGGAGGCGCAGCGTGTTCGAGATCTGCGGGCGGCTCCGTGCAATGCGTGTCGCGAGCTCCTCGTGCGTGCAGCCGAAGTCGTCAAGCAGCTGACGGTATGCCGCGGCTTCTTCCAGCGGGTTGAGCGCCGCACGGTGCAGGTTCTCCAGGAGCGCGTCTCGAAGCATGTCCGAGTCGTCGGTGTCACGGATGATCGCGGGGACGAGGTCGAGGCCGGCGGCCTGCGTTGCACGCCAGCGCCGCTCGCCCATGATCAGCTCATAGGTTCCCGGGTTGTCCCTGTCAGGACGCACCACGATCGGCTGAAGCACGCCGATCTCACGAATGGAGGCGACCAGCTCGTCCAGCTCGCCCTCGTCAAACACCGAGCGAGGCTGGCGCGGGTTGGGCCGGATGGAGGTGACGGGGACCTCGGCGAAGCGTGCACCGGGCACCGGCAGCAGATCCAGTCCTGTTTCACGTGAAACGTCGGTGGCCTCCGACGAACGCCCGAAGAAGGCCGTGTCCAGCGCGGAGGTGGATACCTCCCCGGAACTCCCGCCCTCGCCGTTCGACACGGAGAGGCGGCCGCTCTCGATCGCGGCATCCCAGGTTGGGCGCGAGGTGGGCCCCGGGCGATACGCGGACGGCTGTCGCTTCGCCTCGTCCGTGATGGCCACGTCGGCAACGACGGTTCCCGTCGTCGCGGCATCCTCAGACGGAGTGGCGGGCTCGGACTCCGTCGCCACCGGCTCGGTCGCCGCAGCCTCTTCAGAGACGTTGGTGGACCCCGTCTCGTCGGAGTTCGGACCAGACTGGGCCTGTGTCGTCACCGCCTGGTCGCCACCAGTCCCGGCGAGCGGCGCGATCGGCGCGGACTCCGTGACCGGGGCGGATGCGGACGCCGGCTCGACGAACGCACCGGGCACCGGAGTGTCCGTGCCCGCCGTGGCCGGCGCAGAGATCTCCGCAACCGGGCGCTCTTCCAGCGCGACCGCTGTCGCCGTGGCCGCCGGCTCCGTTCCCCCGGACAGACGGTCGGCGTCCTCCGCCGACGTGGGGATCAGCGCGCCAAGCCCTCGTCCGAGGCCTCTCCGCTTCTGGCTCATCGTGCTTCCTCCGTCATTGCCGCGCTCGTCCCGTGCTGTCCCCCGCTCGCCTGCATCATCCCTGAGCCCCTCCGCTCACGATGGTGTCGAGTGGCGATGGCCTGCGTGGGCTCGAGAAGCCCTGCCCTCGCTCGGCGAGCTCCCGCGAGGCCTCGAGGTAGGCGAGCGCACCGGTCGACGTCGGGTCATACGTCATGACCGTCTGCCCATAGCTCGGAGCCTCGGAGATCCGCACCGACCGGGGGATCGTCGTCTTGAAGGTCTCGTTCGGGAAGTGTGAGCGCACCTCCGAGGCCACCTGCTGCGCCAGGTTGGTGCGACCGTCGTACATGGTCAGGAGGATCGACGACACCCGCAGTTCCGGGTTGAGGTGGGCCCTGATCAGGTCGATCGTCTTCAGCAGCTGGCTGAGACCTTCGAGGGCGTAGTACTCGCACTGGATCGGGATAAAGACCTCACGCCCGGTGACGAAGGCGTTGACGGTCAGCAGGCCCAGGCTCGGCGGGCAGTCCACGAGGACGTAGTCGATCCGGTCCTCCCCGGCGGCGACCCGCTCTTCGAGGTAGGTGTCGACGGCCCTCCGCAAACGTGTTTCACGTGAAACAAGCGATACCAGCTCGATCTCGGAGCCCGAGAGGTCGATGGTCGCCGGGACAGCCCAGAGGTTCGGCACGTCCGGGCACTCCTGGACGGCCTCCCTGAGGGGCAGGTCCTCGATGAGGATCTCGTACACCGACGGAGTTCCTGCCCGATGCTCGATGCCGAGAGCGGTGGAGGCGTTGCCCTGCGGGTCATTGTCGATGACGAGGACGTTGAGACCCGACTGGGCGAGGCCGGCGGCCAGGTTGACCGTGGTCGTGGTCTTGCCGACACCGCCCTTCTGGTTGGCGACGGTGATGATGCGTGTGCGCGGCGGACGAGGGAACTTCCGGCCGTGAAGATCGATGCGGCGGCGTGCGTCGATAGCGAGCTCAGCCGCGAGAGGCGTGGTGTCGTCGACGATCGGGACGCTCGCGATGAGCGCCGCGCGGCGTTCCTCCTCGCTCACGAAGCCGTCCTCGGCGGCACCCGCGGTGGGCTGGGGCAGATTCGAGGGCCACTGACGCGCGTCCGCTGTTTCACGTGAAACGGCGGGAGTCGGCGCGGAGAGCCCTTGCACAGGGATCGGTTCCGTCACGCGGACACTGTAGTCGTTGGCGTCCCCGTTGGGGCGGTCTTCGTCGCCACGCCCTGAGGTGTTCACCGTTGATTCGCCAGCCGCGCCAGACGCGCCGGACGACTCGCCGTGACCTGACGACCCACGCCGTCCGGACTCCTCCCCCTCGAGTGCAGGAGCACGGTCCTCCGACACGCCTTCGGCGATCGCACCGTCCTCGGCGACCGGGGATGTCGACCCGGTCGTGGCGCGTTCCGCGCCCACCTCCCCCGTCGACTCAGTCGTCCCAGCCTCGGGCTCCGGCCTGTGCACAGCCTCGGCGCCGGACCCCCGAACGGACTCCGCCGACGTCCTCGGCTGTTCGGGTTCCTGTTCTTTCGTCAGCCGGTCAGGGGGCAGCACAGCCTCCGGTCCGGCAGCGGGGACCTCGGTTCGCCTGGACTTCCGCTTGAAGAAGAACACGCGAGCAACGCTACGTACGGCGGGCCCGAGCGGCCTCCCGAAACGCCGCACTCGTTCGGTTTCACGTGAAACGAGCCGGTGTGGCCCGTGCAGGCGGGCGGTCGAGGTATGACCCGTTCGGTATGCCCACAACCCGCTGCTTCCTGCCTACCGTGCTGTGGCCGTGTTGTCCCCGACCTGCGAGGAGTACCCATGTCTGCACTCCGTCGAGCAACAGCCTGGACCGTCGGCGCCGCCGCCGCCCTCGTCCTTGCCGTCGCACCACCAGCCAGCGCCGCCACCTTCCTCACTCACGCCCAAGCCACCGCCCAGCTCAGCGCCGCCGGGATCAGCTGGACATCGAGCGGAGGATGCAGCAACCGCAACGTTGCCACCTGCACCTCGTTCGAGCAGGTCCGGCAGACGACGATCAGCGGGATCAAGACCCTCAAGTCCGCCAGCGGCTGCAGCATCACCGTCACGGGCGGCACCGAGACCGGCCACTCGAGCGGCACCTACAGCCACTGGAACGGCTACAAGCTCGACATCAGCAAGGGCACCTGCATCGGGAACTACATCAAGGCCAACTTCACCTACGTCGGCTACGTCTCAGGGTGGGGGTACCAGTACCGCTCCGGCGCCGGGAACCTCTACACCGACGAGGGCAACCACTGGGACATCCTCTACTACAACTGCGGGGGCTGCTGAGCCCGCAGACAAAGATCGGCCCGCCACCCCTCGCGGTGGCGGGCCGATCATGTTTCACGTGAAACGAGGACTGCTACTTGCCCCGTATCACCCTCAGGATCGTCGTCGCCTCAACTCCCGGCACCGTCTCTCCGGCAAGGATGTCCGGCTCGCCCGCCTTGAACGAGCGCAGCACCTTGCGGGCCGGCTCGACCTCCTGCTCCACGCTACGTCCCTTGAGGATCACCATCTCACCACCCACCCGAACGAGGGGCATGCTCATCCGCACCAGCTTGGAGAGCCCTGCGACCGCACGAGAGGTGACGGCGTCCGCCTCGAATGCACCGTGATACTCCTCGGCCCGACCGCGCTTCACCTGCACGTTCCGCAGGGACAGCTCTTCCGCCACCTCGGAGAGCCAGGCGGTTCGACGCTCCATCGGTTCGACGAGAAGCACCTCGACGTCAGGCAGCATCGCAGCGATCACGATGCCCGGCAGGCCAGCGCCAGAACCGACATCGGCCACCACTCCCTCGGTCGGGAGATACTGGACCACCGCCGCCGAGTTGAGGATGTGTCGCTCCCAGATACGCGGGACCTCGCGCGGACCGATCAGTCCGCGCAGCTCTCCCTGATCCAGGAGCAGCGCCGCAAACCGGGAGACCACTTCATAGCTGTCACCGAAGTACTCCCGCACGGCCGGACTCACGCCCAGGGTCTCCGCGTCGCGGACCTCGTCGTCAAAGCCCTCGGGCTCGCGGTCGTTCCCTGCTGCCTGCTCGTCCATGTCCACCCGTCCGTCTCCTCGTCCACCCGGCAGACCGAAGGCCGGTACTCGTCCTCAGACGCGCACCGGCCCCGGCATCTCGTTCCCCGTCAGCCGACGTCGGCCACTGCGTCCGTCTCGCCCGATGCCGTGCCGGCCGGCTGAACCACGACGTACCGGCCTGGCTCTACCCCGCGAGAGTCGCTCACCAGCCCGGCCGCCGCGACGACGTCGTGCACCACCTTGCGCTCGAAGGCGTTCAGGGGATCCAGCGACAACTCCGTGCCTGTGGCCCGCACCGTCTCGATCGCAGCCTCGGCGATCCGCGTGAGCTCTGCCCGCCGAGCGGCACGGTGGCCACCGATGTCGAGCATCAGCCGGCTGCGCTCCCCCGTCTTCGCCTGCACCGCGAGGCGGGTCAGCTCCTGGAGCGCGTCGAGGACCTCACCGTCCTTGCCCACGAGGTGCCTGAGCGACGACGCGTCGTCGGCGATGATCTCGACCGCTGCCCGGTCGAAGGTGATGTCGATGTCGATGTCACCGTCGAGGTCAGCGATGTCGAGCAGCTCCTCGAGGTAGTCGGCGGCGATCTCGCCCTCTTCCTCGAGACGCGTCGTCAGGTCCTTCGCCTCGGCTGCGGGCGTGTCCGTCGGGCTCATGTGCGCTCTCCTACTTCTTCTTCGGCCTGGTGCCGGCGTCGCCACCAGGGGCATCATCCCCCGCCGCATCGGTCGGCGCCGACTGGGCCGTCACAGGCCTGGCCGGCTGCGAGCCCGTCGTCTTCTGGCGGTTCTTCCGCTTGGGCTGAACGCGCTGGCCGGACCGCGGAGCCTCCACGACAGGAGCGTCCTCGACCGGCACGACCCCGCCGTTCTTGGCCGCCTTGGCAGCAGCCTTACGCGCCTGGCGCTCCTTGAGCTGCTTCTCGGCAAGGGAGCCAGGCGTCGGCATGCGCTTGATCGTGTAGTACTGCTGGCCCATGGACCAGACGTTGGTGACGGTCCAGTAGATCAGGACACCCACAGGGAAGTTCACGCCGGAGATCGCGAAGACGAGCGGGAGCAAGTACAGCATCATCTTCTGCGTCTGGGCCATGGGACCCTCGAGCGCCGCCGGCGGCATGTTCTTCATCGTCAGCTGGCGCTGCGTGAGGAACGTCGTCGCACTCATGGCCACGATCAGGCCGATGACGACGATCCGCGAGGTCCACGAGTCCGTCGTCATGAAGACGTCGGAGAGCTGGGCGCCGAACAGCGTCGACTGCTCGATGTCCCCCGCCACGTCCTGCGTGATGGGGCCGATCGCGTCGCGCTTGTAGTCGCCGTCGGCGATGGGCTTCAGCGCGTTCAGCACGTTGAACAGCGCGAAGAAGATCGGCGACTGCAGCAGGAGCGGCATGCAGGACGCGAAGGGGTTGGTGCCGTGCTTGCGGTACAGCTCCATCGTCTCGCGGGTCATCGCCTCGCGGGACGCCGGGTCCGTCTTGCCCTTGTACTTCTTCTGGATCGCCTGCAGCTCCGGCTGGACCATCTGCATCCCGCGGGACGCCTTGATCTGCTTGAAGAACAGGGGGATGAGCAGCACGCGGATGACGATCACGAGGGCCACGATCGACAGCACCCAGGCGAAGCCCGGGCCGGACTGCATCCCGAGGGTCGTGAACAGGGCGTGCGACCCGTACATGATCCAGGCCACCACCCATTCGATCGGGTAGAGGAAGGCGAAGAAGTCCATCGGTGAAGTGCTCCTGAGTCGGTGACGCGAAGTCCGGGGGTCCGGGACACTGTCCCGGGTGAGCGGTCAGGCTCCGTGCGTGTGCGGTGCGTGCGTGTCGTCGTGAGCACGAGCCCCGCGCGCCGGCGGGACGTCGTCCACCCCGCCCAGGCTCCACGGGTTGCACCGCAGAAGCCGCCACAGCGCGAGCCCGAGACCTCGCAGGGCCCCGTGCCGCTTCAGGGCGATCACGGCGTACTGCGAGCACGACGGGTAGTACTTGCACGTGGGACCGCTCATCGGAGAGATGAACGTCTGGTAGACCCGGATCATCCCCACCAGCACGGCGACAGGCACATCGCTGAGCGTGACTCGCTCGCCACGGAACGTGGGTGCCCGGAACAAGGAGGTCATCGCCCGGCTCCGGTGGGTGAGGGGCGGGCGCTGCTGCCCGACGCCGCACGCGGGCCCCGATCCTCGCCCGTCGCCCGGGCGAGTGCCCGGGTCAGGCTCGAGGCCAGGTCTCGCGACAGCTCCGTGAACGTGGCACCGGACGCAGGCGGGAGGGCCCGCACCACTGCACGCGTACGCGGGGGCAGCTCGTCGACGTGTGCGAGCGCGGCATGGCGGAGCCGGCGCTTCACGAGGTTGCGCTGGACCGCGTTGCCGACGGCCTTAGATACGACAAAACCGACCTGTGACGGTTCATCCCCCTCGTCATTGACGAGGAGGTGAACCACCAAGGTCGATCGTCCTGCACGCGTGCCGCGGCGCACCGCCCGTTCGAAGTCCACGGAACGGCGCAGTCGGTGCGCCGCTGGCAGCACGGCTCAGGCAGAGAGCTCGACGCGACCCTTGCGGCGGCGAGCAGCCAGGATGGCGCGGCCGGCACGGGTGCGCATACGCAGCCGGAAACCGTGGGTCTTCGCACGGCGGCGGTTGTTCGGCTGGAAAGTCCGCTTGCTCACGAGGTACTCCAAGAACGTCGGGGAGGCACACCGTCAGTCCTCGACGATGCAGGGTTCGTTACAGGCCGAGCGAGGTACGCAGTCGACCGGGGCCGACCCAAGGCCTGGGCCCGTGGCCAAAGCCACGTCTGGGCGCGCTGAAAGTACCTGGAACGGCTGTCTGACGTTACGCCGCGGAGGGCCCGGGGGTCAAACTGGGAAGCCTGTCACGAGCGCCACACCGTACCCCCGCGTGGTCCGCAGATTCGGGAAGACCCTGCCGTTCCGACGTCGGGCGGGCGGCTGTCCACAGGCCTGTCCACAGATCCACAGGCTGTGGACAACTGTGTGGACGATGCCTCATGATGGCAGACTTCAGGAGATCCAGCACCCAGGACGACCGCCGGACACGCCTCCCCCACCAGCACCGAGCAGAAGGAAAAGCCGTGGCCAACCCGGACGAGAACATCACGGACGTCTGGGCCCAGACCCTGGCCACGCTCGAGAGCCGGCCGGACATGAGCCCGCGTCAGCTGGCCTTCATCCGGCTTGCGAAGCCGATGGCGATCCTCGACGACATGGTGTTCATCGCGGTGCCTCACGAGCAGACCCGCACGTACCTCGAGACCGCCGTCCGTGACGACCTGGTCTCCGCCATCTCGTCGGTGCTCGGCCGGGACATCCGTTTCGGCATCACTGTGGACCCCGAGCTGAGCCATGACGCCCTCGCCGGTCCGTCGCAGATGTCGCTGCCGGAGGAGCCCGAGCCTCAGGAGGCTCAGATCCCGGTGGTTCCTCAGCCGGCGCCGAAGCCGTCCGGGGAGCCCACCCGGCTCAACCCGAAGTACATCTTCGAGACCTTCGTCATCGGGTCGTCCAACCGGTTCGCCCACGCCGCCGCGGTCGCGGTGGCCGAGGCGCCGGCCAAGGCGTACAACCCGCTGTTCATCTACGGCGACTCCGGGCTGGGCAAGACGCACCTGCTGCACGCCATCGGTCACTACGCGCACAACCTGTACCCCCACGTGCGCGTGCGCTACGTGAACTCCGAGGAGTTCACGAACGACTTCATCAACTCGATCGGTGAGGGCAAGGCCGGCGCGTTCCAGCGGCGCTACCGCGACGTCGACGTCCTCCTCATCGACGACATCCAGTTCCTGCAGGGCAAGGAGCAGACGATGGAGGAGTTCTTCCACACCTTCAACGCGCTCCACAACGCGAACAAGCAGGTGGTCCTGACCTCCGACGTGCCGCCCAAGCAGCTGCACGGGTTCGAGGACCGGCTCCGCTCCCGCTTCGAGTGGGGTCTCATCACGGACGTCCAGCCGCCGGATCTCGAGACGCGTATCGCGATCATGCGGAAGAAGGCCGCGAGCGAGCACCTGGACGTACCGGACGAGGTGCTCTCCTACATCGGCTCCCGCATCTCGACGAACATCCGGGAGCTCGAGGGTGCTCTGATCCGCGTGACGGCCTTCGCGAACCTCAACCGCCAGCAGGTTGACCTGGCACTGGCGGAGATCGTCCTCAAGGACCTCATCACCGACGATGACTCGGCAGAGATCACGCCGGCCGTCGTCATCGCTCAGACCGCTGCGTACTTCGGTCTGACGATCGAAGATCTCTGCGGTTCGTCGCGGTCACGCGTCCTCGTCACCGCCCGCCAGATCGCCATGTATCTGTGCCGGGAGCTCACGGATCTCTCGCTCCCGAAGATCGGTCAGCAGTTCGGTGGGCGAGATCACACCACCGTGATGCACGCCAACAAGAAGATCGCCGGGCAGATGGCGGAGCGTCGCTCCACCTACAACCAGGTCACCGAGCTCACGAGCCGGATCAAGCAGCAGCACCGGGGCTGACCTGCGACGACGTCCATCTCAGGCCCTTCTGCACACCGCTGTGGAAAACCCCTGGGGACAACTTCACGCTGTTGCTGGTAGGCACGTCCCCAGGCTCCTCCACAGCAGTTTCCGCGTGATCCCGCCACGCCACCTAGTTGTCCCCACCTCTGTGGACGATTTCTGTGCAGAACTACAGGTTTCTCGATGCGACCCCCGTGCACACCTGTGTAGAAAGCTGTGGACGGGTGTGGATGAACCCCCGAATTCTGTGGGCGGAGGACCCACAATCGGTGGACAGGGTGTGTGCACAGAATCTCTGCCCACAGGGACCCCTAGTTCACACACAGGTGACCCCACAGCTCCTCCACATGCCCACGAGGCCTCTGACCTGCGTAGACAGCGCTTATCCCCATCTTCCACAACACCTACTACGACGACTACTGATTCAGAAGAGAAAGAATCCACACGCCTTCATCAGGGCGGTCCGGGTGACGGCATCAGCGCATCGAACACTAGTACGAGCGCTCTGAGATGTCATCCACCGGTCGGTCACGCCGGAGTGCCGGAGAGCCGAGACCTCGCGTAGGGTTTGGCAGGACAGTCAGAGCCATAGAGGGAGATGCAACGGCATGAAGTTCAGGGTCGAGCGCGACGTCCTCGCTGATGCTGTGACCTGGACCGCCCGCACGCTCCCGACAAGGCCGCCTGCACCGGTCCTCGCCGGCGTCCGCATCGAGGCTGACGCGCAGGGGATCATCAACCTGGCGAGCTTCGACTACGAGACGTCGGCCCGGTCCGAGATCCCTGCAGAGGTTGCCGAACCGGGCACGGTCCTTGTCTCCGGGCGCCTCCTCGCGGAGATCTCACGTGCGCTGCCGAACAAGCCGGTGGACGTCACCCTCGAGGGCACCAAGGTGATGCTCACGTGCGGTGCCAGCCGGTTCACGCTCCTCACCATGCCGGTGGAGGACTACCCGGCACTCCCCACGATGCCCGAGCTCACCGGCACCGTCTCGGGCGACGCCCTCACGCTCGCCGTCAACCAGGTCACCGTGGCGGCCAGCAAGGACGACACCCTCCCGCTGCTGACCGGTGTCCGTGTGGAGATCGAGGGCGAGCGGATCACCCTGCTGGCGACGGACCGTTACCGGCTCGCCCTGCGGGAGCTCACCTGGACTCCTGCCACCCCGGGATACTCCGCCGTCGCCCTGATCCGCGCACGCACGCTGAACGACGTCGCGCGTTCCCTCGGCGCCGGCGGTGGCCTGGTGAACGTGGCGCTGTCCACAGGCGCCGGGCTGGACCTGGTGGGCTTCGAGGCGGGCGGCCGGCACACCACGTCGCAGCTGGTCGACGGCGACTACCCGGCCGTGCGGCGCCTCTTCCCCGACGCCACCCCCATCCACGCCGTGGTGGCGACCGCGCCCCTCATCGAGGCGGCCAAGCGCGTCAGCCTCGTCGCTGAGCGCAACACCCCGATCCGCCTGTCCTTCACCGACGGGCAGGTCGTGCTGGACGCAGGCCAGGGCGACGACGCACAGGCGTCGGAGGCTCTCGAGGCGGTGCTGGTGGGCGAGGACATCGCGGTGGCCTTCAACCCCCAGTTCCTGCTGGACGGGCTTGGCGCCCTGGGGACGGACTTCACGCGCCTGTCCTTCACGCACCCGAACAAGCCTGTCGAGTTCACCGGCCAGGAGTCGCTGGACGGCGAGGACGACTCCTCGTACCGCTACCTCCTGGTCCCGATCCGTTTTGCCGGCTGACGTCCGGCTCTGAAGGAGACACACGATGGTCAGCCACATCGGCCTGGTCGGGCTCGGCAAGATGGGCAACA
Organism: Antribacter sp. NEAU-D49; assembly: GCF_057158775.1. Lineage (NCBI taxonomy): Bacteria > Bacillati > Actinomycetota > Actinomycetes > Micrococcales > Promicromonosporaceae > Antribacter > Antribacter sp. NEAU-D49. The sequence continues at coordinate 122,610 of NZ_JBXTSN010000005.1, read as the reverse complement.
ACATGCGCGCCCGCCTGCGCAAGGGGGGCATCGAGGTCACCGGTTACGACCCCCGGCCCGAGGTGTCGGACGTCCCGACGCTGGCCGCGCTCGTCGCCGCGCTTCCCGCGGAGCGCAGGGTCGTGTGGGTCATGGTGCCGGCCGGCGACCCGACCCGGACTGTCGTCGAGGAGCTCGGTGAGCTGCTGGGTGACGGGGACATCATCGTCGAGGGTGGCAACTCCCACTACGCCGAGGACCGCGAGCGTGCCACCGCCCTCGCCTCGAAGGGCATCGGCTACGTCGACGTCGGCGTCTCCGGGGGCGTGTGGGGCCTGGAGAACGGCTACGGCCTGATGGTAGGCGGCGAGGTCGCTCACGTAGAGGCCCTGCTGCCCGTGTTCGACGCCCTGCGCCCCGAGGGCCCCCGCGAGGAGGGCTTTGTCCACGCGGGGACCGTCGGCGCCGGTCACTTCGCCAAGATGGTGCACAACGGCATCGAGTACGGCCTGATGCAGGCGTACGCCGAGGGGTACGAGCTCCTCGCCGCCAAGGACGACGTGATCACCGACGTGCGCGGGACCATGAAGGCCTGGACGCGCGGCACCGTCGTCCGCTCGTGGCTCCTGGACCTGATGGTCAAGGCGCTCGAGGAGGACCCGGAGCTCGCGCTGCTCGACGACTGGGTCGATGACTCAGGCGAGGGTCGATGGACCGTCGACGAGGCGATCGATCTCGCGGTGCCCCTCCCGGTCATCTCCGCCTCCCTGTTCGCACGCTTCGCGTCGCGCCAGGAGAAGTCCCCCGCGCTCAAGGCGGTGGCGGCTCTGCGGCAGCAGTTCGGCGGGCACTCGGTCAAGAAGGCGGACTGACCGCCCGGCCCGCACGGGCCGGTTGTCCACACCTTCTTCCACAGGACTTCCGATGTATGTCTCGCACCTCTCGCTGCTCGACTTCCGCTCGTACACAGCGGTCGACGTCGAGCTCGAACCGGGGGTCAACGCCTTCCTCGGACCGAACGGTCAGGGTAAGACGAACCTGGTCGAGGCGGTCGGCTACGTCGCGACACTGGGGTCCCACCGGGTCTCGACCGACGCCCCTCTGATCCGCGCCGGCGCCTCCCGCGCCGTGGTACGGACGAGGGTGGTCCGGGCGGACCGAGCGAGCACCATCGAGCTTGAAATCACGCCAGGGAAAGCCAATCGCGGACGCATCAACCGAGGTCAGCCGGTACGTGCGAGGGACGTCCTGGGCATCTTGCGGACGGTGCTCTTCGCCCCCGAGGACCTGGCCCTCGTCAAGGGCGACCCGGACGGACGGCGCCGCTTCCTGGACCAGCTCCTCGTCCTGATGACCCCGCGTGTGGCAGGCGTTCTGTCTGACTACGACCGGGTGCTGCGCCAGCGGTCGGCACTGCTCAAGTCTGCCCGGGGGGCGCGTCGAAGGCCCGTTGCCAGGCCTTCCCGCTCCGGGTTGTCCACAAGTTCATCCACATCGTCGTCCACAGGACTATCCACAGGGTCGGTGGCTAACGGCGCAGGTGCGACCGGCGATCCTGCTGGTGCCGAGCTCGCCACCCTCGACGTCTGGGACACCCGGCTCGCCGAGCTCGGCGCAGAGATCCTGGTGCTCCGTCTGGAGCTGGTGGAGGCTCTGCGTCCGGCGGTGGCTGCGTCGTACGACCAGGTGAGCGCCGGGGCAGGCGTCGCGGAGATCGCGTACAAGTGGTCACTCCCAGGAGCGGTGCCCGACGGCGGCGCGCTCCCCTCGGTGGCCGACGTCCGGGACGCGCTGCTCGCGGCGATGCGCGAGGTACGCCAGCAGGAGCTGGACCGCGGTGTGAGTCTCGTCGGCCCGCACCGTGACGATCTGGTCCTCACCCTCGCGGGCCTTCCAGCCAAGGGCTACGCGAGCCATGGTGAGTCCTGGTCGTTCGCCCTCGCGCTCCGGCTCGCCTCCTACCGCCTGCTCAGCGGTGAGGTCCAGGCACCGGCCTTCTGGAATCCCGACCTCGGTACCGACGCGGAACCCGTGCTGATTCTGGACGACGTATTCGCGGAGCTCGACGTACGGCGCCGGGAACGGCTTGCGGAGCTCGTGGCGCCCGCCCGGCAGGTGCTGGTGACGGCCGCCGTCCCGGACGACGTGCCGGGTGCGCTCCAGGGCGTACGGTTCCACGTGGAACCAGGGACGGTGGCGCGTGAGCGGTGATGAGCGGCAGGCGGGCCGGACGCCCGGGGCGAGCTCCGGCGTCGGGCAGGACGGGACGGGCGACGAGGCGGCCGAGGCCGTGCCGCTCACTCCCCCGTCCGAGGTGGCGCGTGCGGCGCTGAACCGCGCCAAGGCCGCGGCGCGGGCCAGGGGACTCCGCCCCGGTGCCCCCGCCCGGCGCTCTCCCCTGGATGAGCCGCACCGTGAGCGCAAGGGGCCGAACGCACGCGACCCGCAGCTGCTGTCCGAGGTGGTCGGCCGGCTGCTGCGCGAGAAGGGCTGGACCGCGGAGGTCTCGGTGGGTGGCGTGGTCGGCAGGTGGCGTGAGGTCGTGGGACCGGACGTGGCCGAGCACTGCCCGCCGGAGACCTTCGAGGACAAGGTGCTGGTCGTCCGGGCGGACTCCACGGCGTGGGCGACCCAGCTGCGGCTGCTCGTCCCGACGCTGCTGCGCAGGATGGCTGAGGAGATCGGCGAGGGCGTGGTGGAAGAGGTGACGGTGCTCGGGCCGGCGGGCCCGGGCTTCCGGCGTGGGCCGCGGGCCGTGCGCGGCCCAGGGCCGCGCGACACCTGGGGATGAACCTGTGGACGACGAAGGGCTCCCCGGTGAACCGGGGAGCCCTTCGTCAGTCAGGCCTGTGTGTCAGGCCGGTCGGTCAGACGTTCTGGATCCGACGACGTGCCCACACGAGCGCGAAGCCGCCGCCGGCGAGCAGCAACGCGAGCAGCACGGCGCCGCCCACGGTGGCGCCGGTCTGGGCGAGGCTCGGCGGCTGCGTGGCGGCCGGGGCCGGTGCCGAAGGCGAGGCCGACGGCGTCGGTGTCGCGGAGGGCGACGGCGAGGCGCTCGGGGACGGGGAGGCGACCGGGGCGGGCGCCGTCTCCGTGGGGGTCGGGCTCGGCGTCGGCTCGGACTCGCAGGTCAGCGCCGCGAGGAGCGCTGCGAGGTCCTCGGCCGGGAGGATCGCGGTGGTCGGGGAGAGCTCATCGTACGTGCCCAGGTCGCCCCACGAGAAGCCGTCGTTGAGCGTGGCCGTGATGCCGGCGGCGTCCTTGACATAGGTGACCGAGTCCGTGTCGGCAGGCTTCGCGATCGCGTCGACCGAATCAACGGTGCAGTCCACGACGGGCACGGCCGGCGAGACGGGCGTCGCCGACGGTGTGGCGCTGGGGGACGGGGACGGCGTCGGGGTGGGCGAAGGCGTGGGCGTCGGGGACGGGGTCGGCTTGCAGCCCTTGATCGGGCCGCCCTTGACGCTCGTGTCGAACCGGTTGTCGTCCGAGGCGTCGATGACAACCTCCCAGGACTTCACGGTGCCCGGGTCGATGTTGTAGTCGTTCCAGCGGTACGTCTTCGTGTAGCTGTTGCCGAACGCCGCCTCGTCGATCTCCTTGCCGTCGACGACGACGGTGACCGAGTTGCCCTGGCGGGCAAGACGGCCTCGTACGAGACCGGTGTCGTCAGGTCGCACGTTGCGGAGATCAGCTCACGGACGTCCAGCGCTGCCAAGACGCCAGTCATGATGCCGCTCACGCCGTCGTCCGGCATGTGACGGTAGCGACCGAACGAGTGTCCCGAGCCGAAGGTGTATCCGGCCTGGGCTCGTGCAAGCAGCTGCTCGCCGTCGAACTCGTAGTGAATCGCCTCGGTGTTCTCAGGAATGGCGAGGTCGTCCAGGGTGGCGTCGCACTCGGTGAGCAAACCGGGATCGGCCGGCGTCACCAGAACCGGCGTAGGCAGTGGCGCAGTGTCGGCGGTGGCGGGGAGAGCCGTGGCGGACAGCAGCCCGCCCAGGGCGAGCGCCGTGGTTGCGGCCGTCGCGAGAAGTCGCTTCATCGGGGGTCCTTGCGAGAAAAGGGACCGTGCGCCGTTGCACGGTGAGTGTGTCGCGCGCATTCAACCAGAAAGTTGCCCAGGCTCGACAGTGCGAAAGGCGGACACCCGCAGGGTGCCCGCCTTTCGCGTCGTCAGGTCAGTCGCGTGCGGTGGCGCGACGGCGGTACCAGATGAGCCCGGCGCCGGCGGCGAGGAGCAGGGCGGCGATGCCGGTGGCGGTGCCGACGGTCGCGCCGGTCTCGGGGAGCATCGGCCGGGTCTGCGCTGCGGCTGCTGCCGAGGTCGCGGTCGGGGCCGGGGTGGCGACGGGGTTGTTCACGGGTCCGGCGGCGGTGGCCGACGGGCACGGGCTAGCGACCGGGGCGTCATCGAAGGTCGCGTAGTAGTAGCGCCGGATACCGTCCTCCCCTGCCCCTCGAGGGAGATGTGCAGGTCGACGTCGGCCACTCGGGTCTCGGGGTACCCACGGGCAGAATAGGTCCCGTCGCCGTTCATGACGAGGTCCGGGAAGCTGTACAGGCCTTCCAGCGGGTAGTCGTGCCCGCTACCGGCCCACAACGGCGCATCTGCACCCTTACCAGACCACTCGATGTACGCCACGTCACCGAGCATGCCCTCGGGTCGCCCGATCGAGTACTTCAGACGCGGCTCACCGTCGACACAGACCGCCTCATAGGCGATCGGCGTGGTGAGCTCGCACCGTGGCGAGACCACCTGGCCCACGTGAATCCGAAGACGAGTGATCCCGTTCGTGCTCCCGCCCGTTTCCGGCGCGTACTGACCACCGGCGTAGGGCGGACCTCCGAACTCGAACCCGGGCCGAGCGTTCGCGAAGAGGTTTGCCCCGTCGAACTCGTAGAAGATCTCGGCGGTGTCCTCGGGGATCACGAGGTCCTCGACGGTGGCGCCACAGGTGGTGACCCGGTCGGGTGTGACTGGGGTGACCTTGTCAGCGTCCCAGAGCCAGATACTGTCGCCGGAACAGCAGGCGGTGCGACGTCAGCCGCAGCGGGGAGAGCCGTGGCGGACAGCAGCCCGCCCAGGGCGAGCGCCGTGGTTGCGGCCGTCGCGAGAAGTCGCTTCATCGGGGGTCCTTGCGAGAAAAGGGGCCGTGCGCCGTTGCACGGTGAGTGTGTCGCGCGCATTCAACCAGAGAGAGAAGGCGTCCCGGACACATTTCTCGGGGGCCCGGGCGTTGCCGTCCGCGGCCGGTCGGGGCGCCCGGCGGCGAGAGCGTCGTCCAGGCCCTGTGACGCCCGCGATCAGCCTGTGGAGGAAGCTTGTGGAGAAGTGCCCACAGGTGCCGTAGGATCGCGAGTTTTCGGCGTTCAGAAGGTAGACTGACCAGGTCAACCGCGCCGGGTTTCCACCCGGGACGCTGAGCACCGACGAGCCGCCCTAGACCTGGGCCGCCGCCCGCTAAATTCACCCGGGCCCGGCACGGTCCACTGCTTCATGGGTTGTGCCCGCCGTGCGCCTGAAAGACAAGAGGAGCACTCCCGCCCGTGACAGAGCGAATCGACGGCGGCTACGACGCCGGGAACATCACAGTCCTGGAAGGTCTCGAGGCCGTTCGTAAGCGCCCGGGCATGTACATCGGTTCCACCGGTGAGCGCGGACTTCACCACCTCGTCTACGAAATTGTGGATAACTCTGTGGACGAGGCCCTCGCGGGTCACGCAGACACGATCGACGTGACCCTGCTGGCCGACGGTGGCGTACGGGTCCGCGACAACGGTCGTGGGATCCCGGTGGCCATGCACCCCACCGAGGGAAAGCCGACGCTCGAGGTCGTCATGACGATCCTCCACGCCGGCGGCAAGTTCGGCGGTGGTGGCTACGCGGTGTCGGGCGGTCTGCACGGCGTCGGCATGTCGGTCGTGAACGCGCTGAGCCACCGCTTCGTGTCCGAGGTGCGCCGCGACGGCTACAACTGGCGCCAGGAGTACCAGAACGGCGGTACGCCGGTCACCGGCGTCGAGCGCCTGGAGCCGCTGGGGTCGGACGAGGGCACCGGCACGACGCAGACGTTCTGGGCCGACGGCACCATCTTCGAGACCACCGAGTACGACTTCGAGACGCTGCGTTCGCGCTTCCAGCAGTACGCGTTCCTCAACAAGGGCCTGAAGATCACGCTCACCGACGAGCGTGCCGGGCACACCATCAACGCCGACGAGGTGACCGGCGGGCTCCCGGTCGTGGCCGGCGAGGTGCACGACGACGAGGTCCACGCGGCTCCCGCGGAAGGCGACACGAACGCCCAGGGCGAGGCCGCGACGTCGTCGGGCGCACGCACCGTGACGTACGTGTACGAGGGCGGCCTCGTCGACTACGTCAAGCACCTCAACTCGGCCAAGAAGGTCGACCTGATCCACGACGAGATCATCGACGTGGAGTCGGAGGACAAGGAGCGCAAGATCGCGGTCGAGATCGCGATGCAGTGGACGAGCGCGTACAGCGAGTCGGTCCACACGTACGCGAACACGATCTCCACCCCCGAGGGCGGCACACACGAGGAGGGCTTCCGCGCGGCGCTGACCACGCTGGTCAACAGCTACGCGCGCGAGAAGGGCATCCTCAAGGAGAAGGAGGAGAACCTCACGGGTGACGACATCCGCGAGGGCCTCACCGCCGTCATCAGCGTGAAGCTCGGTGAGCCGCAGTTCGAGGGCCAGACCAAGCAGAAGCTGGGCAACACCGAGGCCAAGACGTTCGTCCAGCGTGTGGTGCGCGAGCGGCTCACCGACTGGTTCGACGCGCACCCGGGCGAGGCCCGGGACATCATCCGCAAGGCGATCTCGGCGTCCCTCGCCCGCATCGCGGCGCGCAAGGCGCGCGAGGCCACCCGGCGCAAGGGCATCCTCAGCAGCGGCGGCATGCCGGGCAAGCTGCGCGACTGCCAGTCGAACCGGCCGGAGGAGTGCGAGGTCTACATCGTCGAGGGTGACTCCGCCGGCGGCTCGGCCGTCCGCGGACGCAACCCCCGCACGCAGGCGATCCTCCCGATCCGCGGCAAGATCCTGAACGTGGAGCGGGCGCGGCTGGACAAGGCGCTGTCGAACCAGGAGGTCCAGTCGATCATCACGGCCTTCGGCACGGGGATCGGCGAGGACTTCGACCTGGCGCGGCTCCGGTACCACAAGATCGTGCTGATGGCAGATGCCGACGTGGACGGTCAGCACATCGCGACCCTCCTGCTCACGCTCCTGTTCCGCTACATGCGGCCGCTCATCGAGCACGGCCACGTGTACCTGGCGCAGCCGCCGCTGTACCGCCTGAAGTGGTCGAACGCCCCCCACGACTACGTGTACTCGGACCGCGAACGGGACGCTTTCCTGGCCGCCGGCCAGGCGCAGGGCAAGCGGATCCCCAAGGAGAACGGCATCCAGCGCTACAAGGGCCTGGGTGAGATGGACTACTCCGAGCTGTGGGACACCACGATGGACCCGGAGAACCGGACGCTGCTGCAGGTCACGATGGACGACGCGGCGGCAGCGGACGAGATCTTCTCGGTCCTCATGGGCGAGGACGTGGAGTCCCGCCGCAGCTTCATCCAGCGCAACGCCAAGGACGTGCGCTTCCTCGATATCTGAGGAGTGAGCTTGCGAGCCTCGGATATCGACAGGGCCCTGGCCACCTAGCACGGTGCCCGACGACGCCCCGCCCGCCACGGGCGGCCGTCGTCGGGCTGCGTACGGTGACCAGGGAGACGAAAGGAAGAACAGACGGTGACGGACGAGACCCCCGGTGTGAACAACGGGCCGGACAGCACGGACGACGGACTGCCGGGCGTCGAGGCGCTCCTGGCGGTGCAGCACGGCCGTGTCGAGCAGGTGGACCTCCAGCTCGAGATGCAGCGGTCGTACCTCGACTACGCGATGAGCGTCATCGTGGGGCGCGCGCTCCCCGACGTGCGTGACGGCCTCAAGCCGGTGCACCGGCGTGTGCTGTACGCGATGTACGACGGCGGCTACCGGCCGGACCGGGCCTACTCGAAGTGCTCGCGCGTCGTCGGCGACGTCATGGGCAAGTTCCACCCGCACGGCGACACAGCGATCTATGACGCGCTGGTGCGTCTGGTGCAGGACTGGTCGCTGAGGTACCCGCTTGTGGCCGGCCAGGGCAACTTCGGTTCCCCCGGCAACGACCCTGCGGCAGCCCCCCGGTACACCGAGTGCCGCATGGCCCCCCTCGCCATGGAGATGGTCCGGGACATCGACAAGGACACGGTCGACTTCCAGGACAACTACGACGGTCGTACGCAAGAGCCGGCGATCCTGCCGTCCCGCTTCCCGAACCTGCTGGTCAACGGCTCGGCCGGGATCGCGGTCGGCATGGCGACCAACATCCCGTCGCACAACCTCCGCGAGGTGGCCGACGGCGTCCGGTGGCACCTCGACCACCCGGAGGCCACGCGGGAGGAGCTGCTCGAGGCGCTCATGCAGCGCATCAAGGGCCCGGACTTCCCCACCGGTGCTCAGATCCTGGGTCGCAAGGGCATCGAGGACGCGTACCGCACGGGCCGCGGCTCCATCACGATGCGCGCCGTCGTCACCGTCGAGGAGATCCAGAACCGGGTCTGCCTGGTCATCACGGAACTGCCCTACCAGGTCAACCCCGACAACCTGGCGTCGAAGATCGCGGACCTGGTCAACGAGGGACGCATCCAGGGCATCGCCGACATCCGCGACGAGACCTCGGGTCGTACCGGGCAGCGCCTGGTCATCGTGCTCAAGCGCGACGCGGTGGCGAAGGTGGTGCTCAACAACCTCTACAAGCACACGCAGCTGCAGGACAACTTCGGCGCGAACATGCTGGCGCTGGTGGACGGGGTCCCGCGGACCCTGAGCCTCGACGCGTTCATCCGGCACTGGACTGCCCACCAGATCGACGTGGTGCGTCGCCGTACGGCCTACCTCCTGCGCGAGGCCCAGGCGCAGATCCACATCTACGTGGGATACCTCAAGGCGCTCGACGCGCTGGACGAGGTCATCGCGCTGATCCGCCGCTCCCCCGACGTCGACGAGGCCCGCACCGGGCTGATCGACCTGCTCGAGATCGACGAGCAGCAGGCGAACTCCATCCTCGCCCTGCAGCTCCGTCGCCTCGCGGCCCTCGAGCGGCAGAAGATTCTCGAGGAGCACGCGAAGCTCGAGGCGGAGATCCTCGACTACGAGGACATCCTGGCCAAGCCCGACCGCCAGCGGAAGATCGTGGGTGACGACCTCGCGGACGTGGTGGAACGCTACGGCGACGAGCGCCGCACCTCGATCCTCCCCTACGACGGCGACATGTCGATGGAGGACCTCATCCCCGAGGAGGAGGTCGTCGTCACGATCACGCGCGGTGGCTACGCCAAGCGGACGCGGTCCGACAACTACCGGTCCCAGCGGCGTGGCGGTAAGGGCGTGCGCGGTACCCAGCTGCGCGAGGACGACATCGTCGACCACTTCTTCGTCACGACGACGCACCACTGGCTGCTGTTCTTCACGAACCTTGGCCGCGTCTACCGGGCCAAGGGGTACGAGCTGCCCGAGGGCAGCCGGGACGCCAAGGGCCAGCACGTGGCGAACCTGCTGGCCTTCCAGCCGGACGAGCGCATCACCCAGGTGCTCGACATCCGCGACTACGACACGGCCGACTACCTGGTCCTCGCGACCAAGCGCGGGGTCGTCAAGAAGACGCGCCTCTCGGAGTACAACTCGCCGCGGTCCGGCGGTCTCATCGCGATCAACCTGCGCGAGGACGAGGAGGGCCGGTCCGACGAGCTCGTCTCCGCCCGCCTCGTGAACGCCGACGACGACCTCATCCTGGTCTCGCGCAAGGGGCAGTCGATCCGGTTCAAGGCCGACGACGACGCGCTGCGACCCCTCGGTCGTGCCACGTCGGGCGTCACGGGCATGAAGTTCCGGGAGGACGACGAGCTGCTGTCCGCGGACGTCGTCAAGGACGGTACGGACCTGTTCGTCGTGACAGAGGGCGGCTTCGCCAAGCGAACCCGGATCTCGGAGTACCGGGTCCAGGGCCGTGGTGGCCTGGGCATCAAGGTGGCCAACCTGGTGGAGGCCCGCGGTGACCTTGTCGGCGCGCTGGTCACGGAGCCGGACGACGAGGTCCTGGTGATCATGGAGCGCGGCAAGATCGTTCGCTCCGCGGTCGCCGAAGTGAACCTCACGGGACGCAACACGCAGGGTGTCACCTTCGCAAAGCCGGACAAGGGGGACCGTATTATCGCGGTCGCCCGGAACGCCGAGCGTAACCTCGGTGACGAGGACGCTGAGGTCGCCGATGGCGAGCCGAGCGACAAGACTGACGAACAAGCCGCTGTCGACCGCGATACGGTGGATTCAGAGTCGGGTGCCGGCGAGACCCCGAGCACCCCTGAGCAGGACAGCCCCGGACGCGAGGACACCTGATGACGAGCGACAAGACCGGTCCCACGACGAGCACGACTGCGAAGCCGGAGCTCGACGAGGATCTGGACATCACACGGGTGCGGGTCGACACCCAGAGACCCGCTACCCCGGCGAAGGACACCTCGACCAGCGAGAAGACGCCGGCTACGGGTGAAGTTGACGGGAAGCCCACGGGTCAGGGCCCGACCAACGGTTCGTCCGCTGATCGTGCCCCTGCCGCGCCGGCGGCAAAGCCCGCTCCGGCAAAGCCCGCTCCGACCGCGCCCGAGCCGGCTCCGTCGGCCAGTGGGGACACCTCGAGCGCCGCGGACAGCATCCCGGTCCAGGGTGGCATCTGGCGGTCGGCGTACGAGGCCGGTGCCAGCGCGCCCAAGCCCAAGACGGGGTCCACCCCCGCTGCGGTCCCGGCGGCCTCCCGGCCGGTGCCCCCGCCGCCTCCGGCTGCTCCGTCGCCGAGTCAGGGATCGAGCGGCGCAGCCCTCGGCGCCGTACCCGCTCCGGGCGAGCCGTGGAACCGCCCGGCACAGCCCGAGCCCACCAACGGTGCGCCTGCCCGGGCTGACGACACCACGGCAGCTTCTCCTCTCGGGGATGCAGCGGCCAGCATGAAGGCAGGTGCTGTGAAGGCTGCGGCCGCTGCGTTGGCAGCGGCACGCTCGGCGGCGAAGAAGGTGTCGTCCGTGCTTCCTGAAGGACAGTCCGACGAGAGCAGCCGTTCCGCTCAGGAGAGCAAGCCGGCCACGTCCGGCCCGCGACCTGAGATGCACTACGCGGCGGCAGGCGTGCGGGGCACGGCGACGCAGGAGTCCTCGACGGCTCCCATCACGCCGGGTGTTCCGCCGGTGGCGCACGGCACGGGCGCGGCAACACCGCAGGCGCAGCCGGCGACGGGTGCTGCACCCCAGGTGGCAGCGGCCCCCGCCGGGCCGCGCCGTGTACGGCTGGCCGTCTCGCGCGTCGACCCGTGGTCGGTCATGAAGCTCGCGTTCCTGCTGTCGGTCGCCGTCGCCATCATGACGGTGGTGGCCACCGCGGTGTTCTGGTCGGTCCTGAACAGCCTCGAGGTGTTCGTGACGATCCAGGAGTTCGTGGGTGAGGTGGTCGGGACCCAGAGCAACGTCAACCTGACGCAGTTCGTCGAGTTCGACCGTGTGGTCTCGCTCGCGACGCTCATCGCGATCTGCAACATCGTGCTGATGACCGCGATCGCGACGATCATGGCCTTCCTCTACAACATTGTGGCGGCCCTCGTCGGCGGCGTGCACATGACCCTGACCGACGACTGACATATCCTCGACGTGCGCCCGGTCCGCCGGGCGCACGTCACACCGCTGCACGATCATTTCGGTTTGGGGGAGACCCCCGACCTGCGGTAAGGTCTCGTGCGGCGCAAGCACAACATGCTGGCGTGACGGGGCTATAGCTCAGACGGTTAGAGCGCTTCCCTGATAAGGAAGAGGTCGGAGGTTCAAGTCCTCCTAGCCCCACTCCCCGGACCCGATCGGGTACACCAGGAGGAACTCGTGAAGAAGCTGTTCATCTTGCTCCTGGCGGCTGGCGCCGGGTATGTCTTGTGGCGCAAGCTCAACGAGGACGCCCAAGGGCGGGACCTGTGGTCCGAGGTCACTGACACCCTGGACTGAACCTGAGACATCCCGCAGGGGGCCATGGCGCAATTGGTAGCGCACCTGCTTTGCAAGCAGGGGGTTAGGGGTTCGAGTCCCCTTGGCTCCACCACCTCCCACCAGGACCGATGCATTCGGCTCTCGGTGGGATTCGTCGTTCAGCGGGTCCCTGGCACCGCAGTCGCAGCGTGACACGAGAGCCCCCGGCCGGAAGGCCGGGGGCTCTCGTGGTCAGCGACCAGCTCCACAGGTTGTCAGGCCTTGTCCTTGGGCGCCGCGTCCTGGTCCTTCTCCGCGGCGCGGGCCGCGGCCTCCGCGATCTCGCGAGCCTTCGCGGCTGCGGAGTCGGGCGCCTTGGTTGCGGGTGCGGCTTCTGCCGCAGCCTTCCCCGACTCCTCGGGGGCAGGCGAGGTCGAGGCACTGGACGTGGTCGTGGCCGTCGTGGTGCCCGTCGACCCCGAGGTGGTGGTCCCCGCGGCCTGCGCGGTTGCGGGGATCGTCGGCGTGCCGACCTCGTCGGTGCTCTTGCGGGTTGTGGTCCGCGCCTTCGACGCCGCCTTGGTAGCGGCGGCCTTGGCGGCCTCCGACGCCTTGCCGGCCGCCTCGGTCGCGCGCGTCCGTGCCGCCTCGGCCGCCTGTGCCGCCTTGGCGCTCAGGTCCTCCGCGGCGTGCGCGGCCTTGTCTGCCGCCTCGCGGCCCCTCGCGACGGCGGTGCCTGCCGCCTCGCCGACGGTCTCGGCGGCCTGCGCCACCACGTGCTTGGCGTCGCGCGCCGCACCGGAGTAGTCCGGCTTGGTGGCCTGCTCCCACGGCTCCGCCCACGGGTCGTTCTGCGGCTGGGCCCGTCGCCAGAACACGTATCCCACGGCCGCCGCCCCCAGGCCGAGCAGCGCCCACAGCCAGCCGCGCTTCTTGCCTGAGGCGTTCTCGGCCGACGCTGCCACCTTGTCGGCGACGGACTTCGCGGAGACCGCGGCCGCCGTCGCACCTCCCGCTGCGCGGACCTGGGCAGACTCGGCCGCCTGGGCCGCCGCGGCGTTGAACGCCGCGACCATCTTGGGCAGGATCTCGTCGACGAGCTTGTCGTGGGCGGTGTCGATGACCGGAGCGGCCTTCTCGGCGACCTTCTCGACCCGCGGTGCCGCTGCCTGCACGCCGTCCTGCCAGGCCTTCTCGGCGCGCGGCGTGAGCCAGGCGACGAACTCGGACACCTTGGGCTCGGCCCAGCCCTTGGCCTGCGTGGCCCTCTCCTTGGCCTGGCCGGCGAGCACGCCGGCCTGCACTGCTGCGCGTGAACCTGCGTCAGCCAGGACCGCGGCTGCGGTTGCCGCGGACTCCTTGAGCTTCTCCGCATCGATCTGCTCGAACTTGCTGGTGTCGACGTGGTCGGTCAGCTTCTTGCGCGACATGGAAATACCTCCGGGACGCCGGTCCTGGGTCGGATGAACAGTACGTTTCCCTCGTGTCCCCACTCTGCCACCGGTGTGCGGACGAAGCGAGGGAAGTCCGTGCGGAGTCCTGCCCCGATCCCGGCGGACTGCCAGCGAACGGGTGCCTCGTCGTGGGAGGATTGAGCCATGTTCGCAACCCTGCACACCACCTCCGGTGACATCCGCATCGAGCTTCTGCCGAACCACGCGCCCAAGACCGTGGCGAACTTCGTCGGGCTCGCGACCGGCACCAAGGTCTGGACGGACCCGCGCACCGGTGAGGAGCGCAAGGACCCGTTCTACGACGGGCTGATCTTCCACCGCGTGATCCAGGACTTCATGATCCAGGGCGGCTGCCCGCTGGGCACGGGCACGGGCGGGCCCGGCTACACGTTCGAGGACGAGATCCACCCGGAGCTCTCCTTCGACCAGAAGTACCTCCTCGCCATGGCGAACGCGGGTAAGCGCCGCAACCCGGTCACCGGTGAGACCGAGGGCACCAACGGGTCCCAGTTCTTCATCACCACCACCCTGACGCCGTGGCTGAACGGCAAGCACACGATCTTCGGCCGGGTGGCCGACGACGAGTCGCGGGCCGTCGTCGACGCGATCGACCAGGCGCGCACCCGTCCTGGTGACCGCCCCGTCGAGGACATCGCCATCACGTCGGTCACCATCGAGGACTGACCATCAGCGCTGAGCACGGCGGCGGGCCGGCCGGCCCGGGCCCCGCCGACCCCGGCGCGGCCGGACCGCCGGTCTGTCCGCGGCACCCGGACCGCCTGTCGTACGTGCGGTGCCAGCGCTGCGGCCGTCCCACCTGTCCCGAGTGCCAGCGCCCCGCTGCGGTGGGTATCCAGTGCGTCGACTGTGTGCGAGACGCTGCCCGGGCCGCACCACGGGTCCGGACAGCGCTCGGTGGAGCGGTCACGACGGGCCGACCGGTGGTGACGATCTCGATCGTCGCGGTGTGCGTGGTGAGCTGGCTCCTACAGCTGGTGACCGGCGGACAATGGACGGACCTGTGGCAGTTCTGGCCGGGGGCCGGCGTCGACGGGGAGCCCTGGCGGTTCCTCACGGCGGCGTTCCTCCACGCGACGAGCCCGCTGCACATCCTGTTCAACATGTACGCGCTGTGGATCACGGGCTCGTTCCTCGAGCCGATCCTGGGCCGCGCGCGGTTCGTCGTGCTCTGCGTGCTCGCCGCTGTGGGCGGTTCGGTGGGGGTGCTCGTGCTCTCTCCCGGTCCGGTGCTCACGTCCGCGGGGTACCTGTGGGGTCCCGCGGTGGTGGGGGCCTCCGGCATGGTGTTCGGGCTCTTCGGCGCGATGCTGCCCGTGCTGAACCGGCTCGGCCGGAGCGGTGGGCAGGTGCTGGTGCTGCTCGCCGTGAACTTCGCGATCGGCTTCATGGTGCAGGGGATCGCCTGGCAGGCGCACCTCGGCGGACTCATCACCGGTGCCGCCGTCGCCGCCGCCTTCGCCTACGCGCCGCGCTCCGCGCGTACTGCCATGGCGTGGCTGGTGCCGGTGGTGGGCATGGTGGTGCTGATCGCGGCGTCGGCCTGGAAGTACACCTCGGTCGGGGTCCTGTAGGTGCCGGCTACGGCGCCGACCTCAGGACCCCGACCGGGCGAAGGTCTCTTTTCCCCAGCTTTACCCACAGCTGTGGGTATCTTCGACCTCCCGCACAGCGGCTGTGGAAAATCAGCGCCAGCGGGTCGTCAGGGCGAAGCCGGCCACGATCAGGCCGAAGCCGACAGCGAGGTTCCACCGGCCGATCTGCGGGATCGGGAGGCCGAGGCCGGAGCTCGTGAGGTAGAACGTCACGACCCAGGCCAGGCCCAGGATCATGAGACCCAGCATGACCGGAGCGAGCCAGCGAGGGCTCACCTGCGGCTGCGCTGCGGCCGCGGGCTTGTCCACGTCCGGCGCGGTCTTCTTCTTGCGGGACTTCGACTCGGGCACGAGGCGGGCTCCTGTCCTGGAGGTGACGGCCGGCCCCAGGTGGTCGGCCGACGACGGCTTTCGTGGACTAGCGTAGTGGTCACCATGACGCATGAGTGACACAGGACGTGTCGTGAGGCCCTCGGGTTTTGCCGGCAGGCGACCAGGGCAGCAGGAAACCACCCAGGATGCGTGACGAAGGGGGCCTGGTGATGGCCGGACCGAGCACGGGACCGCAGGGTCCCTCGCTGCGCGTGCAGCTGCGTTCGTCGATGACCGTGGGCGCGGTCCTCGCCGCGGCAGGCCTTCTCTTCGCCTCCAGCGCCCAGCTCGCCGACACGGCTGACGGCCGCCATGCTCAGGACCTCGCCACGCTGGCCGACGCCGAGGCCCGCCGGGTCTCGGAGCTGGCCTCGCGTGCTGACGCCCTCGACGCGGAGGTCCGCGCACTGGACCAGCAGGTGGCGGCCGACGTGCCCCGGACGGACCCGGCCCTTGCCGCACGTCAGGGCGTGGCGGCCGGGACGCTCCCCGTCACCGGGCCGGGGCTCACGGTGTCGCTCGACGACGCACCGCCGTCGTCGTGGTCCGTCTCGGGGGTCACGGCCGACGACCTCGTGGTCCACCAGCAGGACCTGCAGGACGTCATCAACGCGCTCTGGGCCGGTGGTGCGGAGGCGATGACCCTGCAGGGCGAGCGCGTCACTGCGACCTCCGCGTTCCGGTGCTCGGGTAACATCCTCCTGCTGCACGGCAAGGTGTTCTCGCCGCCGTACATCGTGACGGTGGTGGGTGACCCGGTCCAGCTCGAGGCGGCGCTCGACCGGTCGGAGGGCGTGCAGACCTACCTCGACTGGGTGAGCGCGGTGAACCTCGGCTGGGCGGTCCAGCGCCACGAGGCTGTCGAGCTCCCGGCCTACTCCGCAGGCAGCGGCCTGCGCCATGCCCAGGTTCCCGAAGGAACGGACGTCTTCTCGTGACCTACGCGCCGGACACGCGCCCGCGTGTCACCCGGTGGTGGGAGCCCTCCCCCGTGGCCAGGCACTACGCCCCCCCGCCTCAGGACCGACGTCGGTCGAGCGACGCGGGCGGCGTCGTCGCCTCTGCGGTCGGCGTGGTGGGCGAGCTCCTCGTCACAGCGGGCGTGATCCTCGGACTGTTCGTGGTGTGGCAGCTCTGGTGGACGGACGTCGAGGGCGACCGGGCGCAGGCGGAGATCATCGAGGGCCTCGACTGGACTCCCCCGCCGGCACAGGCTGCTGGTCCGGCCGTGGCCACGCAGCACCGGGCGCCGGAGACGCCGCCCGTGGCCACGCCGCCCGTGGCCGGCGAGGTCTTCGGGCAGCTGTACGTGCCGCGCTGGGGCGCCGACTACGTGAAGCCGATCGCCGAGGGGGTGGAGAAGGCGACAGTCCTCGACACGATCGGGATCGGCCACTACCCGGACACCGCCATGCCCGGCGACCTCGGCAACTTCTCCACCGCCGCGCACAGGACCACCTACGGCAAGCCCTTCCACCTGATCGCCGACCTGCAGGCCGGTGATCCCGTGGTGGTGCGCACGGAGGACACCTGGTACGTCTACCGGGTCACGGAGTCGAAGATCGTGACGCCCTGGCAGACGGAGGTGGTGGCACCCGTTCCCGGCCTCAAGGCGGGCGACCCGCTGCCCGAGCTGACCCAGCGGTTCATCACGCTGACGTCGTGCCACCCGATGTACTCCGCGAGGGAACGTTTCATCGTGCACGGCGAGCTGGACTACTGGGCACCGGTGAGCGAGGGCACACCGCAGGAGCTCCTCGACGCCGGGATCTCGTTCGATGCCGACGGAGGACTGTGATGTACGGCCTGATCTGGCGCCTGCTGCCGGGCCCCGTGTGGTTGCGGGTGATCCTGGCGCTGCTGCTCGCGGCACTGGTCGTGGCGGCGTGCTTCGAGTGGCTCTTCCCCTGGCTCGCGGAGTACATGCCGTTCAACGAGACGACCGTCGGCGCCTCCGGGCCCTGAGCAGGTTGCCTGCGTCGGCGGTGCACCGAGTATTCTCGGCGGGACACTGCTGACGGAAGGTGAGGACGATGACCCGCATCCTCGTCGTGGACAACTACGACTCGTTCGTCTACACGATCGTCGGCTACCTCGACCAGCTCGGCGCGAGCACCGTCGTGGTGCGCAACGACGCGGTCCCTGAGCCGGACGCCGAGGGACGGTTCCACGACACCGACGGAACGGTGTTCGACGGCGTCCTGGTCTCACCCGGTCCCGGCACGCCGCACGAGGCGGGGAGCAGCGAGGACGTGATCCGGTCGTGCGCCCGGTCGCGCACCCCGATGCTCGGCGTCTGCCTCGGGCACCAAGCCCTCGCGGAGGTGTACGGCGCGAAGGTGACGCATGCTCCTGAGCTGATGCACGGCAAGACGAGCCTCGTGGAGCACCACGGGACCGGGGTGCTGGCCGGGCTGGGCTCGCCGTTCACCGCCACGCGGTACCACTCGCTCGCCGCGACCCCGGACTCGATCCCGGACGACCTCACGGTCACCTGCACCACCGAGAGCGGCGTGGTCATGGGGCTGCAGCACCGTGAGCTGCCGCTGCACGGCGTCCAGTTCCACCCCGAGTCTGTGCTGACGGAGGGCGGGCACCGCCTCCTCGCGAACTGGCTCGAGATGTGCGGCCTCGCCGGGGCGGTCGAGCGGTCGGCAGGCATGGCTCCGCTCGTCCACACCGACTGAGGTTCCCGGCCCTGCCCGACCCCGAGAACGACGAAGCGGGCGTCCCCCCGAGGGGACGCCCGCTTCGTCGTCGTCAGGCCGGCTCTACGGCAGGATCCCGCCGCCGTTACCGCCTCCGTTGCCACTACCGGACGGCGTCGGGGAAGGCGAAGGCTCGTCGCCGTCCGGGCCGAGCGAGACGACCAGGTCGACCGTCGAGCCCTCGTCGACCTCAGTACCCGGCGCCGGGTTCTGGCGCAGGACCGTGTTGACCGGCTTGGTGCTCTCCTCGTAGGTGATCGCGCCCGGGTTCAGCGCGTTCTGGTTCAAGGTCTCCTGGGCCCTGTCCACCTTCATGTCGACCAGGTTGGGCACGCTGGTGGTCTCGACCTCGCGCTCCTTCGCCACGACGATCGTGACGGAGGACCGCTGAGCCACGTCACCGGACTCCGGCTCCTGCCGGATCACCGTGCCGGGCTCCTCGTCGCTCTCCTCGGTCTCGACGCGGAAGTTGAGGCCCAGGCCCGTGAGGGTCTGCTCCGCCTCCGCCTGTGACTTGCCGACCAGGTCGGGCAGGGTGACCCGGCCGGACGACACCACGAGCTGCACGGGCGTGTCCGTCGAGACCGTGGCCCCCTTCTCGGGGTCGGTCCGGACCACGAGGTCCTTGGCGATCGCCGCGTGGTTCTCGGCGGTGACGGTGGAGGCGACCGTGAACCCGAGCTCCTGCAGCGCGGCTCGCGCCTGCTCCTGGGTCTGGCCCTCGAGGTTCGGGATGGTCTGCTGACCGGCCTGGCCCACCGTGTAGACGGTGACGATGCTGCTGGGCAGGGCGGCGGTACCGGCGGGCGGATCGGTCTCGCCGGTCGTCTGACCCACCTCCCCGGTAGCCTCCGGATCGACCTCGGACGCGAACTCGAAGCCCGCATCCTCGACGATCTTCTGCGCCTCCTCGACGCTGAGCCCGGCGGCCACCGCGGGGACCTGCACCCTGTCGCCGCCGTCCCGGTTGAGCAGCCAGAAGATCAGGATCGCGACGAGCGCAGTAGCCGCCACCGCCACCAGCGTCCACAGGAGCGTCTTCTTGTTGTCGGTCTCCGGGCGCTGAGGCTCCCGGCGCCCCGGGCCGCCGGGGCCCGGGAAGCCGCTCCCAGGCGTCGTCGGACCGACCGGGGCTCCCCACGCCGCCGGGGCGGCGCCCTGCTGTCCCATGGGGGCCATGACCTGCGTGGCGGCCGCGCCGCCGTAAGGCGGGAACTGGCCCGCCGGGCCACCCATCATGACGGTGGTGGCCGCACCGGCGGCACCCGCTCCGAGCATCGGCGCGACGACGTGCCCACCACGCATCGCAGCCTCCAGGTCGCTGCGGAACTCCGCCGCGGAGGAGTAGCGGTGGTCGCGGTCCTTGGTGAGCGCCTGGAGCGTGATCCGGTCGAGCACGTCGGGGACGTCGGTAGCGATCTCCGACGGGCGCTGCGGCGCCTGGCCCACGTGCTGGTACGCCACCGCGACCGGCGAGTCGCCCTGGAAGGGCGGGCGGCCGGTGAGCAGCTCGAAGAGCAGGCAGCCGGTCGAGTACAGGTCGGAGCGGGCGTCGACCTGCTCCCCGCGGGCCTGCTCGGGCGACAGGTACTGCGCCGTCCCGATCACCGCGTGCGTCTGGGTCATGGTGGCCGCGGAGTCGGCGACGGCCCGGGCGATGCCGAAGTCCATCACCTTGACGGCGCCCGTGGGCGTGATCATCACGTTCGCAGGCTTGATGTCGCGGTGGACGATGCCGGCGTGGTGCGAGTACTCGAGGGCCGTGAGCACGCCCACGGTGATCTCGACCGCCTCCTCGATGGGCACGGCCGCGCCGTCATGGAGGATGTCGCGGACCGTGTGGCCCTCGACGTACTCCATGACGATGAACGGGACGTGGACCTCCCCGCCCTGCGAGTCCGTGTGGATGTCCTCGCCCGTGTCGTAGACCGCGACGATCGCCGGGTGGTTGAGCGAGGCGGCCGCCTGCGCCTCCCGCCGGAACCGCGCGAGGAAGGACGGATCGCGAGCGAGGTCCGATCGCAGGACCTTGATCGCGACCGTACGGCCGAGCCGTGTGTCATGGCCGATGTGTACCTCGGCCATTCCGCCACGACCGATGAGCTCGCCGACCTCGTATCGGCCGGCGAGTACCCGGGGCGTGTTGTCCACCACTCAGACGTCCTTCGGTGTCGTGGCCGCAAGATCGACGTCTCGCGGCTCGTTAGGGAGCATCATCCCAGAGACGGCGACGTCAGAGGCCGTTCTGGACGCCAGGAAATCAGCCGGTGTTCGAGAGTGAACCATGAGAGCACCCAGACCTCGGTCGTCCGACGTGTCGTCCCTGGTGCCGTTGGCCACCAGGGTCGCCACGAGGACCACCACGAGGAGTCCCACGAGGGCGACGAGCGGCCACGAGAGGCCGAGCGCGCCGAGCCGCCGGCCGATCTCGGACGAGGCCGGCCGCCGACCACCCGACGAGGAGCGGTTCCGGCTGCCGCCGCCGGCCCCGGCCGGCTCGACCCGCCGGATGTCGGACCGGGTCGTCGCGCGCACGTCGCGGCGCGAGGGGTAGGCCCGCGGCGGGCTGGTCGCCGCCAGGGCGCTCGGGACGTAGCCGGTGCCGGTGTCCGTGAGGTCGAAGTCGGCGGGCGGGGCCGCGGGGTGGGCTCCGCCGTCGTGCACCGGGGGCCGGCGTGGGGCGAAGGTGGGCGCGTGGTGACTGGCGCGGGACGCGTGGGCCGGTGCTGCGTGCGGCGGACGCTCCTGCGGGGCGCTGGCCGGGGGAGCCGTGGGCCCGGGAAGGGCCGGCTGCGGCGAGGCGACGGCGACCGGTGCCGCCTCGCGGCGAGCCCGCCGCGAGGTGAAGCGTGCGGTCCCGAACGGGTCGGCGGCGATCTCCGCGGCCAGCGCGTCCAGGATGCGCGCGAGCTCCTCGGCGGACGGGAAGCGGTGCGCGGGGTCCTTCTCCAGCATGCGGAGAATGAGCTCCGACAGGCCCGGGTGCACGGACGACGGGAGTGGCGGCACGGGGGAGTTCACGTGCGCGATCGCGATGTCGACCGGCGTGCGGCCGGTGAAGGGTCGCCGTCCGGCTGTCGCCTCGTAGGCGACCACGCCGAGGGCGTAGATGTCGGAGGCGCCGGTGGCCTGCTGGCCGACCGCCTGCTCGGGTGAGAGGTACTGGGCCGTGCCCATGACCATGCCCGTCGCGGTCATCGGCACCTGGTTCTTGGCCACGGAGACGCCGAAGTCGGTGATCTTCACGGTGCCGGAGTGCTCCAGCAGGATGTTGCCCGGCTTCACGTCCCGGTGCACCACCTGGGCCAGGTGCGCGGCGTGCAGCCCGCGGGCCGTCTGGGACAGGATCGGCAGCAGGCGGGCCGGGGCGAGGACGGGCTCGCGCTCGAGCAGGTCGGCCAGCGGCTCGCCCAGGACCAGCTCCATGACGAGGTAGCCGGCACCCCGCTCCTCGCCGTAGTCGTACATCTGGGCGATGTTGCGGTGCACGAGCGCGGAGCTGTTGCGGGCCTCGGTCCGGAGACGACGCAGGAAGTCCTCGTTGCCCGTGTACTCCTCGCGGAGAACCTTGACGGCGACCTCACGGCGGAGCGTGTCGTCGACCGCCACCCAGACCTCGCCCATGCCGCCGATGGCCAGTCGCCGCACGAGACGGTAGCGCTCGCCGAGCCGCAGACCCTCGACCGGCCTCATGGCGCGAGCACCGCCTCGATGACCTGCCGGGCGATCGGCGCGGCCATCTGGCCCCCGGTCGTCTCGTCGGTGGACTGGCCCTCGCTCTCGAGGACCACGGCCACGGCGACCTGCGGGGCCTCCGCAGGCGCAAAAGCGGTGAACCAGAGCGTGGGCTGGCGCGGGTAGTCCTCAGCGGTGCCGGTCTTGCCCGCGACCTGGACGCCCGAGATGCGGGCCGCCTTGCCGGAGCCGTCGTTGACGACCGCGAGCATCATGTCGGTCAGGGCCTGTGCCGTGCCGGGCGAGACCGACGTCTTGAGCCTCCGCGGCGTCGCCTCCTCGATGACGGCCGTGTCGCTGTCGCGCACCCGGTCGACCAGGTACGGCTCCATGAGCTCGCCCTTGTTCGCGATCGCGGCGGACACCATGGCGATCTGGAGCGGTGTGGCACGAACGCTCTGCTGGCCGATCGCTGACTTCGCCAGGTCGGCGTCGGAGAGGTCCTGCGGGAAGTCGCTCTCCGCGGTGGCCAGCGGCACCTCGAGGTCGGTGTTGAAGCCGAAGGCCTCCGCCTGCTCGCGGATGGCATCCTGCCCCAGTGCGACGCCCAGCTCGGCGAACGCGGTGTTGCAGCTGATCCGCATGGCGTCGAGGAGCGTCATCTCCTGGCTGCGCGAGCAGCTCGTGCCACCGAAGTTCTCCATGGTCGCTGTGCTGCCCGGGTAGGCGTAGGAGTCCTTGGCCGGGATCATCGTGCCGGCCTGGTAGCCGCCGTTCTCGATCGCGGCCGCGGCGGTGATGAGCTTGAACGTGGACCCGGGCGGGTAGACGGCCTCGGTGGCGCGGTTGGTCAGGACGCCGTACGCGCTGTTCCGCGCCTCGCCGTCGAGGGTGCCCACCGGGACCGGCTGGTTGAGGAGCGCGGTGTAGGCGGTGCTCACCTCGGCCGACGAGTGCACAGCCAGCGGGTTCGGGTCGAACGACGGCTTCGAGACCATCGCGAGGATCCGGCCGGTGGACGGTTCGATCGCCACGACAGCGCCACGCCGGTCGCCCAGAGCATCCCACGCGGCCTGCTGAGCGGCGCGGTTGATGGTCAGCTCGACCGTCGACCCCTGCACCTCGGTCCCGGTGATGAGGTTCTGCAGCCGGTCCAGCCAGAGCGAGTCCGCCTGGCCCGACAGGAACGAGTCCTCCGTGCGCTCCAGCCCGGCCATCTGACCGTTGATCGCGTAGAAGCCGGTCAGCGGCGCATACATCGCCGCGACGTTCGGGTCCCCGCCGGCGTAGACGCGCTGGTAGCCGCAGGCCGCGTCGACCGGGGACGACGCGACGACCGGCTCGCCCTCCACCACGATCGGGCCCCGTGCGTTGCAGTACTGGTCGTAGATCTTGCGGACGTTCCGGCCGTCGGTGTTGAGGTTCTCGGCCTGGACGAACTGGATCCACGTGGTGGACACCATCAGGGCGAGGAACATGGCCATGACCACTGTGGACATGCGGCGCAGCGTCGTGTTCACCGGGCACCTGCCTCTCGCGCCGGACCGTCGTTCGTGGGGGTCGCCCCGCTGTGGGCGCTGCCGGAGGCGCCGGGCGCCGGGATCACGGTCGTCACCTCGCTGGAGCCGACGGCGGGGGTCGGGTCGGACGACGGCCCCGGTACGGGCACGACGCCGCCGGAGACGGGCAGCGCGCTGGTCGTGGGGTTGGCTCCGGTCGCGGCCTCCTGGGGGCCGACGGTCACGGGCGCAGGTCCGGCGAGCTGGCCGCGCATCGGCAGGGCCGAGGGCCGCCGGGCGGCGTCGGACATCCGGAGCAGGAGCGCCACGACGATCCAGTTCGCGAGGAAGGACGAACCGCCCTGCGCCAGGAACGGCATGGTGAGACCGGTCAGCGGGATGATACGCGTGATACCGCCCACCACGACGAACAGCTGGAGCGCCATGACGAACGCGAGACCACCGGCCAGGAGCTTGCCGAAGCCGTCGCGGACGCCGAGCGCCGCGCGGAGGCCCCGCTCCACGATCAGCAGGTACACGAGCAGGATGCCGAGCAGGCCCGTGAGGCCGATCTGCTCGCCGAGCGACGCGTAGATGTAGTCGGAGAAGGCGTACGGGATGAGGCGCGGCATGCCCTCGCCCCAGCCCGCGCCGAAGAGCCCGCCGTTGGCCAGGCCGAAGAGGCCCTGGACCACCTGGAAGGAGCCGCCCGGGTCGCGGTCGTAGATCTCCTTCTCGAACGGCGTGAGCCAGATGTCCACGCGCGCCTGGACGTGGCCGAAGGTGGACCACGCCAGCACCGCCCCGGCGGCGAACATGCCCAGACCGAGGATCACCCACGCCCCGCGCTCGGTGGCGAGGTACAGCATGCCGACGAACAGGCCGAAGAACAGCAGCGAGGTACCGAGGTCGCGCTGGAAGACGAGCACGGCGAGCGACACGGCCCAGACGATGAGGATGGGCCCCAGGTCGCGGGCACGGGGCAGCTGGAGACCGAGCACCTTGCGGCCGGCGAGCGCGAGCGTGTCGCGGTTCGTCACCAGGTAGCCGGCGAAGAACACGGCGAACGCGATCTTGGCGAACTCGGCGGGCTGCAGCGAGAAGCCGAACAGGTTGATCCAGATGCGGGCGCCGTTGATCTCGATGCCGATGGGGTCGGGCATCAGCGGCAGGAGGACGAGCACGATGCCCACGATCATGGCCGTGTACGTGTACCGCCGCAGGTTCCGGTGGTCGTTGACGACCCACAGGACGGCGAGCGCGACGACCATGCTCAGGCACATCCACATGAAGTGGCGTCCCGGGTCGGCATCCCTCATGGCGCGGGAGCCGGTGAGGTTCAGGGACAGGATCGTCGCGAGGCCGATCCCGTTGAGCAGCACGACGGCGGGCAGGATCACCTGGTCCGCGTAGGGCGCACGGAACCGCAGCACGAGGTGCGCGCCGACCGACAGCCCGGCGAGGCCGAGGCTGTACCCCCAGAACCCGGGAGGCAGCTCGTCCACCATGGTGATCCCCACCATGGCCAGCGCTCCGGCCGACAGCGCGATCGCGACGACCAGCAGCATCGCCTCCGCGGCACGGCCGGGCCGGCGCTCGTCCGTCTGCAGCAGGCCCGGGGCGGTACCCATGGTCACGGCGCTCATCCGGTCGGCCCCGGAGCACTCGGGGAGACCTCGGGCGCGGGCGACGCGGCAGGGCTCGCGGCGTCGGACGGGGTCGGGCTGCTGGACGGTTCCGTCACCGGTTCCTCCTGGCTCGCGACGAGCTGCTCGACCCGGCTGCGTGCGTCCTCGTGGGACGACGCACGGATGGTGTTGTCGACGCTGTTGGCGATGAACGCGGGGAGGTCGGAGACCTGGGTGCCCGTCAGCTCGATCGGCGTGGAGAGCGAGACCGGTCCCACCGTTGCCGGGATGCCCCGGAAGATGGCGACCTGCCCGTCGTGCTCGCCGATGTAGTACTGGCCCTGCGTCCACCGGTAGCCCGCCCAGCCGGCCACGCCCAGGCCCCCGACCAGCAGGAGCACGCCGAGCACGGTCAGCCACGGGCGCTTCTTGGGTGCGGGCCGCGCGTCGTCGTCGTCCGCCTCCGGCTCGGCTGCGGACTCCCCCTCCACGTCGGCCTGGAGGTCGTTCGCGTCCTCGCGCTCGGCGACGGCGACGGCCACGCCGCCGCCCAGGGCTTCGGCCTCGGTGCCCTCCGCGGCAGCGGGGGCTCCCGCGGGGGTCACGCCGCCACCGTTGGGGTCGATGCTTGTGCCGTGTCCCACGCCGGCGAGAGCCGCGGAGCCCACCACGAGGGGCGTGCGGCCGGCCTCGGCGGCGACGGCTCCCTCGGGGTCGTCGACGACGTCGGCGACGACCACGGTGATGTTGTCGGTGCTGCCGGAGCGCATGGCGAGCGACACGAGCCGCTCCACGGCGTCGGACGGCTCGGGAGTGGTCGTGAGGATCTCGGTGATCTGCTCCAGCGGGACGAAGCCCGAGAGGCCGTCCGAGCAGAGCATCCACCGGTCGCCCGGGCGAGCCTCCCGGACGGACATGTCCGGCGTGAGATCCAGGTCGAAGTCGCCGAGGACCCGCATCACGACGTTGCGCTGGGGGTGGTGCTCGGCCTCGTCGGGTGAGATGCGCCCGGTGTCGACCAGGTGCTGCACGAACGTGTGGTCGACGGTGACCTGGGTCAGGAGGCCGTCGCGCATCAGGTACGCCCGGGAGTCACCCAGGTGGGCCATCGCGAGCGTGTTGCCGGTGCGGAGGAGGGCCGTGACCGTGGTGCCCATCCCGGCGAGGTCCGGGCTGGCCACGGTGGCGCGGACGAGGTCCTGCCGCGCCCGGTCGACCGTCTGTTCCAGGTCGGTCAGCGCCTGCTCGGGCCCGTGGTCGGGCCGGTCGAGCGGCGCGAGCGCGGCCACGGTCAGCGCGGAGGCGACGTCGCCTCCCGCGTGACCACCCATACCGTCCGCGACGACGAGGAGGTTGGGTCCGGCGTACGCCGAGTCCTGGTTGTTGGAGCGGACGAGTCCGACGTCGGAGCGCGCGGCGAAGCGCAGGGTCACGGTCACGAGATGGTCATCCCTGGAGCTCGACGACGGACTGGCCGATCTGCACGCCGACCCCAGGTGCGAGGGGAACGACACCGTGGATCGGCTGCTCTCCGATGAATGTCCCGTTCGTGGACCCGAGGTCCTCGACGTACCACTGGCCGCCCTGCGGGAAGATGCGGGCGTGGCGCGACGACGAGTAGTCGTCGTCGAGCACCAGCGTGCAGCTGGGAGCGCGACCGATGAGGATCGCCGACGAGGTCAGCGGGATCGTGGTGCCGGTCAGCGGGCCCGCGACCACGACGAGGCGGCTGGGGCCGCTGCGCTGTGCGGGACGCGCCGGCGCGGCGGCCGGGGCGGGCATGCCGACCGGCGCCGGACCCGGCACGTCGGCACGCTGCCGTCGGCGGGGGGTGGCCGGCGCCCGGGGACCGGAGAGGTCACGCCGGAGGACGGCCACCGCCGAGAGCACGAACACCCACAGCAGCACCAGGTAACCCAGCCGCAGCAGGGTGAGCGTGAGCTCGTTCATGGGGGTGGATCACCACTCCTCGTTCTCGGCGCCTGCCGACTGGCCAGTCCAGAACATGATCCTGGTGCGTCCGATGGTGAGCGTGTTGCCGTCGAGCAGCGTCGCGGCGGGGACCTGGTGCCCCTCCACGTACAAGCCGTTGGTGGAGCCGAGGTCCGTGGCGATCACGCCGTCCGGGGTGACCCGGATCTCGAGGTGACGACGGGAGACCCCCGGGTCGTCCACGACGATGTCGGCCTCCGCGTCCCGGCCGATCACCGTCACGGGACCCGTGAGGAGATAGCGCTGGCCGTCGATGTCGATCAGCGGGTGGCGGACGCTCGGACTCGCCGACGTGGCCGGCGCGACATTCCCTTGCACGCTGCGGGAGCGTACCTGGAATCGGCCGGGCACCAGCTCGTACTTCTCGTCGAACGTCACGCTCACGGGGCCCACGAAGGCGTAGTGCTGCGTGGCCGCGTACGCGGTGAGGTTCTGCGCGAGCTCGTCCGCCAGGGTCTGTGCACCCCAGGCCTCGATCTGCGCGAAGTCGTCCGGGGACAGCTCGATCGTGTACTCGTTGGGCGCGACCGTGCGGTCCCTCCCCACGACGGCGGCACGGTCGTCCAGCTCCTTGCGGAGCCGGCTCGCCAGCTCGACGGGCTTCACCTCGCCACGGCCTACCTTGGCGAACGCGTTGTTCATCATGCGCTCCACGCTCTTCTCGAAGCGATCCAGGGCGCCCATGCCACCTCCTTTCTGTGGTCTGCAGTCGCATGGCAGACTACCTAGATCGTATAGATCGGCGGGGCTCGACAGGCCTTGATCCTGTGGATGTCCTGCAGATCTTCTCGAATCCTCCGGGTGGCGACAGTGGGCGGACTCGCACGGTACCGTGCCACGCCACGCCGCAGAACCACCTGCCCGCGGGAGAACTCCCCACCGGGGGTGAACCTACCGAGCCGGTGTGTGCTCCGCGTCTCGGGATACCGATTCGGGATCGGGCCCGTGACCGTGCTAGTCTCCTTCAGCAGCGCGCGAGTGGCGGAATAGGCAGACGCGCACGGTTCAGGTCCGTGTGCCCGAAAGGGCGTGGGGGTTCAACTCCCCCCTCGCGCACCAGCAGGTAGTTCCCCGCCAGGGCTACCAGCAGACAAGACCCCCGACCGGGTGATCCGGCCGGGGGTCTTGTCGTTCCCGGGTCGGGCGGGCCTGACAGGGATGGGCCCAACAGGCCTGTCATCGGTTGGTCCCGGTATACGTCACAATCTCCTGCATGCTCGACGTCTCGCTCGCCCCACCTCCGGCGCCGGACGCGCCGTTCGAGGATCACATCGCCTGGGCCCGCACCGCACCGGTGACCCCCGCGACCCCTGCCACGCTCTTCCCCGACGGGCTGGAGGCGACCCCCGTCGCCGGCCGGCTGACCGAGGACCCGTCGCCGTGGGACTACGCGTCCCTGGCCCGTGACCTCGTCACCGGTGCGGGCGGTCCTGTGCTCGACGTCGGCACGGGCGACGGCGAGCTGTTCGCCGGGCTGGCGCCGCTGCCGGCCGGCTCCGCCGCGACGGAGAGCGGCCACACCTTCCTGGCGGCCCGCCGCCGGCTCGAGCCGCTCGGCGTGGACGTGCGACAGGTCCAGGCCTCCGCCGGCGAGGTGCTGCTGCCCTTCTTCGACGCCCGCTACTCCGTGGTGCTCAGCCGGTTCGGTGCGTTCGACCCCGTCGAGGTGGCTCGCGTCCTCGCACCGGGCGGCACCTTCTGCACCGAGCAGATCGACAGCAGGGACGGCATCGGCGTGGCCAAGGCGCTGGGCCTCCCGCTGCCGTGGGACCCGGACGACGTGACGGTGGACGTGATCGCGGACAGCCTCGTCGACTCCGGCCTCGAGATCGTCGAGGCGAAGGAGCACGCCGGAGCCCGGACCTTCAAGGACCTCGCGACGGTGCTCTGGTACCTGCGGGTCGCCCCGTGGCTGGTCCCGGGCCTGGCGCACCTCACCCCGGCCGCCGTCGCCCGGTACGAGGCCGGTCTGCGGGCACTGCATCTCCGGTTTGCGGCGGGGCACGAGCTGGCCGACGAGGCGCCGCGCATCCTGGTGACGGCCCGCAAGCCGGCCTAGCGGCCGGCAAACGGCTCGCAAGCCGGCCTAGCCGGCCACCACGCCAGCCACGAACGCGGCCAGGACGGGCCCGAGGACGGCGGGGTCGGCGTCGCGCCCCTGGCCTGGCAGGGTGACCCGGTGCGCCCGGGGGAGGACCGCGGCGAGCGACGCCGCGGCCGCGCCCAGCACGGCGGGGCTCGCGCCGCCGTCCGCCACGAGGACGGGCTGGGTGATCTCCGACCAGCGGGCGGCGAGCGGGCGCGGGCCCGCGGTGATCGCGGCCAGGACCCGGCCGTCGTAGCCGATGGTGGGGGCGATGGCCTCGAGCCGTCCCCAGCTCGGTGACCGGCGCATGCCCGCGACGTACCGGCGCGGCATTCCCAGGAGGTCGAGGAAGACCTCGACGGCGCCCCCGGGGTCGCCGGCGGCGACGCGTTCCTCCACGTCGCAGACGTGCCGCAGCTCCGCCGGAGCCAGGTCGGCCACGTCGTGGGGCGGTGCGTACGCGACGACGGCCCGGACGAGGCGCGGTCCCAGGTCCGCGGCCGCACGCAGGGCGAGGAACGCGCCTGACGAGAGGCCGAGCAGCACCGCTCCCCCCGGGGCGGTGGCTGCCAGGACCGCGTGGACGTCCTCGACCTCGCGCTCGACGGCGTACGGCGGGGTGTCGGAGCTGGCGCCCCGGCCCCGCCGGTCGTAGCGGACCACCTGCAACCCGTCGGCGAGCCCCGCGAGCGCGAGCATGCCCGGGAGCCGGTGGCACAGCTCGCCGTCGACCACCACGACTCCCGTTCCCGTGCCGGTGACGTCGTACGCGATGGTGGTGCCGTCGGCCGAGCGGGTGGTCGCGTCGGTGGTCGTGGGCATGGGCTCTCCTCGGATCGGGTCCGCTCGTCTACCGGGTGGACCCGAGGAGCGCCGCGGAGTCATCGGTTCGCCCTCGGAAAAAGACCTTGGCGGCCCGCGTCGACGCGCGTAGGTTCGGTGGCACATGAGAAGGGAGGTGATCGAAGACATGAAGGTTCTTCGGACCCATGAGGTGGTCGCGCGCTGACCATCGCGCGACGCGTAGGCGTTGAACGCCCTGCACAGGGCGGACGGGACGGGTAGCGAGTACCTCGCGACCACCGGAGCCCGCGGGTGCCGTGCCTTGTCCAGCACGGCGGGAGGTGCACCTCCGCCCCGCGGGCTCTTCCGCGCCCGCCGGGCCGCCCGACGTCGCCGGGCCTAGCGTGGGGTCATGGAGGCAAGCTCGGCGGACCGCCTGGTCGTCGTCACCGGAGCCGGTGGCCGGCTCGGCACGCGCCTTGCCTTCCGTCTGGCCGCCGAGGGCGCGCAGCAGCGGCTGATCCTGCACGACGTGCGCCGTACGCCGCACCTGACCGACGGCAGCCCGCTGCCCCGGACGTCCGTGGTGGTCCGCCCCGAGGGCGCTCCCCCTGAGGTTCTGACGGCGGCGTTCGCCGGCGCGGACACCCTGTTCCTGGTCCCGGCACGGACGGACCCCGTTCGCCCGCTCCAGGCGGCGATCGCCGCGGGCGTGCGGCGCGTGGTCCTCGTCTCCGAGGTGGGCGCGTCACCGGACGCGGTCTCGCGCACGGCCCGCGACGCGTGGCGCGCCGAGGAGCGGCTCCGCTCCTCGGGTCTGACGTGGACCGTCCTGCGCGCGTCCGTCCCGCACCGTCGCCTCACGGAAGCGGTGCACGACGGCGTGCTGCGTACGCCCACCGGCAGCGGCCGGGTGGCGGCGGTCTCCCACGACGACCTCGCGGACGCAGCCACCGCGGTGCTCCTCGACGAGCGGGTCCACGCGCACGACCGGGCCGTCTACGAGCTCACCGGCCCGGAGGCGCTCTCGGGGGACGACGTCGCCCGCGTGCTCACCGAGGCGGTGGGCCGTCCCGTCTCCTACGACCCGGAGCCCGCCCCGGCGGACGAGACCGGCGATGCCTGGGCGTCCTGCTGCGCTGCGGTGGCCTCGGGCGTGTTCGAGAGGGTCAGCCCCACCGTGGAGTGGCTCGCCGCGCGCCCGGCGCGGTCCCTCGCCACCTGGCTCGACGACTACCCCGCAGAGTGGGCACGCCTCCGTGGATGACCCACCGGCAGCCTCGGCAGGGGATAGTTTCGGCCCCATGCGCAGTCGTCCCGCCCCAGTCCCGCCGGGAGCGGAGCCCCTCGTCGCCACGAGCGACGCGAACGGTGACGCACCTGGCCACGCGCCCGCCGGCCCACCCGTACCCGGTCCCGTCCTGGAGCCCGGCGCACCCGAGCAGGCCCCCGAGCCGGAGGAGGGCTGGGTCCCGGACTTCCTCCCCGGCTACGAGCAGCTCGCCCTGCGGCTCGAGCCGGACGCGGAGGGCGAGGTGGTCGCCACCCTGGTCCGTCCCGTCCGCAAGCCCCCGCCCGACGACGCCGCGGAGGACCCGGGTGCGCCGTCACCCTCGGCTCCGGCCCGGTTCTGGCGAGCGCTCCGCGAGTCCCTGGGCCTCGCGGAGGCAGCCCCGCCGCCGTCGGACACCGAGGAGGTGCCCGACGCAGGAGTGGACCTGCTCTACGTCCACGGCTGGCAGGACTACTTCTTCCAGACGCACACCGCCGACTTCTGGGAGGGGCTGGGCGTGCGGTTCCACGCGCTGGACCTCCGCAAGTACGGGCGGAGCCTCCGCGAGCACCAGACGCCGGGTTATGTCACCGACCTCGGCACGTACGACGAGGACATCGAGGCGGCGCTCGCGGCCATCGGGCACGGTGAGGGGGAGCGGACCGACCGCAGGCTGCTCCTGATGGGGCACTCGACCGGCGGGCTGACCCTCAGCCTGTGGACGGCGCGGAACCAGGACCGGGTGGCCGGGCTCGTGCTCAACTCGCCCTGGCTGGAGTTCCAGACGCGGGAGGTGGGGCGGCGGGTGCTCGAGCCCGGCATCGGCGCGCAGGCGGCGCTGGCGCCCCGCAGCGGCGTGCTGTTCCTCGACCGCGGGTTCTACGTCCGCACCATCTCGGACAAGCTGGACGGGGAGTGGAACCTGGACGTGCGGTGGCGCTCCGACACGGCGAGCTGGCGGCCCACCTCCGGCTGGGTGGCCGCGATCTTCCGCGGGCACCAGCAGGTCGCGCGCGGTCTCGGGATCGAGGTGCCGGTGCTGGTGCTGCTGTCAGCGCGCAGCACGCCGCCGATCCGGTGGAGCGAGGAGATGCGGCGCAGCGACACGGTGCTCGACGTGGCGGGCATCGCCCGTCGCGTCCCGAACCTCGGGTCGGTCACCACGCTCGTGCGGGTCGACGGCGCGCTGCACGACGTCACGCTGTCCGCCGCCCCCGTGCGCGAGGTCGTCTGGCGGGAGCTCGAGCGCTGGTACCGGGGCTACCTGGGCTGACCTGGTCACCAGACCTTCCACCAGGGCTTCTTCGCGTCCGTGCCCGACGACGCCCGGGGTGCCTTCCGCACGGGAGCCGCGCCGCGGGCGTCGGGCCGGGTCCGGGCGGCCTCCTGGCGGGCAGTGCGTCGCTCCCGCCAGCGGACGACCTCCTGCTCCACGTCGCGCGTCGGGGTGACCACCGGCGGGCCGCCCATGAGCTGACGGCGTGCGTCGACGACGCGGGCGTTGAACTCGCGGACCAGCTCGCGGACCCGGTCCTCCGTGACCTCGCGGTCGAGGGTGTCGTCGAGCTCGGCGTCGTCCTTGCGGAGCTGGCCCGTGGGCAGGATGCCGGTGATCTGCTCGCGCTCCACGAGGTTCTTGAGCCACCAGTCGGGGTCGTGCGCGCCGCTCTTGAGGCTGGGGATCGGCTTGCCCTGCAGCGGCAGGTTGTCGAACTCCCCGCGGCGGATCGCCTGGTCGATCACGGTGTCGACGAAGCGCGCCCGGTCGTCCATCCGCGGGCGGGGCGGCGGTTCCTCCTCGGCGCCTGGCGCGTCACCGTCGGCGCGGTCGTCGGCTGCCTCGCGGTCCACGCGGTACTGCGCGGCGCGGCGGGCGGGGTCGTCGTCGGGTCCGGGACGTCGGTCCATGTGGTGACGCTACCGCGAGCCGCGGCGGGCATGATGGGCGCATGAAGGTCTCGCGCCGGTCCCACGTCCCGCCGTTCGCCGCCATGGAGGTGCTCGCGGCCGCCAACGCCCGTCGTGCGGCGGGCGAGGACGTCCTCAACCTCTGCGTGGGGGAGCCCTCGACGGGCGCCTCGGACGTGGTGCGCGAGCGGGCCGCTGAGCTGCTGCGCACCGCTGACCTGGGCTACACGGAGGCGCTCGGCGTGCCCGCCCTCCGCGCGGAGATCGCGGCCCACTACACACGCTGGTACGGGATCGAGGTGGACCCCGCGCGGATCGCCGTGACCACCGGTTCGAGCGGCGGCTTCCTGCTCGCCTTCCTCGCCGCCTTCGACGTGGGTGACCGCGTGGCTCTCGCTCGGCCCGGCTACCCCGCCTACAAGAACATCCTCGCCGCGCTCGGTTGCGAGGTCGTGGAGCTCGACTGCGGGCCTGAGACCCGCTACCAGCCCACGGTGTCCCAGCTGCAGGAGGCGTACTACGGCGGCGGGCTCGACGGCCTCGTGGTCGCGAGCCCCGCCAACCCGACGGGCACCATGATCACGCCCGCCGAGCTCGCCGCGGTCGCGGCCTGGTGCGCCGACCACGACGTGCGGCTGATCAGCGACGAGATCTACCACGGCATCGCCTACTCGGACGAGGTGGCTCAGGCCACGGCCGTCGCCTACTCGGACGAGGGCGCCGTGGTGGTCAACTCGTTCTCCAAGTACTGGGCGATGACCGGCTGGCGGCTCGGCTGGCTGGTGCTGCCCGCCGAGCTGGTGGGCCCGGTGGGCGCGCTCGCGGGCAACGTGGCTCTCTCGCCTCCGGCGCTCGCCCAGCACGCGGGGATCGCCGCGTTCACCGTGGAGGGCTACGCCGCCGCGGCGGCGAACGTGCAGCGGTACGCGGCGTCGCGCACAGCCCTCCTGGACCGGCTTCCCGACCTGGGCTGGTCGCCGGTGGCGCCCGCCGACGGCGCGTTCTACCTCTACGGCAACGTCAGCCGGACGGGCCTGGACTCGGTGACCTACTGCGAGCGGCTGCTCGCGGAGGCGAACGTGGCCATCACCCCGGGCACCGACTTCGACAGCGTGGGCGGCCGGGACTGGGTGCGGCTCTCGTTCGCCGCCGCGTCCGACGTGGTCGCACGCGCCACCGAGCGCATCATCGCCTGGCACAAGACCCTCTGAGGTCCGTTGCCGCCGCCGGATCAGGCGCGGCGGCGGATCACCTCCGGGAGCGCCACCCACAGCACCAGGAGGGCGACGAGGACGCAGCCGCCGACGACCAGGCCCTCGGTGCGGCCCACCACCACGTCGAAGATCAGCACCGCCGTGCCCGTCACGGCCAGCGCCAGGACGAACAGCGCGAACCGCGTGATCCGGTCGGCCGCGTCGACGATGCTCTTCTTGAGCTGCTTGCGGAAGAGCGCGCGGTGCACGCTGACAGGGCCGACGATCAGCGCGGTGGCGGCCACCGACGTCAGGACGAGGGCGAGGTACACCCCGCGCTGGTAGTCGTCCAGCTCGGCGAACCGTGGCTGGAAGGGCAGGGTGAGCAGAAAGCCGGTAAGGATCTGCACACCGGTCTGCATGACCCGCAGCTCCTGGAGGAGCTCGTTCCAGTTGCGGTCGGCCCGCTGGGCCGGTGACTCCTCCCGGCCGTCGTGCTGCAGGGCCCGCCCCGTCGTGTTCTCGTCAGCCATCGCCACCTCCGTGATGTCCGCCACCGCGCTGATCGTCGACCCGGAGAAACCCGCCTAGAAGACGGGCTTGCCGCCCGTGACGCCCAGCACGGTACCGGACACGTACGACGCGGTGACCTGCGACGCGAGGAAGACGAACGCCGGGGCGAGCTCCGCCGGCTGGCCCGCACGCCCCAGCGGGGTGTCGGATCCGAACGACGCCACCTTCTCCTCCACCTGGGTGGCGGGCTGCAGCGGCGTCCAGATGGGCCCGGGCGCCACGGCGTTCACGCGGATGCCGCGCTGGCCCACCTCTGCCGCGAGGTTCACCGTGAAGTTGTTGATCGCGGCCTTCGTCGCCGCGTAGTCGAGGAGCGTCGTCGACGGCTCGAACGCCTGGATCGACGAGTTGTTGATGATGGCGCCGCCCTCGCCGAGGTGCTCCAGCGCGGTCTGGGTGACCCAGAACAGCGCGTAGAGGTTCGTCTTGAACGTCCGGTCGAGGTCCTCGGACGTGACGTCCGCGAACGACTCCCGGCGGGCCATCTGGTAGCCGGCGTTGTTGACGAGGACGTCGAGACCGCCGAGGTCCTCGACGGCGGTCCGCACCGTCTGCCGGGCGGTCTGCTCGTCGCGCAGGTCACCGGGGAGGAGCGCGCACCGGCGGCCCGCCTTGCGCACCCACTCGGCGGTCTCCTGGGCGTCGGACTCCTCCTCGGGCAGGTACGAGATCGCCACGTCGGCGCCCTCGCGGGCGAACGCGATGGCGACGGCCCGCCCGATCCCCGAGTCGCCGCCCGTGACGAGCGCCTTCTTGTCGGTGAGCTTGTGGCTGCCCTCGTAGCTGGTCTCGCCATGGTCGGGCCGCGGGTTCATCTTCTCCGTCGAGCCCGGCGGTTCCTGCTGCTGCGGGGGGAAGTTCTGGTCCTGGCTCATGCCGTCCTCCTCCGTCTCGGTGACGTGGTGATTCGACCTGTCGGCCTGTCCTCGACCTGCTCCCACGGTAGGCCGGTTCCGGCCGCGGGTCTTGGTGAAGGGGCTTCACGACCTGCTTTTCCTCACCCGGTCAAGTAGGGTCGAGGAGCACCGGTCCTTGGCCCAACCGCTGCGTGGGCCGTTGATACGAAGGGGTCCAGAAACCGGCCCCTCCTGTGCACAGACGAGGGAGACCAATGTGACCTCCAGCGCCCGCCTCAGTGCGGTCCCCCCTCCGGACGAGAACCTCGAGGCCGCACTCGCCGCCGGTGATCGTCCTCCGGTCGGTCGGTATCGCCTCGATCTGGCGACCGGGAACTGGTCCTGGTCCGACGAGGTCTACGCCATGCACGGCTTCCAGCCGGGCGAGATCGTTCCCACGACCGAGCTGATGCTGTCCCACAAGCACCCCGCCGACCGAGCCCGGGTCGATGGGGTGCTCCGCCATGCGGCGGCGACAGGCGAGCCCTTCAGCTCGGTCCACCGCATCTACGACGCCCGCGGGAAGATCCGCACGCTCGCCGTGACGGGTCAGGGCCGGCGTGATCCCGCCACGGGCGAGGTGGTCGAGCTCATCGGCTACTTCATCGACGTGACCGAGGCGCAGCGCGAGGCGGCGCAGCGCGAGGCCACGGCCTCGATCCAGGCGTCCGCCAAGCGGCGAGCGGTCATCGAGCAGGCGAAGGGGGTGCTCATGGTCGTGTACGGGATCGACGCCGACGAGGCCTTCGACCGGCTCCGCCTCGCGTCCAACGCGGCCAACGTCCCCGTGCGGGACCTCGCCGACTGGCTCGTGCAATGGTTCTCGCGGCCGGGGATCACGGTGTTCCCCGCCGGCCAGGAGATCACCGACTTCCTGTCCGCGCCCATGGCGCCCGAGGAGAACGCGACGGCCCCGCCCGCCGCACCCCCGGTCGCTGCCGCAGGCTGAGCCGGGGCCGTCGCCGGCTGAATCCCAGCTCATCCGGCACCGGCCCCCTCACCAGGCTCGCCCCCGGCCCGGAACCGCAGACCGTAGTGGTCCACGGTGACGGGCAGCTTCTCCCGGGCGAGATAGACGGAACGGTCGAACGACAGGTCGCCCGCCACCAGGCGGGTGACCCAACGCGACGCGACCAGCAGGACCAGGTCACGCCCGGCGCACACTGCCGGCCCACCGCTGAACGGCACGATCCCCCAGTCGTCGGCGGCACGGCCGTCCAGCCATGCGCCGGGCGTGAACGCGTCCGCGAAGTCCAGGCGCTCGCGGTCCCGGTGGAAGAACGTGCTCGCCACCGCAAAGCCGGTCCCGGCAGGCAGCTCGCGCTCGCCCCAGGTGGTGGGCTCCGTGGACTCCCGCAGCACCACGAGGGTGGTGGGCCAGAGCCGCACGGCCTCCAGCACGCACGCGCGCGCGAAGGGCAGCGTGGTGTCGGACGCCGGGTCGGCCCCCTCCGCGAGAACCCGCGCCCGGTCCTCGGGCCGGGACAGCAGCACGGCGAGCGCACGGAACACCGTGATGCCCGCCGCGTCGAACGCGAAGAGCCAGTGCCCCACCTGGCCGGCGGGGTCGGCCACCGGCGTCGTCCCGTCCGCCTCCGCCCGGGCGACCGCCCGGCCCAGCAGGGTCCGCGGAGGGGCGCCCCGGGCGTAGAGGTGCAGCCGGTTCTCGAAGGCCTGCCGCAGCCGACGACGTCGCGGGTGCAGGTACGACCAGTTGGCGGCGCGGCGCAGCGCAGCCAGGTCGTCCGTCAGCCCCACGTCGTCCCGGGCGGCCGGGCCGAGCGTGATCTCCCGGACGGACCGCTGGAACCCCTCGGTGAACGTGCGCCAGTCGAGTGCCCCGCGCTCGCGGGCGGCGGCGAGGACGCGGTCTGCCTCACGGTCCACCACCGTGCCGATGACCTCCCCGTCCCCGTGCACCGGCCGGCCCGTGTCGAGGGCGGCCTCGTTGACCGGTCGCCGCAGCTCCCTGTCCGAGGCCGAGGACACCAGCACCCCGTGCGGCACGAACTGGCTCAGCGCTCCCCTCTTCTCGCGCGTGGCCGCCGAGAACGGGGCGGGCGTGCCCTGGAGGAGCCGCGCGACGTCGTCGGGCCGCGTGACCAGGACGATGCGCCGCGGGCCCAGGCGGACCACGAGGGGCGCGCCGTCGTGGCGCCGCCGCAGGTCGGCGAGGGTGCGGATCAGGCTGCGGTCCGACTGGCGGCGCTCGGCCCAGGCCGTCACCGCCGGCCGCCGCACGATGGCGCCCTGCGCCACCAGCGGCCCGAGCACGTCCCTCAGGACGCGAAGACGCTCGGCGGCCGACAGGTCGACGGGGGTCATGGCGCTCCCTGGGTCGGGTGTTGTCCGGTCCGAACCACCGTGGGTGACGGGTCGACCACTCGCACGCCAGGACGACGAGAGGCGGACGACGGCCGCGCGAGCGCTTCCGATTCGTCCTACGTTGGGGGTGGTCGTCTCAAGCCACGGGGCGCCCACGGCTGCTGCTGAGGAGGCGTCATGAGCGAAGCACAGGCTGACGAGATCGAGTCCCGCCCCCCGTTCCACCGGGCATATTCCTTCGGGCTCGTGACGGGCGCGTTCTTCCTGTTCTCCTGGGTGGGCCAGTTCGTCTTCCAGGCCATCCGGTTCGGGAACGAAGCCTCCGACCACGGTGAGTCCTTCTCGTGGGCCGAGTACTGGCCCGACTTCCTGGCCTCCACGTTCGAGAACTGGCAGTCCGAGTTCCTGCAGCTCGTGTGGCAGGCCGCCGGGCTCGCGCTGCTCTACTTCTGGGGCTCGTCGCAGTCGCGCGAGGGCGAGACGCGGGTCGAGGCCAAGCTGGACGCGCTGCTCGAGAAGAACGGCCTGGACCCCACAAAGTTCGACCGTGAGGCCCGCGAGGTCGCCGCCGGGACGAGGTGACGCATGTCCGTCACCTCCAGCTGGTACGCGAACGCCGTCATCTATCAGGCTGACCCGCGCCTCTTCTACGACTCCGACGGCGACGGGTGCGGCGACCTCCGCGGCCTCACCGACCGTCTCGACTACCTCCGCGGTCTGGGCGCCACGGCGCTCTGGATCCTCCCGTTCTACGAGTCCCCGTTCCGGGACGGTGGCTACGACGTGTCCGACCACCTCGCCGTCGACCCACGGCTGGGCGACCTCGCCGACATGGCCCGGCTCATGGAGACCGCCGACGACCTCGGGATCCATGTGATCACGGAGCTGATCGCCCAGCACACGTCGGACCAGCACGTCTGGTTCCAGGAGGCACGGTCGAGCCGGAAGAGCACGTACCGCGACTACTACGTCTGGTCCGACGAGCCGGTCAAGACGGGCGTGGAGCAGGTCTTCCCCGACGCGGAGGACGACGTCTGGACGTGGGACGAGGAGGCGCAGCAGTTCTACCGGCACACCTTCTACTCCTTCGAGCCGGACCTGGCGCTCGACAACCCGCGCGTCCGCGACGAGCTGGAGCGGATCATGACGTTCTGGCTCCGGCTGGGTGTCTCCGGGTTCCGCGTGGACGCCGTGCCGTTCATGGTCGAGCGCGCCCGCGCGGCCGACCCGACGGACGACGGCCTGTGGCTCGTGCGCGACATGCGCGACCTCATCACCTCGCAGCACCCCGGCGCGGTCCTGCTGGGCGAGGCGGACGTGGAGCCCAAGGCGTACGCCGACTACTTCGGCGGCGGTGACGGCCTGACGATGCTGCTCGACTTCTGGGCCAACAACCACATCTTCCTGTCCCTGGCGAGGCAGGACGCCCGTCCGATCCGGTACGCGCTGGCCGAGCAGCCCGACCCGCCGGTGCACGCCCAGTACGCGCAGTGGCTCCGCAACAACGACGAGCTCTCGCTCAGCCGGCTCACCGCCGACGAGCGCCAGGAGGTCTTCGACGCGTTCGCGCCTCAGAAGCACATGCAGGCGTACCGGCGGGGCATCCGGCGTCGGCTCGCGCCCATGCTCGACGGCGACGTCCGCCGTATCGCCCTGGCCCACGCCGTGCTGCTGTCGCTGCCGGGACCGCCGATCCTGCGGTACGGCGACGAGATCGGGATGGGCGACGACCTGGACCGCCCCGAGCGGGAGGCCGCCCGGACGCCCATGCAGTGGACGTCGGGCCCCAACGCGGGGTTCTCCACAGCGCAGCCCGACGACCTCGTGGCGCCCATGGTGTCCGGCTCGTACGGTCCCGAGAACGTCAACGTGTACGACCAGCAGGTGCACCCCGGCTCGCTGCTGAGCAAGGTGAGCAGCATGGTGCGCGCCCGTCTCGCGCTCCGCGAGACCGGTCTGGTGATCCCGGAGCGCCTCGAGGCCTGCACCCAGGACGGCCCGGCGCACCAGGTCCTCGCGGTGCGCTACACGCTGGGGGAGTCCACCGTGACCATGCTGGCCAACCTGGGGCCCGACGACCTCGAGGTCACCCTCAGGCCGGAGGGATCGGCCAACGTGTCGGGGACGCGGTCGGGAGGCCGGCGCCCGGGAGACGGCCCGGACGCCGTCGGCCCGAACGGCGCGCAGACCGGACGCCTGGACGCGATCGAGGACCCGCCGCCCGTCAACGGCGAGGGTCTCGTGGACGTGCTCGCGGACGAACCGTACGACCCGCCCACGGGCGAGCGCCCCACCATCGCGCTGCGCGGCTACGGCTATCGGTGGCTACGCCCGCGCGACCGCGCGGTGCACCGGCCCGAGTGAGAGGAGCGTCATGACCGTCGTCGGCTTTCACGCGTCGCACGAGCAGATCCACCCCGGTGAGCTGCTCGACGCCGTCCGTCTCGCCGAGGAGTGCGGGTTCGAGGCCGCCATGTGCTCGGACCACTTCGCCCCGTGGGGCCGGGACCAGGGACACTCCGGGTATGCCTGGGCGTGGCTCGGGGCCGCACTGGCGTCGACCGGCCTCAGCTTCGGCACGGTGTGCGCTCCCGGCCAGCGCTACCACCCCGCCGTCGTGGCCCAGAAGATCGCGACGCTTGCCGCCATGTTCCCCGGCCGGGTATGGACGGCGCTGGGGTCGGGCGAGAACGTCAACGAGCACATCACCGGCGACCCGTGGCTGCCCAAGCCGCAGCGGGACGCCCGCCTGCGGGAGTGCGTCGACGTGATCCGCGCGCTCCTCGCCGGCGAGGAGGTGACCCACCACGGGCTCGTGACCGTGGACCGGGCACGCGTCTGGACGCTGCCGGACGTGGCGCCGCAGCTGATCCTGCCGGTGATCGGACCGGAGGCCGCGGCGGAGCACGCCGACTGGGCGGACGGCCTCATCACCACCAACCAGCCCCGCGAGCAGCTCCGGCGCGTCGTCGGCGCGTACCGCGAGGCGGGCGGCCGCGGCGAGGTCTCGCTCCAGGTGCACCTCTCCTGGGCGAGCACGGTCGAGGAGGCGGAACGGCTCGCCGTCGAGCAGTGGCGCACCAACGCCGCCGGGCCGCCGGCCACCTGGGACCTGGCGCTGCCGGCGGACTTCGACGCGCTCGCCGAGGGCGTGGGCGTGGAGCAGGTGCGGCGCGGCGTCTTCGCCTGCGCGGACGTGGACGCGGCGGTGGACTACCTCGCCGGTCTCGTGGACCTCGGGGACGGCCTCCGCGCCGACCGCCTCTACCTGCACCACGTGGGACAGCGGCAGGACGAGTTCGTCAAGACATTCGGCGAGCAGGTGCTGCCTCGACTGAAGGAGTCCGCATGACCACGACACCGCCTCGACCGTTCCCGGACCCCGTCGAGGAACCGCCCCCGCTCGGGGACGGGCGCGAGGAGCCCGCGGCGCTCCGGGGTGCCCGCGCGCTCGAGCACGAGGAGATGCTGGACCGGCTCTCCGCCTACCTCGCGAAGCTGGCCCAGAAGGCCGTGCCGGAGGGCGAGGTGCGCGAGCTGCTCCTCGGCAGGTCCCTGGGGCACGCGCTGCACCCGCTCCTGACCGACCTCCCGCTGGGGTGCTGGACGGCGTCCGCCGTGCTGGACCTCACCGGGCCGCGGCAGTTCGCCGGAGCCTCGCGCCGCCTCGTGGGCGCCGGGCTGCTGTTCGGGCTCCCCACCGCGCTGACCGGTCTGGCCGAGTGGACGCGCACCTCCGGCGGCTCCCGGCGGGTCGCCACCGCCCACGCGGCGCTCAACAGCCTCGTCACCGTGTCGTACCTGTCCTCGTGGATGCTCCGGCGGCGTGACCACCACCTGCTCGGGAAGTGGGCCGCCCTCACCGGCGGCACGCTGGCGGTCGTCAGCGGCTACCTGGGCG
This sequence comes from Antribacter sp. NEAU-D49, assembly GCF_057158775.1. Taxonomy (NCBI): domain Bacteria; kingdom Bacillati; phylum Actinomycetota; class Actinomycetes; order Micrococcales; family Promicromonosporaceae; genus Antribacter; species Antribacter sp. NEAU-D49. The sequence continues at coordinate 80,684 of NZ_JBXTSN010000005.1, read as the reverse complement.
GACACCTCACGCTCGTCCTCAAGGAACCGGTGGTGCCCACGCCGGGGGTGCCGGAGCGAGCCTGACGTCCACCACGAGAGCGCGGTGGTCGGAGACCCCCGTGTCGACGGACACCGCCTCGCCCGCGGCGACCACGTCGCCGTCGGCGAGCACGTGGTCGATCTGGAACCGCGGCCGCGCGTTCGGGTACGTCGAGGCGGTCGCGAGCGGTCGCCAGCCCGTGACCTGCTGCGGGATCTCGCCGCGCAGGTTGAGGTCGCCCAGCAGCACGAGCGGCCGGGGGGCTACCCGCAGGGCGTCCTGCAGGTAGCGGAGCTGGACCACGTTGTGTCCCGTGCGGCCGGACGAGAGGTGCGTGCACACCACGGTGAGCGGGCCCTCCGGCGTGTCCAGCTCGGCGGCGAGGGCGGCGCGCGGCTCGTCGCGGGCCACCTGCCCGCGGCCGAGCAGCCACGGGACCGCCAGCGGCAGGCGCAGGCGGTGCCACGCGCGGACCGGGTACCGGGTCAGCAGGGCGATCCCGTAGCCCGGCACGCGGGCCGGTTCGTCGCCGCGCGCCCGGCGCCGGACACCCCACCTGCCCACCGGGCCGGCCACCGCGGGCACGAAGCGATGGTCCGCAGCCTCCGACGCCTCTGCGGCGAGGAGGGTGAGGTCGGCCCAGCCGGAGCGCGACTGGGCCTGGTCCACCTCCTGCAGGGCCACCACGTCGGCGTCGAGCGCGGCGACCGCGCGCGCCAGACGGCGGGGGTCCGCGACGCCGTCGGCGCCACGGCCGTGCTGCACGTTGAAGGTGGCGAGGCGGATCATGCCCCGAGTCTCCCGGCAGGACCGGGTCCTCGCCAGGGGCAGAACTGCCTATGCCACCTCGGCGGCGGACGGCGAGTGCGCCGGGGCCTGCGCGCGACGCCGGGACCGGATCATGGCCGCCACGGCGGCACCGCCGATGAGCACCCACGCCAGGTTCGCCACGGCTGACGGCCAGACGCCGTTCACGGCGGCGACGAGCATCATCGTGCCCGCGGCCGAGAGGTTGGTGAGCTGGAAGGCGAGCGAGTCAGGGCGCCAGCGCCCCCTGCTCACCATGGCGTACGCCAGGACGCCGGCGACGGCGCCGACCCAGCCGAGCGCGGTGACCACGAGGGTGAGCGAGGACATGACAAGGGCTCCAGGGGCGACGTGCGGTAGGGAGAGTGTGGGCGCCGGCCCTGAGGAGGAGTGAAACCGGTCCGGCGCCACCACTATGGTGACTCAACCATGCGTTCAGCACAATCGAATGATCCTGCACGGACCATGTAGCATCGCTACATGGCAACCGACCCCCGGCGCCTCGCCTTCCTGCTCGCCGTCCACCGCGCGGGCGGCGTCCTCGCGGCGGCCGACGTGCTCCGGCTGACGCCCTCCGCGGTGTCGCAGCAGATCGCCCGGCTCGAGGCCGAGGAGGGCATCGACGTGCTGGAGCGCGGGCCGCGCGGCGTCACGCTGACCCCGGCCGGCCGGGTGCTCGCCGAGGCGGCCGAGCGCATCGAGGCGGAGCTCGTGGAGGCCCGGCAGGCCATCGCCGCCCTGGGCGAGGACGTCACGGGCCGGGTCGCCATCGGGTCCTTCCAGACCGGGATCCGCGCCGTGGTCGCCCCTATGCTGGGCCCGCTCGCCGAGCGGCACCCGGGCATCGTGGTGGACGTCCGTGAGCACGACCCCAGCGACTCCCTCCGCATGCTGCGCGCGGGCGACCTGGACGCCGTCGTGCTGGAGCGCGACGTCGACGTGGACGCGCCCGCGCCCCGTGGTGCTCACGACGTGCCGCTGCTCGAGGAGCCGTGGCGCGTCGTGGTCCCGGCCGCGGGGCCTACGCCCGAGCGGATCGACGACCTGACCGACGTCGCCTGGGTGGCGCCCCAGTCCGGCACCGCCGCGGAGCGTGCGTTGCGCCGGCTCGCGCGGACGCTCGGCACGTCGTTCACGACCCGGCACGCCTACTACGACTTCGACACCGCACTGGCCCTCGTGGCCGCCGGGCAGGGCGTCGCGATGCTGCCGGCGCTCGCGCTCCAGGGCGAGGTGGCACCCGGCGTGACCGTCGTGGGTCTGCCGGGGCTGGGCTCACGCCGGCTCGTGGTGCGGCACCGGTCGTCGCGGCACGAGCCGGGTCCGGCGGTGCAGGCGGTGGTGGACGAGATGGTGGCGGTGGCGAGGAGTCTGGAGCTGGCCTGAGCGCGGGGCGCGGCGCGGCGGGGGCCTGGCGCACCCGGCCTCAGACGACGTCGCGTGGGTCGACCGGTGCCTCGTCCGGCGTCGGGACCTCGAAGCCGTCGATGTACCGGTCGAGCGTCGCGGCGTCCACGTGCACGGAGTCGGCGCCCGTCCCGGTGTTCCGTCGCGCGATCCGGCGGTGTAGCTCCTCGCGCGCGACCTGGAAGTACACGAGCTCGCAGGCGCCGCCGTACCGGGTGACGAGCTCCCGGTAGTGGTCACGGTCGGCGCGCCGCCAGAACGACGAGTCGACGACGACGTCGCGACCAGCCTCGACCAGCTCGGCGAGCCGGTCCTCGAGGAAGCGCTGGGCGGCGTCGCGCTCGTCGTCGGGCACCGCGCCGCGCACGCCCCGCCGCCACAGCTCGGCGTCGATCGAGAGGCGGACGAAGCCCCGGCCCTCGAGCGCCTTGGCGAACGTGCTCTTGCCGGCGCCCGCCGGCCCGCACATGAGGATGACCCGGGACCGGTCGCCCGTCGTCGGAGTCGACATGAGCGCGAACCTATCGCGGGGAGTGACCGTCGCCTGATCGGCAATTCGGTGCGTGATCGGCAGTTCGAACTGCCGATCACGCACCAAACTGCCGATCACACGGGCAGGCGCCTGCTCGGGGCGCGGCTCCGGCGGCCGGCCGGGCCGCACAGCCCCGACGTACGCTCAGGTCATGGACGTCGCGGTGCTCGGAGCAACAGGGGACGTGGGCCGGCAGGTCTGCACGCAGCTCATCGCCCACGGGGTGCTGTCCCCGACGTCGCGGCTGCAGCTGGTCGGCCGGCGCGACGGGGCGAGCGGGAGCGCGGTCCACGGCCTGCGCACCGACCTGGTCGACGCCTTCGACGAGCGTGCCCCGCTCCTCGACGTAGCGCTCTCGCCGGAGGACGTGGTGGCCGACGTCGTGGTGGTCGCCGCCGGCGCGACCGCCCCCGCGCGGGTGGGCGCCAGCATGGACCGGGCGCGGCTCGCGGCCGACAATCTCGCAGGGTTCACCGCGTACGCCGACGCGCTCGCGCGGCACGGCTCGGGGCACGAGGTCGTGATCGTCGTGTCGAACCCGGTGGAGCTGGGAGTGGCGGTGTTCGCCGACGCCCTGGGCAGGCACCGGGTGATCGGCATGGGCGCCTGGCTCGACACGCTGCGCTTCCGGCGGGAGATCGCCCTCTCGCTCGGCGTCCGGCGTCACCGGGTGTCGGGCTTCGCGGGCGGCATGCACGGCCTGAGCGCTGTGCCGCTGTGGTCGACGGTACGGATCGCGGGCCTGGACGAGGCGGAGCGGCGGACGGCGGTGGCTGCCCTACGTCGTGGACGCAGCCTGGACACGTTCGCGGACGAGGTGTCGACGGCGGTCGATGGGCTCAACGCCCTCGCCGCGCGCGACATCGGCGCCGCGTTCGCTGAGGTGGACGTGCTGCCGCCCGACGTCCGCATGGTCGCCCGGCCCACCATGACCCACCAGAGCGGCGCGAAGACGCCCACCGGGACGGCGGGCGCCACCGTCGACCTGGTGCGCACGCTCCTGGACGGGCGGGAGATCGTCGTGGCCGGCCAGGTCGCGCTGGAGGGGGAGGTCCTGCTGTCCGACGGCGAGCCGCTACCCGGCCGGGTGCAGGGCGTTCCTGTGGTCCTGGGCCCGGAGGGCTGGACGCAGGTGCTGCTCGACCCGTTGGAGCCGGACGAGGAACGGCTGCTCGCCGCGTCCGGGCACGGGATCGACGCGATGCTCACGTCGCTGCTCCCGGTGCGGCCCGAGGTCTCCGGGTCCGCCCGGACGTCGGGCACGGCGTCGGCGCCGGCGGCCGGGACCGCCGAGGTCCCGCCGCACGGGACGCAGACCTGGGAGGTGGACGTCGAGGTGGTGGGGGCCGACCAGGTCGGCATCGTCGCCACCCTGACGGCGGTGTTCGCCACCCGCGGCGTCGCCGTCGACTCCGTCGCGACGCAGGAGCACGCCGGCCGGCTGGGCACCGTCGCCCTCGCCTTCCGGGCGGGGGAGCGACGCGCGAACGCGCTCATCCGCACCGTGGAGCGGCTGGCGATGGTGAGCAAGGTCGTGGTGCACCGGACGAGGTGACTGTCTCGACGGGAGCGGATCGCGGCGGCCGCTAGGATGTGCCCACAACTTCATGCCGCCAGAACCGCGACGGGAGAGTCCGGCCGAGCCCACCAGGGCCCGGGCCGGCGCCGAAGGAGCAAGACCTCCCCGGGAATCTCTCAGGCCCACGTACCGTCATGGCGAGGCAACTCTGGAAAGCGGCTCCCGTACGCGCAGCGTGCCGGAGCCCACCGACGGTGCAAGCCGGCGCGTCCCGTCCTCCTCACGGAGCACACGACGGACCGGCAAAACTCTCAGGTCGACGCGGTGTCCGCAGACGGGCACAGTGTCCGATGACAGAGCGGGGAGGGCTTCGTACCCGACCCCGCCGTCTCGGACCTCGTTCCGGAGAGCCAGGAGCCCGTCGTGACCCAGTACAACCCCGACGTCTTCGCCGACCGACACCTCGGGCCCCGCGGCCGCGAGGTCCGCACCATGCTGGACCAGCTGGGCTACGACTCGCTCGACGCCCTGGTCGACACGGCGGTGCCGAAGACGATCCGGACCGACCGGCCGCTGAATCTCCCGGCCGCCCGCAGCGAGGCCGAGGTCCTGGCTCACCTGCGCGAGGTCGCGGGCAAGAACGTCGTGAAGCGCCAGATGATCGGCCTCGGCTACTACGGCACGCACACCCCGCCTGTCATCCGGCGCAACGTCCTCGAGTCCCCCGCCTGGTACACCGCGTACACGCCGTACCAGCCCGAGATCTCGCAGGGTCGCCTGGAGGCCCTCCTCAACTTCCAGACCGCCGTCGAGGACCTCACGGGGCTCGAGATCGCGAACGCGTCCCTCCTCGACGAGGCGACCGCCGTCGCCGAGGCCGTCGCCCTCATGTGGCGCGTCTCCCGCGCTGCCGAGGGGTACGTCGTCCTCGACGCCGACCTCTTCCCGCAGTCCCTGGCCGTGGCGCGCGGCCGCGCGGAGGCCATCGGCCTCCCCGTGGTGGTCGCGGACCTCTCCCAGGGTCTGGAGCAGGCGCTGGCCACCGTGTCCGACGCCGGTGCGTTGCCTCCCGGCACCATGGTCGGCCTGGTCGTGCAGCAGGTGGGCGCGTCGGGGCGGGTCCTGGACGCGCGCGGCGTCGTTGCCGAGGCCAAGGCCGCCGGGGCGCTGGTGACGGTCGCGACCGACCTGCTCGCCCTCACGCTGCTCACCTCGCCGGGCGAGCTCGGCGCCGACGTCTCGGTGGGCTCCGCCCAGCGGTTCGGCGTGCCGCTGTTCTACGGCGGCCCGCACGCGGCCTACATGGCCGTGAAGAAGGGTCTGGAGCGCCAGCTCCCCGGCCGCCTGGTCGGGGTCTCCGTCGACGTCGACGGCGCCGCCGGCTACCGCCTGGCCCTGGCCACCCGTGAGCAGCACATCCGCCGCGAGAAGGCCACGTCCAACATCTGCACCGCGCAGGCGCTGCTCGCGATCGTGGCCAGCATGTACGCCGTCTACCACGGCCCCGAGGGCCTGAAGGCGATCGCAACCCGGGTCCACACCCACGCGAAAACGCTGGCAGACGGCCTGCGCGAAGCAGGAATCGCCATCGAGCACGAGATCTTCTTCGACACGATCCGCATCGAGGCCCCCGGCAAGGCAGCGGACCTGGTGAGGGCAGCAGCGGACGCGGGCTACAACCTCTACCTGGCGGACGAGAACCACGTCCAGATCGCCTGCGACGAGACCACCACCGCCCACGACGTGAACACAGTCCTCACCACCCTCACCACCACCCTGCAAGGTGCGACGCAGCAGGAAGCGGGGAGGTCGGGTGATGTCGGCTCGACGCCGTCAAGCCGTAGCGGAGCGCCTGCGCGAGGAACGAGCCAGGCGCGTGAGCGAGGCGGCGAGCCGACATCGCCCGACCTCCCCGCGGAGGTGACCCGGACAACGGAATACCTCACGCACCCCATCTTCCACAAGCACCGCTCCGAGACCAGCATGCTCCGCTACCTGCGAACCCTCAGCGACAAGGACCTCGCCCTCGACCGCACGATGATCCCCCTCGGCTCGTGCACCATGAAGCTCAACGCCACCGCCGAGATGGAAGCCATCTCCTGGCCCGAGTTCGCGAACATCCACCCGTTCGCACCCGCGGACCAGACCCGCGGCTACGCCGAGCTCATCAGCGACCTCGAGGCCCAGCTCACCGAGATCACCGGCTACGCGGCGGTCTCGGTGCAGCCCAACGCCGGGTCTCAGGGCGAGTTCGCGGGCCTGCTCGCCATCAAGGCGTACCACGCGTCGCGCGGCGAGGCGGGTCGCGACATCGTGCTCATCCCTGCGTCGGCCCACGGCACCAACGCGGCGTCGGCGGCGCTCGCGGGCCTGCGCGTCGTCGTGGTCGCCACGGCCGACGACGGCGAGGTGCTCCTGGACGACCTGCGCGCCAAGCTGGAGCAGCACGGTCCGCAGGTGGCGGGCATCATGATCACCTACCCGTCCACGCACGGCGTCTACGAGGAGCACGTGCGGGAGGTCTGTGACCTGGTCCACGCGGCGGGCGGCCAGGTCTACATCGACGGCGCCAACCTCAACGCGCTCGTCGGGCTGGCTCGTCCGGGCGAGTTCGGCGGCGACGTGTCGCACCTCAACCTGCACAAGACGTTCTGCATCCCGCACGGTGGCGGCGGTCCCGGCGTCGGCCCGGTGGCTGTGGCCGAGCACCTGGTGCCGTTCCTGCCCGGAGACCCGACGCCGGGCGCCACGCACGGTGAGACTGTGGCCCCGGTGTCGGCGACCCGCTTCGGGAGCGCCGGGATCCTGCCGATCTCGTACGCGTACGTGGCCCTGATGGGGGCCGACGGGCTCACCGAGGCGACCAAGACCGCGGTGCTCACCGCGAACTACGTGGCCTCCCGTCTCGCCGACCACTTCCCCACGCTCTACACCGGTCCGAGTGGGCTCGTGGCGCACGAGTGCATCCTCGACCTTCGGCAGATCACCGCGCAGACCGGTGTGACGGCCGAGGACGTGGCCAAGCGGCTCATCGACTACGGCTTCCACGCGCCGACGCTGTCGTTCCCGGTGGCCGGGACGCTCATGGTGGAGCCCACGGAGTCGGAGGACCTGGCCGAGCTGGACCGGTTCGTCGACGCCATGATCGCGATCCGCGGCGAGATCGACGCGGTCGCTGCCGGGACGTGGACCGTGGAGGGCTCGCCCCTGCGCAACGCCCCGCACACCGCGACCGCCGTCACGTCGGACGCGTGGGACAAGCCGTACTCGCGCGACGTGGCTGCGTTCCCCGTGCCCGGCTTGCGGGCCGCCAAGTACTGGCCGCCCGTCCGCCGGATCGATGGCGCCAAGGGCGACCGCAACCTCGTGTGCTCGTGCCCGCCCGTCGAGGCGTTCGCCGAGTGACCTCCGCAGCCGAGAGAGAGCCGATCATGGACAAGAAGACCCCGCTGCACGACGAGCACGAGGCGCTCGGTGCGTCGCTGACCGGGTTCGGCGGCTGGCTGATGCCCTTGCGGTACACCAGCGACCTGGCCGAGCACCGTGCGGTTCGCGAGGCGGCCGGGCTGTTCGACCTGTCCCACATGGGCGAGATCTGGGTCCGTGGCGCCGGCGCCGCGGCCGCGCTCGACCACGCTCTGGTGGGGTCGGCCGCCGCGATCGCGGTGGGCCGGGCCAAGTACTCGATGATCTGCGCGGAGGATGGCGCGGTGCTCGACGACCTCATCGTCTACCGGACCGGTGACGAGGAGTTCCTCGTGGTGGCGAACGCGGGCAACGCTCCGCTCGTCGCCCGCGAGCTCCTGGAGCGGTCCGCGGCGTTCGACGCGGTCGTCGAGGACCGGTCGGACGAGACGGCTCTGATCGCCGTGCAGGGACCCCGGGCGGAGGACATCGTGGCCGGGCTCGTCACGGGTGACGACGTCGCGACGGTGCACTCGATGAAGTACTACGCGGCGGCGCCCGTCACCCTGACGGTGGGCGACGGCGGCTCGGTCGTCGCCCTCGCGGCCCGCACCGGCTACACCGGCGAGGACGGCTTCGAGCTGTTCGTCCCGTCGTCGTCGGCCGCCGTGCTCTGGCGCACCCTGCTCGCCGCGGGCGAGCCCCTCGGGCTGGTGCCCGCGGGCCTGTCCGCGCGCGACTCCCTGCGCCTCGAGGCGGGCATGCCGCTCTACGGCCACGAGCTCGACACCACCACCACGCCGTACGAGGCGGGTCTCGGCCGCGTCGTCCGCCTCGACAAGGAGGCCGACTTCGTGGGCCGGGCCGCGCTCGAGGCGCGTCGGCACTCGGCGCCGTCACGGGTGCTCGTGGGTCTGCGCGGGCTCGGCAAGCGGCCCGCGCGCGCCGGGTACCCCGTCCTGGCTCCCGGGTCCGGCACGCCGGTGGGTACCGTCACGTCCGGCGCGCCGTCGCCCACCCTCGGCTACCCCGTCGCCATGGCGTACGTGACGCCCGAGCTGTCCGCGGAGGGCACCGAGCTCGCCGTCGACGTGCGCGGGCGGACCGAACCGTTCGTCGTCGTGCCGCTGCCGTTCTACCGTCGTCCCCAGAACTGAACCCCTGAACCGAGGAGCCATCATGGCCGAGTTCCCCGCCGCCCTGCGCTACACCGTCGAGCACGAGTGGGTCGACACGTCGACTCCCGCCGTCGTGGGCGTCACGTCCGTCGCTGCCGAGGCGCTCGGCGACGTCGTCTACCTGGAGCTGCCCGCCGTGGGTGCCTCCGTCGAGGCGGGCACCGTCATCGGCGAGATCGAGTCCACGAAGTCGGTCTCGGAGCTGTACTCGCCGGTGTCGGGCACCGTCGTCGAGGTCAACCAGGCGGCGATCGACGACCCGGCAGTGGTCAATGCCGACCCGTTCGGTGCCGGCTGGCTCTTCAAGGTGGAGGTCAGCTCGGAGGGGCAGCTGCTCACCGCCGAGGAGTACGCGCAGCACACCGGTCACTGACGCGGGCCCAGGGAGCGCGGGCCCAGTTTCTGACTCAGGCAGAGAATTCTCCGCGGATCGCGTCATGAACGCGATCCACGTCACTCCTACCTCATAGCAGCAACCGTTCGGCCGGACCCCAGTCCCGGCCGCTGCAGAGGAGGAGCCCCATGAGTGCCATCGAGCTGAACCCGGTCTTCCCCACGCTGACGCGTCGGGAGCAGGTCGTGCTGTCGAACCTGACCGAGGACGTGACCCTCGAGCAGATCGCCAACCGCCTGTTCGTCACGCGCAACACGGTGAAGTCCCAGGTCCGCAGCGTCTACAAGAAGCTCGGCGTGTCCACCCGGGCCGAGGCCGTGGCGATGGCGCGTCGGATGGGACTCTACTGAGCAAACCGGGGCGCAGCATCTCGGACGGCACCCGCGACATCCTGTCGCCGGGTGCCGTCGTCGCGTCCGGGGAGGCGCGGTGGCAGACTCACGGGATGCCTGCCCGACGTCTCGTGGTCGCCGCCGCGATCGTCGACGACCTGTCCCGGCCCACCCGGCTCCTGGCCGCGCGGCGCGCGCGCCCTGCGGAGATCGCCGGCCGGTGGGAGTTCCCGGGCGGCAAGGTGGACGGCGGCGAGTCGCCGGTCCAGGCCCTGCACCGCGAGCTCCGCGAGGAGCTGGGCGTCGGTGTCGAGCTCGGAGACGAGGTTCCCGGCCCGGACGACGGCGCGTGGCACATCACCGCCCGGCACGTCATGCGGCTCTGGTTCGCCCGGGTGGCCGACGGCGACCCGGCGCCGCTCGTGGAGCACGACGAGCTGCGGTGGCTCGCCCGCGATGAGCTCGGCGCTGTCGACTGGCTGGACGGTGACCTGCCGATCGTGACGGCGATCGAGGGCCACCTGGCCCCGTAGGTCGCGCCCCGGCCGGGCCTGTCAGGCCGGGACGACCTGGCGGGCCGCGCGGGCTGCCGCGATGCGGTGGCCCAGGGGCACGAACGCGCCGTCCACGAGCACCGGCACCACGTCGGTGGCGTCGAGCTGGGACGCGATCGTCACGTCGTCCACGAAGCCGGTCTCGATGAGCTCGCGACCGCTGCCCGTGCCGCCGATGGTGTCGGCGGCGTCGCTGGTGCCGCGCCACAGCGTGACGGTGGCGGCGGTCTCGGGGGAGAGGCGCGTGACGTCGTCGTCCATCATGTCGGTGAGGCGGGCGGCGATGGCGCCGGCCGCGAGGTTGTCCTCGAGGGCGGGGCGCAGGGTGTCGTCCGGCCAGCGCTCGCCCACGGGGACGAGCACCACGTCGTGGGCGTCGTTCGCGGCGAGGTGCGCCGCGGCGAGCCCGGCGACCGCCGTGGCGTTGCGCAGCGAGCCCACGATGATCAGGGCGCCCCGGCTCGCGATCGTGTGGCAGATTGCCGACGGGTTGGGTGCGGGGAGCACCAGTCGCTCGGCGTCGAGGTCCAGGAGCGACGCGGGTGAGATGCTGAGGCCCTGCTCCCAGCGGGGCCCGGCGAGGGCGGCGCGCATGGTGCGGGCGAGCCGGGCCGCGCCCGCGGGGTCGTGGTACGGGAACGGGTAGACGCCGGACCCCTGTTCACAGGCCACCGTCACCGACGTGGAGAACGAGAGCACGTCGATCACGACCACCAGCGACGACCGGGCGCCGGTTGCGGTGAGGGCGAGGGCGCCGGAGAGCCCCCAGTCCGTGCGGACGCGGGCGGGACGCTGGTCGAAGGCTGAGGTGGCAGTGCTCACGAACGGATGGTAGTGACTTCTCGGGGCAACGATGTTCGCTGAGGGCGAACACCCCTGCAATCCCGGGTGAAGATTTGATAACGGCTCCCGGAAATGCCCAAGATCACCCGGATGTCCGTCCCGGCTAGACGCCAGCCGGTACGCGCTCCGACCGGCCCGCGAGGGCGTCCGCCTCGGCCTGGGCGAGCGGGGCGTCGGGTGAGGCGGCGACGGGAGCAGGTGCCGCGTCGTCGGGCCGCGGAGCCTGGGCCGGTGAGGCGCCCGGCTGGTCGCCGCCCGCGCCCGCACCGGTGTCGGCGCCCGACGGCGCGACGGGGCGGACCTGGCCGGCGACCGCGAGGCTCAGCACCATGGCCGCGCAGATCACGAGCAGAGCGTGACGGGCGCCCATCGCGTCCGCGAGGAGGCCCAGGAGCGGCGGTGCGGAGATCTGCGCGATCGAGGAGAACGACGTCGCGACGGACACGCGCGCGGCGGCGTGGATCGGCTCGTCCGACGCCGCGGCGATGGCGACCGGGCTCGCGAGAGCCGAGCCCACGCCCCAGAGGAGGATGCCGGCCCAGGCCCACCAGAGATCCGGCGAGAGGCCGAACAGGCCGAGCCCGACCAGGGCGGAGACTCCCGACGCGCGGAGCACCGCCACGCGTCCGAACCGGTCGAGCAGGCGGGTGCCGCCCAGCCGCACCACCGTCATGGCGCCCACGAAGGTGCCGTACGCGACGGCGCCCACGGCCTCGTGGACCGCGAAGCCGTCCACCACGGCGATGGCGAGCCAGTTGCCCGCCGAACCCTCGGAGAGCGCTCCGGCGAGGAGCACCAGGCCGATGAGGAGGGTGCGGGGCTCACGCCACGCGCCCAGGGCCGCGCGCAGTCCGGCACCACGGCGCGGGCTGGGCTCGGGGACGCCCGTCTGGCGGCCGGGCCGGGCCGAGAGGGCGGTCGCGGGGCCGATCAGGAAGCCACGTGCGACGGTGACGGCCACGGCGACGATCGCCACCTGCACGGAGACGTGGACCTGCGCGGCGGCGAACGCGGCGGCGACCAGGGCGCCCACGGCGGCGCCGATCGAGAAGCCGGCGTGGAAGTGGGGCAGGACGGTGCGGCCGAGGCGCTGCTCCACGAGCGCGGCGCCGAGGTTGATCGGCGTGTTCATGAGGGCGCCGCAGATGCCGTTGAGCAGCACGCCGCCGAGGAACACGGGGACGCTGCCGAGGGCGACGCCCACGGCGAGCAGGGAGTAGCCGACCGCGTTGCCCGAGGCGGCGAAGACGAGCGTGGCGCGGTTGCCGAAGCGGGTGATGACGGCGCCGGAGGTGGTGACCGCGGCGAGGGCGCCGACGGCTCCGACGATGAGGAACGCGCCCAGCTCCGCGGACGAGACGCCGAGACCCTCGCGGATGGAGGGCAGCCGGCTCATCCAGCTGGTCTGGGTCACGCCGAACAGGACGAAGAGCGCCATGAGGGACCAGCGGGCGCGGGAGACTCGAGGGTCCACGGGCAGGGCGGTGCCGGAGAACGGCGGGGTGGAAGGCATCGAATCGATTCTATGAAGGCCGCGCCGTGGGTTCCAGGGGGGTGGCGGGTGATGCGTGCCACGGCCCGCGCTACGGTTGTGCCATGAGCAACTTCGAGGTGGCCCGCCGCGAGAAGCAGGAGCCGACGCCGGTCCTGCTCGTCCGCGTGGTCCTGTGTTTCGTCCTGTTCCTCGCCGGTCTCGCGCTGATCGGCATCGGCGCCTCCCGCGACGTGGCTGTGGGGCCGTACCTGTTCGTGGGCGGGATCGTCGCGGTGGCGCTCGCCTTCGGCCTGCCCATGGTGGGCGCGCGCGAGCGCTGAGGACTCGCGGTCTCTGTCGCCGAGGCCGAGTGATTCGAGCGTCGTCCCCGAGGTCTGCGGACCCCAGGGACGGCGCTTTCCCTTTTTTGGTGAGGTCTTGACCGGAGTGTCGGCGTGCGCCAGCATCGTGCCCTCGATAGGAAAGTACGGATCGGGCGCAAATTCGTCAGGACCGGCGACAAGGGGCACACGTGCGGCACACCAGGCGAGCCGGCGCGATCATCGCGATCACGCTGGTCACCACGACAGGACTCACCGCTTGCGGTTTCGGCGGCGGCACCGACGACGGGGGCGGTGACGGAGGGGCCACCCTCGACCTGCTCGTCCCCAGCTACTCCGACGCGACGCAGGGCCTCTGGGAAGACGTGATCGCCGGGTTCGAGGCCGAGAACCCGGACATCACTGTCAACCTCCAGGTGGAGTCGTGGGACAACCTCGAGAGCGTCATCGCCACCAAGATCCAGGGCGGTCAGGCTCCCGACATCTACAACGGCGGACCGTTCGCCGGCTTCGCGGCCGACGAGCTGCTGTACCCGGTCGAGGACGTCACCTCGGACGAGACCTACGCCGACTTCCAGGACAGCTTCCTGGCCAACGCGCAGGTGGACGGCGTGACCTACGGGCTGCCGTTCATCGCGTCGGCCCGGGCGCTCTTCGTCAACGACGCCCTCCTGGCGCAGGCCGGCGCACAGGTGCCGACCACCTGGGAGGAGCTGCTCGAGTCCGCGAAGAAGGTCTCCGCCCTCGGCGGCGGCGTGGCCGGGTACGGCATGCCGCTCGGGTCGGAGGAGGCCCAGGCGGAGGCGGCGGTGTGGCTGTGGGGCGGCGGCGGCACCTTCGGCGACGCCGACGAGATCACCATCGACACCCCGGAGAACCTCGCGGCCGCCGAGTTCGTCCAGCGGATGGTCGCGGAGGGCGCCACGCAGGCCGACGCCGGCTCCACCGACCGCACGCCGCTGCTCGACATCTTCGTCCAGGGCAAGATCGGCATGCAGGTGGGCCTCCCGCCGACCGTGGGGCAGATCGCCGAGAACAACCCCGCGCTCGAGTACTCGGTCCACCCGATCCCCACGAAGGACGGCAGCCCGTTCACGCTGGGCGTGGCCGACCACCTCATGGCGTTCCAGAACGACGGGGACAAGCAGGAGGCCGTCACCGCGTTCTTCGACTACTTCTACGCGGCCGACGTGTACGTGCCGTGGGTCCAGGCCGAAGGCTTCCTGCCCACCACGAAGACGGGTGCTGATGCGCTCGCCGACGAGGAGGCGCTCGCCCCGTTCCTGGCGGTGCTGCCCGACGCCCAGTTCTACCCGAACGCCAACCCGAAGTGGTCCGCCGCGGACTCCGCGTTCAAGGCGCTCTTCGGCCAGCTCGCCACCGGCAAGCCCGCCGCCGACGTGCTGGCGGAGATCCAGGCCCAGGTCGACGCGGGCTGACGGCCATGAGGGCGTTCCTCCGGGCTCTGCCCTGGATCGGACCCGCCCTGGCCCTGATCGTCCTCGTGGTGCTGTTCCCGATCGGTCTCATGATCGGGAACAGCACCCGGGACATCAGCCAGAGCGGCGTCGACCGGGGCGGGGTCGGCCTCGCGAACTACGCGGAGGTCTTCGCATTCCCCTACTTCTGGCCCATCGTCGGGCGCACGCTGGTGTGGGTCGTGGTGGTGGTGGGGCTGACGGTCGTGATCTCGCTCGCTCTCGCGCAGCTTCTCGACAAGGCGTTCCCCGGCAGGCGGCTCGTCCGCATGGCGGTGGTGGTGCCGTGGGCGGCCAGCGTCGTGATGACCACCCTCGTGGTGCACTACGGCCTCGAGCCCTACTTCGGCATCATCAACGCGTTCCTCGTCGACATCGGGCTGATCGACCGGCCGGAGGGCTTCGGCTGGACGCGCAACCCCGGCACGGCGTTCGCATGGGCCATCGCGGTGGCGGTCTTCGTCTCGCTGCCCTTCACCACCTACACGATCCTCGCCGGGCTGCAGACGGTGCCCGGGGAGACGGTCGAGGCCGCGCGCATCGACGGCGCCGGGCCCGTGCGGGCCTACTTCGGCGTGATCCTGCCCCAGCTCCGCAGCGCGCTGGCGGTCGCCGTGCTCATCAACATCATCAACGTCTTCAACTCGCTGCCGATCCTCCGGGTCATGACCGGGTCCATCCCGGGCTACGACGCCGACACCGTGATGACGATGATCTTCAAGTACATGCAGAACCAGCACCGGATCGACCTCGCCAGCGCGCTGTCCGTGGTGGCCTTCGTGCTGGTGGTAGCCATCGTCGCGGTCTATCTGCGGGTCGTCCGCCCGCTCGAGGAGGTCTAGGTGGCCGTCATGACCGAGGCGGCCAGGCCGCCGTCGGGCACCGCTCCCGTGCGGACCGTGCGCCGGCGGCGCTACACCACGGACCAGGTGCCGCTGGCCTCCGTCGTGCTGCGCACGACGGCCGGGCTCGCGGTGCTCGTGGTGTTCCTGCTGCCGTACCTGATCATGTTCTTCGGCTCGGTGAAGACGAAGGCGCAGATCCGGTCCGTGGACCCCACCTACTTCCCGGTGGAGTGGCACTGGGAGAACTACGTGACCATGTGGTCCACGCCCGAGACGCCGCTGGTGCAGAACCTGGTCTCCACCCTGGTGATCTCGGTGTGCGCCACGCTGCTGGTGCTGGCGGTGGCGCTTCCGGCCGCGTACTACACGGCGCGGTTCCGCTTCCCGGGCCGGTACGTCTTCCTGTTCCTCGTCATCGTCACGCAGATGATGCAGCCGGCGGTGCTCACGTCGGGCCTGTTCCGGGAGTTCCTCGCCGTGGGGCTGCTCGACACCTGGGCGGCGATGATCCTGGTGAACGCCGCGTTCAACCTGTCGTTCGCCGTGTGGATCATGCACAGCTTCTTCGCGGGCATCCCCAAGGAGGTCGACGAGGCGGCCCAGCTCGACGGCGCCGGGACGTTCACCGTGCTGGCGCGGATCAACCTGCCGCTCGTGTGGCCGGGCGTCGTGACGGCGATCGTGTTCACGTTCGTGGCGTCGTGGAACGAGTTCGCGGCGTCGCTCGTGGTGCTGTCCACGGCGGGGAACCAGCCGCTGTCGGTGGCGCTCACCAAGTTCGTGGGCCAGTACGAGACGTCGTGGCACTACGTGTTCGGGGTGTCGGTGGTGGCGATCGTGCCCGTGGTGCTGCTGTTCCTCGCCATCGAGAAACGCCTGGTGGGCGGGCTCACGGCGGGCTCGCTGAAGTAGCGCCCCCCCCCCCCCCCCCCCCCCCGCCCCGCCGTTTTGGCCCCACCCCCCCCGGCACATACGCCGGAGAGCTTCTGACAACTCGGGGCGGGGGACCCGGGAGGTGCGTTCAGACCCGGGTGATGCGGACGGCGTCGGCGATCACGTAGTCGGTGCCCGACGTCCAGCGGCTGACCGACACCACCTGCCGGGTTCCCGCCGTCATGGCGTAGGTGCCCAGCGAGAGCCAGGCGCCGCCGCCCGTGGACTGGTCGACGCGGACGGTGGTGGTCTCGCTGCCCGTGCTGATCACGAACGGCGTCGAGGCGTTGTAGCCCGCGATGCCGGGGAACCAGGCCTCCACGCGGTAGCGCCCCGCGGCCGGGATCGTGGCGGTGTAGGTGGCGAGGTCGCTCACCTCGGCGGGCGTCGCGTACCGGTAGCTGGCGCCGTACCGCTCGCCGGAGTACGTGGACGTGAGCCAGCTCGCCCCGGCGGCGAACCCGGCCGAGGTGTTGTCCACGATCACGGACCAGGCAGTCCCGGCGAGGGCGGCGGCCACCTCGGTGCGGAGCTGCGGGAGCAGGGCGTAGAACGCCTCGCCCGGGCACTCCGTCGCGGTGAAGTCGCGGTGGCCGTAGATCCGCGACGGCGCGATGCTGTACTGCTGGCAGATGTAGGCGCAGAGCTGGACCAGACGGTTCCAGAGCGCGGCGGGCGGCGTCGCGTTCGTGTACGTGCCCTGGTTCTCGATGCCGATGGCCTTGTCGTTCTGGCCCGGGGCGTGCGCGCCGACGACCATCCCGTTGCTGGTCTGGAGCCGGGACAGCGACCCCCGGCGCCCCTCCATGACGTAGCCGCCGCGGCTCACCGTGAGGTGCTGGCCGCTGTCGACCCAGCCGTTGGCGAAGTGCCACTGCTGGATGTCGCGGGCGATCTGGTAGCCCGCGGCCTGCGAGTAGTCGGTGACGTTCCCGGACGCCGTGTGGTGGATCAGGATCTTGTCGGGGTCCGTGCTGACCGTCGAGATGGTGCCGCGCGGGGCGGCGGCGCCCCAGGTGGCACAGCTCGCGATGGTCGGGGCGGCGACCAGGACGCCCGGAGCGGCAGCGGTCGCGTCGAGAGCGGCCTGGGTGGACGGGTCGGGAGCGGGCCAGACGGACGGGCCGGCGGCCTGGGTGGCAGCCGCGCCGACTGCCTCGTCGGCGGCGGCCGCACCAGCGCCGACAGCGGCGGAGATCAAGCCGGTGGACGAGCCGATGCCGAGCACGACGGCACCGCGCAGCAGATCCCGGCGGTTCAGGGCGTGGTCGTGCTCGTGGTCGTGGTCGTGGTCGTGCGTGGGGCGGGTGGACACACAGGCCTCCGGTGGTCGTGTGGACGGGAGATGGTGCTCCGAAGAGGTACCACTTTCACCCACGTTCTGACCATGCCTGCGAAAAGAATTTCTCAAGATGTCACAAGGAGGACATCCCGGGACGCGGAACGGCCGGCCCGCCGCTCGGGCGGGCCGGCCGTTCCGTGGACCCGAGGTGCTCGGGTCCTGACCCGGGGCTCCGACGGGTCAGGCCTCGATGGTCTGCTGTCCGCTGCTCTGCTCGATCGGGGTCGCCATGCCCGAGTGGGAGACCTCCACCTTGCGGGGCTTGGCCTCCTCGCTCACGGGGATCGTCAGCGACAGCACACCGTCGGCGTAGGACGCCGAGATCTTGTCGAGAGCCAGACCACGGCCCACCGTCAGCTGGCGGGCGTAGGTGCCGGCCGGGCGCTCCCGCACCAGCCACTGCACGTCGTCGCCCGAGCGGGCGGTCCGCTCGGCGCGCACCGTCAGGGTGCGGTCCTCGACGGACACGTCGATGGTGCCCGGGTCCACCCCCGGAAGATCGAGGGCGAGAACGTAGTGGTCGCCGGTGCGGAACAGGTCCATCGGCATCGCTGCCGAGTCACGTGTGGTCGTGGCCAAGGAGTTGAACAACCGGTCCATCTCCTGGAACGGGTCCCACCGCGTAGCCATCGCACATCACCTCCTACGACGACTCGGTCCCGGCCCGTCCGGGACCGTCGCGAATCGGCGGCGGGGCTGCGTCCCCGCCGCCCGGCTACGGAACCAGAATTAGCACTCCCACCCGGTGAGTGCCAAGAGGTGTCGTGTTCGCTCTGAGCGAACAGCGGAGCGGCGGAGAAACCGCTGGCTAGAGGATGGTCCGGCCCCGGAGTCAGGCAGCCGCGCGGGCCAGCAGCCCCACCCCGGCGAGCAGGTCGAGCGCCGGCCGGTGCTTGTTGAACGTGTACACGTGGAGCCCCGGCGCGCCCGCCTCGAGCACCTGCTGAGCAAGCCGCACCGACCGCTCGATGCCGTACGCGTGCTGTGCCTCCGGATCGTCCAGGGCGTCCAGCTCGCGCAGGAGAGCCGCCGGAGCCGCCACGCCGGTGAGCTCGGCGACCCGGCGCAGCCGCCGCGGCTCGGTAGTGGGCAGGATGCCCGCCAGGATGGGCAGCGTGACGCCGGCCGCCCGGGCGTCCGCGACGAACTCCGCGTACGACGCCGCCTCGTAGAACAGCTGGGTGATGGCGAAGCTCGCCCCCGCCTCCTGCTTCTCGAGGAGCCGTTCCACCTCTTGCGCCCGGGTGGTGCCCGCTCCGGCGTTCCCGTCGGTGAACGTCGCGACCGCCACGGTCAGCGGCCGGGCGGCGCCGCGGAGGGCCGTGCCCGGGTCGGCCGCGCAGCGCGCCGCCTCCACCTCACGCAGCAGGCGCACCAGCTCGATGCTGGAGTGCACGCCGTCGGCCGGGGGGCGCCAGTCGGGCTGGTCGCGCGGCGGGTCGCCCCGCAGCGCCAGGAAGGACCGCACGCCCGCCTCGAGGAAGTCGTCGATCACCTCGGAGACGTCCTCGCGGGACGCCCCCACGCAGGTGAGGTGGGCGACCGGCAGCACCGGGGTTCCTGCCAGGAGCGTCGACACCACCTGCCGCGCCGTCTGCCGGTCACCCCCGGCCGCACCGTAGGTGACGGACACGAAGTCGGGGCGGGCGGCGACGAGCTGCCGGGCGGTCTCCCAGAAGTTCGGGGCGGCCTCGGGCCGGCGCGGCGGCATGAGCTCGAACGACACCGTGGGGCGCCGGCCGGGTGACGGGTGTGCGAATGCCTCTGTGACCATGAGTCTCTCCATCGGACCTGGCGTTAGCACCTTTGTCCTCGGGAGGCTTCCGTCGGCGGGTTGCTGCGGTGTCGACGAGCCAGGACTCTCGACCGCTCTGGATGGTTGTCCCCAGAATACCGGCGACCGTTCTGTGAGCCAGGGGTGGTCCACGTGGCGGACACGTCGCCGTCAGGGTTCCGTCAGGTCCGCTGCCCGCCTCGGCGGCCTGGCCTGCTGGCACTGTGGACGTATGAGCGCAGAGGTCCGGGCCGTCGTGGTGTGGATCGTTGCCGTCCCGGTGCTCGCAGGGTGGGCGGTGCTGCTCCGCGTGCGCGGGGACGCTGTGCTGCTCACGGGAGCCGAGCCGTTCGTGGGGCACTGGTCGTTCGGCGTGGGGCTGGGCACCGCCGTGGCCGTCGGGATGCTCGCCGCGGTGGTCCGGTTCGGTCCGCGGGTGGCGGCCCGCCTCTCCTGGCGTGGGCTCCTCCTCGGGGCCTGGGCCGCCACCACCGCCTGGGCCACGGCTCTCGGCGCCTCGGTGCGTTGGTCCGACCTTGTGGCGCCCACGGCCGGCCGGCACGAGTACCTGCCGGCCGTCCCCCTCGCCGCCGCCGACCCTCTGGCCTTCTGGTCCGGGTTCACCGACCAGCTCCTCGCCTATCCGATCCACGTCAAGGGCCATCCCCCGGGCCTCGTCCTGCTGCTCGCGGGCCTCGACCGGGCCGGGCTCGGCGGCCCCGGCTGGGCCACTGCCTTGTTCGTCCTCGCGGGGGCGTCGGTGGTTCCGGCCGTGCTGATCACCGTCCGCCGGCTGTGCGGCACGGAGGACGTCGCCCGCCGCGCCGCGCCCGCCCTGGTGCTCGCGCCCGCGGCGCTGTGGGTGGCCACCTCCGCCGACGCCTTCTTCGCCGGCGTCCTGGCCTGGGGCGTCGCGCTCCTGGCGGTGGCGTCGACATCGCCGGCCTCGACCCCGCTGCCCGACGGCGGCGCACCGCCCCCTGGTCCTGCGGCACCGCCTCGTGCGGGGGTTCGGCTCGCCGCCGCCGTCGGAGCGGGGCTGCTGCTCGGCGCCTGCCCGTTCCTCTCCTACGGCCTGCTGCACATGGGGGCGCTCGCCCTCGTGGTGCCGATCGTCACCCGTCGCGTGTGGCCCACCGTCGTGGCCGGGCTCCTGGTCGTCGGCGGGCTGGTGGCGAGCGGCCTCGCCGGGTTCTGGCTGTGGGACGGCATCGCCGCCACCCAGGTGGCCTGGGCGGCGGGCGCGGGCACGGGCCGCCCGTACCTGTACTTCCTGCTGGTCGACCTCGTCGTGCTCGGCGCGCTCGTCGGGCCGGCCGGGGTCGCCGGGCTCACTCGCCTGCGCAGCCTCCCCGTCCCGGCCCGGTGGATCGTCCTGGTCGCCGCCGGGGCCGCCGTCGCCGGAGCCCTCATCGGGTTCGAGCGGGGCGAGGTCGAGCGGATCTGGTTGCCGGTCGCCTACTGGGTCGCGGTCGCGGCGGCCGCCGTCGTCACCGGGTCCGCGGCCGGCGACCGCCGCACCCGCGCCTGGCTCTGCGCCCAGGGCGGCACGGCGATCCTGCTCGAGACGTTCCTGAGGACCCCGTGGTGACCACCGTCCGCCGTGCCCTGGCCCGGCTGCCTCGGCCCGAGAACTTCCGGTCGGCGGTCCACGACGAGCGCGTCGTCGCACGGGTCGGCGTCGGGTTCGGCGCTGCGATCGTGATCCTGTTCGTCACCGGCCTGCTCTCGCACCTGCACCAGCACCCGGTGGCGTGGCTGGCCTTCGGCCCCGAGCCCGCCTGGGCGTACCGGGTCACCCAAGTGCTGCACGTGGCCGCCGGGTTCGCGTGCGTGCCGCTGCTCCTCGCGAAGCTCTACGCGGTCTACCCGCGGCTGTTCGTGCGGCCGGTGGTGTCCGGGTGGCGGCACGGCCTGGAGCGGGCGTCGGTGGGGCTGCTGGTCGCCGCGACGGCATTCCAGGTGGTCACAGGCGTGCTGAACGTGTTCCAGCTCTACGTCTTCGGCTTCGGGTTCACGCGAGTCCACTACGCCACGTCCTGGCTCGTGCTCGGGGCGGTGCTCGTTCACGTGGGCGTCCAGCTGCCGGTCGTGGTGCGGGCGCTGGGTGCCCCCGCAGGCGACGGTGCCCCCGCAGGCGACGCGGTGCCGGAAGGCGGCGCGGACGCCGTCGGGCAGCGGGAGGCCACCGAGGCCGCGACCACCCGGCGCGGGTTCCTCGGCGCCGTCGCCGTGGCGACGCTCACGCTCACCGCGCTCACGCTCGGGCAGACCTGGCGGCCGCTGCGGCCCCTCGCGGTGCTGGCCCCGCGCGACCCGGAGGCCGGGCCGCAAGGACTGGCCGTCAACAAGACCGCCCAGGGAGCGGGCGTCGTCGAGGCGGCGACCGACCCGGGCTGGACGCTCGAGCTCACCGGGCCGGGCGGCACGCTCCGGCTGTCCCGCGACGACCTGCTCGCGCTCGACCAGCACGAGGCCGTGCTGCCCATCGCCTGCGTCGAGGGCTGGAGCGCGACGGCGCGCTGGGGCGGCGTCCGCGTGCGCGACCTCGCCGCGCTCGCGGGCGGCCGCCCCGACGACCCGGTGCACGTCGAGAGCCTTCAGGCCGGCGGGTCGTACCGGGAGTCCGACCTGCCGGGCGCGTACGTCGCCCACGAGGACACGCTGCTCGCCCTCCGGCTCGACGGCGAGGACCTCGCGCTCGACCACGGGTACCCCGCCCGGATCATCGCGCCCAACCGGCCCGGCGTGCTCCAGACCAAGTGGGTGGCGCGGCTCGTGGTGGGGGGTGCGGCGTGAGCGGGGGTGCTCCCGGCAAGGGCCGCGCTCCGGGCGGACCTGGCGCAGGCCCCGCCACCCTGGGCTGGGTCCGCGTCACGGCGGTGACGGCCGGCCTGCTCGTGCTCGCCTACGGCGCCTGGTCGGCGCTGACCTGGGTCCCGGTCCGGTGGTGGGCGCCGTGGGCGCTCTGGCTCGCGGGCGGCGTCGCGCTGCACGACGGCGTCCTCGCCCCCCTGGTCCTCGCCCTCGGCTGGGTGGTGCTCGGCCGGGTACGCGGGCCGCGCCTCCGGGCCGTGCTCCGCGGGGCGGTGCTGGTACTGGGGACTCTCCTGCTCGTCGCGCTCGTAGCGGTGTGGGCGGCGGCCCGCTGACTCGGGTCAGACGGGGACCCGCAGGCACAGGAGCGTCCGCCCCGCCAGGGTCCACTCCTCCGTCACCGCGAGACCCTGGTGCGCGGCCAGCCTCCGCAGCAGCCGCGAGCCCGCCCGCGCCCACGGCATGGGGTGGGAGCGCCGACCGTCGGCGGCGTGGAGCACGAGCGGTCCCGACTCGTCGGCGTCCGGGTCGGGGTCGGCCTCGACGACGAGCAGACCGCCGGGCCGGGCGAGGTCGCGGGACCGGGCGAGGAGGTCCGGGGGCGAGCCGCCGATCCCGATGTTGCCGTCGGCGAGCAGCACCGTGCCCCACCGGCCCTCGCCGGGGAGGGGGCCTTCGACGGGCCGCCGCAGCGCCACCGCCCCGCGGGCCCGCGCCTGTCGCACGGCCGCCCGGGACACGTCGATCCCGAGCGCCGGTACTCCCCGGGCCGACAGAGCGGCGGCGAACCGGCCGGGCCCGCAGCCGACGTCGAGCACCGGCGGTTCGCAGCGGGCCAGGACCGCCTCGTCCACAGGGTCCCGCTCAGCGGTCCAGGCGGCGACGTCGACCGGATGGGCGCGGGACGAGTGGACCGCGAGCACCGGCAGCCCCGCCAGCGCCGCCTCGAACAGCACCAGCGGGTTCACGAGCCCGGGTTCCCGGGCGGGCAGGGCGGTCACGCGTGGCCGCGGCGTCGACGGGGGCTCGGCTCGGCGTGAACGCGCGAGACTGCTTCCAGGTCCGCCTCCGAGCCCTGAGGCGTGCCTGGAAGCAGTCTGGCGCGTTCACGTCCCGCGACCTCGGTAGTGACCGCGTCCCAGGCAGCCGCGAAGCGGGAGCCGGGGACGAGCGTCGCGACGTCGGCCGCGTCCTCCAGGGTGTCGACGTCGCGTAGCGGCGGGAGGAGCCGGACCCGCAGCCCGGCGTCGCGCAGGCGGGCGAGCTGGGCGTCGCCCGTCCCCGGCGTGGACATGGGCACCCCGTGGAACAGCGCCGGGTCGGGGGCGCGGAGGCCGACGCACCAGTAGCCGCCGTCGGGCGTACGACCCAGGACGGCGTCGTGACCGGCGAAGTCGATCGCGCCCAGCGCCGGCCCGAGCTGCGGCGTGTCCATGCCGACCAGCACCGCCGGACCGGGGAAGCCGCCCGGCCCGAGCACGTCGTCGAACGCGGCGGCGATCCTGCGGTCCAGCCCACCCGGTGCCTGGGGCAGCACCGTGAACCCCTCCGGCAGCCACGGCCCGGCGGAACCCTCGAGCACCAGGACCCGGCTCTCGGGGGCGGCCTGCGTGACGGCCTCCAGCGTGTCGGTGAGCGCGGCCCGGGCAAGGTCGCCCGCCTCCTCGGCGGTGAGGACGCCCACCAGCCGCGTCTTGACCCGCCCGGGCACCGGCTCCTTGGCCAGGACGACGACGGTCCGGGGCGGCTCGGCAACGCCGCCCGGGTGATCGGTGGTTCGGTGGGGGGGGGGGGGGGGGGGCGAGCCCCCACACCACCACACAAACCA
>NZ_JBXTSN010000005.1:0-56850 GCF_057158775.1 Antribacter sp. NEAU-D49 | reverse complement strand
GCCGCGGGGGGGGGGGGGGGGGGCCCCCCGCCGGGGGGGGGGGGGGGGGGGGGGGGGGGGCCCCGCCCGGCCCCCCCCCCCCCCCCCCACCGAACTACCGACCACGTGACGCGTGCCGGGCGCGGGCTCCGAGGGCACGCCCGGGCCCGGCGCCGCCAGCACCGCCGACAGGTCCCGGACCGCCCGCCAGGCGCCCAGCGGCGTCCCGGTGACCTTGGACCGCCCGCGCCGCCGGTAGTACGGGACGTCCACCTCTGCGACGAGCCAGCCCCGGTCGGCGGCGGCGACGAGCGTCTCCAGGGGATAGCCGCTGCGGCGGTCGCGCAGGTCCAGCCCGAGAAGGGCCTCGCGCCGGGCGGCGCGCATAGGCCCGAGGTCGCGCACCTGCAGGCCCGTGCGCCGGCGTACCCGGCGGGCGAGCTCGACGTTCGCGAGGCGCAGGTGCCACGGCCAGGCACCCGGCTCCGGCCGGCGCCGCCCCAGCATCAGGTCCGCCTCCCCCCTGAGCACGGGCCCGGTCACGAGGGGCAGATCGAGCGGATCCAGGGTGGCGTCGGCGTCGCAGAACGCGACGACGTCGGCCGTAGCAGCCTCCAACCCTGCCGCACAGGCTGCCCCGTACCCCCGCCGCGCCTCGCGCACCACCAGCGCCCCGTGCGCGGCGGCGACCTCGGCCGACCCGTCGGCGGACCCGTTGTCGACCACGACCGCCCGCACGTCCCGCGGCAGGCGCGGCAGCAGCCAGGCGAGCCCGTCGGCCTCGTCGAGGCACGGCAGGATCAGGTCCACGGACGCGAGGTCAGCCATGTCTCGACGTTACGGAGCGCGGCGCCCGCTCGACACGGCAGCGCACCTGACGGCTCCCTGACGGCTCCCGGGCCCCTCCACGGCACCTTCCCGCCGCCGTACCCCCGGTCCCCGGCGCCTAGCCCCGCCCGACCGGCAGTTGGGGGGGGTGGGGGGGGGCCCCCCCGGCGCGCCCCCCCCCACGGGCTTTGCGGCGGTTGATCGGCAGCCCGGGCGGCCGATCATCCGACGAACTGCCGGTCGCACGGGCAGGCCGGGCCCGCGCACCGCCGCACTAGGGTGCAGACATGACCACGAAGGTTCTCGTCGTGGACGACGACGTCCTCGTCGCCTCCAGCGTCGCGGCGCACCTCTCGGCGTCGGGCCACGAGGCGCGGGCCGCCACCGACGCGGCAGAGGCGGACCGGACCTGGCGTGACTGGGTGCCCGACGCCGTCGTGCTCGACGTCCGACTGCCCGGCGGTTCCGGCCTGGAGATGCTCGCGCGGCACCGTCGCGAGGGGGACGCGACGCCGGTCGTGCTGCTGTCCGGGCTGGGCTCGGTCGACGACCGGATCGTCGGCCTGGAGACCGGCGCCGACGACTACGTGACCAAGCCGTTCGACGCCCGGGAGCTCGTCCTGCGCGTCGAGGCGCTGCTGCGTCGCGGCACCTTCGACGTGGAGCCGCCGCCCACCCGCCTGGACCTGGGCGAGCTCGTGGTCGACGGCGCCGCCCGCACCGCCACGTACCACGGCCGCACGGTGGAGCTCACGCCCCGAGAGTTCGCCCTGCTCCACTTCCTCGCGCTGCAGCCCGGTCGCCCCTTCAGCCGTGGCGAGCTGCTGCGCCGGGTGTGGGGCTGGAGCTTCGGCGACGACTCGACGGTGATGGTGCACGTGCGCCGCCTGCGCCGAAAACTCGAGGACGATCCTGCGGACCCTCGCCTCGCGGTCAACCTGCGCGGGGCGGGCTACGCGCTCGTGCTGGCGGCGACGACGGCAGGCCCGTCATGACCGACGTCCAGTTCATGGTCCTCGTGACCGCCGCCTGCGCCGTCGCGGTGGGGCTCGTGGGGTTCGCCGCGGTCCGCTGGGCCCGCCGCGTCTCGCTGGTCCTCGCCCTGGTCCTCGCGGCTCTGGTCCCGTTCGCGGCGGTGGTCGCGGCGCTCGCGGTGAACGTCTCGGCGATGTTCCTCTCCCCGCACGACGCCTCGGTGGTGCGCCTGGTGCTCGGCACGGCGTCGGTCCTCGCGGTCGTGCTCGCCCTGGCGCTCGGCCGGGACGTCGCGCGCGAGGTCCGGCTCCTCGTCGACGGCGCACGGCGGCTCGCGCACGGCACCGAGGACCCCGGCCCGACGTCGGCCCCCGCCACCGCCGAGCTGGCTCAGGTCGTGGCCGAGCTGGAGACCACCCGCGGCCGGCTGGCCGAGGCCCGCGACGCGGAGCGGCGGGCGCAGGACGCGCGCCGGGAGATCGTCGGCTTCGTGAGCCACGACCTGCTGTCCCCGCTGGCCGGCATCCGGGCGGCGACGGACGGCCTGCGGGCCGGGGTCTTCCCTGAGCCTGCGACCGCCCTCGACGGGATCGCGGCGGCGGTGGACCGCATGTCGCGCATGATCGCGGACCTGGGCGAGCTGTCCCGGTCCGATGCCCCGCCGGCGCGCCCGGAGGCTCAGCGGGTCGACGTCGGCGACGTGCTCCGCGGCGTCCTGGCGCACGCGACCCCCGCTGCGGCGGAGGGCGGCGTGGTCGTGGAGGCGCGCATCGAGGACGAGGTGACCGTCCAGGGCGACCCGGGCGAGCTGGGCCGGGTGCTCGACAACCTCGTCGCGAACGCGATCCGGTCCAGCGGGCGTGGCGGCCGGGTCGTGGTGGGCGTCGCCCGGGCCGACGGCGTCGCGCGCGTCACCGTCCAGGACACCTGCGGCGGCATTCCCGACGAGGATGTGCCGCACCTGTTCCGCCCCGGCTACCAGGGATCGGGCACCGGGGCCTCGAAGGGCGAGGCCGGGCTGGGTCTCGCGTTCGTGGACCGGGTCGTGGACGAGCACGGGGGCCGCGTCGCCGTGTCCAGCACGGACGCCGGCTGCAACGTGGAGGTCCGGCTCCCGGTCACCGACCCGGCCGATCGGTAGTTTGGTGCGTGATCGGCAACTCGAACTGCCGATCACGCACCGAATTGCCGATCACGCGCGCGGTGCCGGCCGATCACGTGCCGGCGGCTCCGGTCCCCAGCGTCGCCAGACCGTCCCGCAGCCTCGTGCGCGCCCGCCAGCCCAGCGCCGCGGCAGCCGCCTCGCTCGACGCCGTCACGTGCCGCACGTCGCCGAGCCGGAACTGCCCCGTCACCACAGGCTCGGGACCACCGAGCAGGCCGGACGTCACCCGCGCCATCTCGCCCACCGTCGTGACCACGCCCGACCCGACGTTGAGCGGGGTCACCACCCCGGCCCCCAGGGGCTGTTCGACGGCGGCCCGCACCGCCGCCGCGACGTCGGACACGTGCACGAAGTCGCGGCGCTGCCGCCCGTCCTCGAACACCCGCGGCGCCTCGCCTCGCAGCACCGCCGACCGGAACAGCGCCGCCACGCCCGCGTACGGGGTGTCGCGCGGCATGCCCGGCCCGTAGACGTTGTGGAAGCGCAGGGCAGTTGCCGTCGCACCGGTCTCCTGCGCCCACGCGCCGAGCAGCGCCTCACCGTGCGCCTTGGTCGCGGCGTAGACGTTCCGAGGGTCGAGCGGTGCATCCTCGCCCACCAGGCCGGGGTTCAGCGGAGCGCCGCACACCGGGCAGGGCGGTTCGAACCGGCCCGCGGCCAGGTCCTCCGCCCGTCGCGCGGGCGGCGCCACGCGCCCGTGCTCCGGGCAGTCGTACCGGCCCTCGCCGTAGACCACCATCGAGCTCGCGTACACCACGTGCCCCACCCGGCCCGCCGCCGCGCGCAGCAGCACCGCGGTCCCCAGGTCGTTCGACGAGACGTAGTCCTCCAGGTCGCCCAGGTCCACGCCCAGCCCCACCTTCGCCGCCAGATGCACGACGACGTCGCAGCCCGCCAGGGCGGTCGTCGTCGCCTCGGCGTCCCGGACGTCCGCGACGACCAGGCCGCCGGGGTGCACCCGGGCGAGCAGGCGGCGTCGGGCGCCCGAGGGGTCCGGGTGCACGTCCGCGCGGAGCGAGTCCAGGACCACCACCTCGTGGCCCGCCCCGGTGAGCTCGCCGAGGGTCGCCGAGCCGATGAACCCGGCACCGCCGGTGAGCAGGATGCGCATTCCCCCAGCATCGCCGGAGCCGGCCCTCCGGGGCGGGCGGCGCACCTGACCGGTGCCTGACGGTGCGGGCGAGCCGGTCCCGCCACGCCCAGCACCCTCGCTACCGTGCGGAGCATGAGCGAACCCATCGGGATCATCGGCGGCTCCGGCATGTACCGCCTGCTGGCGGACGCGGAGGCCGTGCCCGTCGAGACGCCGTACGGGCCGCCTTCGGAGGCGCCGGCCCGCGGGATGCTCGGCGGGCGCGAGGTCGTCTTCGTCCCCCGGCACGGCGCCGACCACAGGTTCCCGCCCCACCGCGTCCCCTCCCGCGCCAACCTGTGGGCGCTCCGGGCGCTCGGCGTGCGGCAGGTGGTGACCACCTGCGCCGTCGGCGGGCTCGTGCCCGAGACCCCCGCCGGCACGCTCGTGGTGCCCGACCAGGTGATCGACCGGACCTGGGGCCGCGAGCACACCTACTACGACGCGCCCGGCCCTGTGGTCCACGTGCCCTTCGCCGACCCCTACTGCCCCCGCGGCCGGGCCGTCGCGCTCGACGCCGCGCGGCCCGGGCCGCTCCCGGTCGTGGACGGCGGCACCATGGTGGTGATCCAGGGACCGCGGTTCTCGTCCCGTGCCGAGTCCGTCCGCAACGCCCGCGACGGCGGCACGATCGTCAACATGACGGCCATGCCCGAGACAGCCCTCGCCCGCGAGCTCGCGCTCTGCTGCACCACGCTCGCCCTGGTCACCGACGCCGACGCGGGGGTCGACGGCGGCGCCCACGTCACCCAGGAGGCCGTGTTCGCCGCGTTCGCGCGGAACGTCGCGGCGCTCGCCGGTATCGTCGAGGCGGCCGTCGCGGCCCTGCCCGACGACGACTGCGCATGCCGCCACGTCCTCGACGGGCTCACGCTGCCGATCGTGCTGCCGTAGCCGGAGGTCCCGGACCCTGAGGGCCGCCGCATGTGTCAAGGTGGAGCCGATGAGCGTCCCACCTGCACCCTCGCACCAGCACTCGCAGCGCCCGCACGTCGCGGCGGTCCTCGAGGACCGGTTCCTCACGGCGGCTGCCGTGCCGCTGCGTCGTGCGGGCTGGACCCCCCGGGTGGACCCGTACACGGGGTACGGCACCACCCGCAGCGTGCGGATCCTCGCGCGGATGCTGCTCGCGCCCCGTGACTACCGCCCCAGCGCCGCGGACCGTCGCGGGTTCCGCGCCTACCTGGGCTTCCCCGCTCCGGGTGAGCGCGTGCGGGTCACCGTGGGCTCGCTGACCACGGAGGTCGCCGCCGACCGCGCCGGCTACGTCGACACCGTTCTCGACGTCGCGCTCGAGCCGGGCGTCCACCAGGTCGTGTTCGAGCCCGCCGGCCCGCCGCCGGGCGGCGGACCCGAGCCGGGCCGCCCGGCCGCGACCCCGACCGTCGGCACCGTCCACGTCGTGGCCGACGACGTCACGTTCGGCGTCGTGAGCGACATCGACGACACGGTGATGATCACCGCCGTCCCGCGTCCGCTGCTGGCTGTGTGGAACACGTTCCTGCGCTCCACGAAGTCGCGTCGGGCCGTTCCCGGGATGCCCGAGCTGTACCAGCGCATCGCGGAGGAGCACCCGGAGTCGCCGTTCGTGTACGTGTCCACAGGCGCGTGGAACACGTCGTCGGTGCTCCAGCGGTTCCTCCGCCGGAACGGCTACCCGCCCGGCCCGATGCTGCTCACCGACTGGGGTCCCACCAACACCGGCTGGTTCCGCAGCGGCCCTGAGCACAAGGACACCTCGCTCGACCATCTCTTCGCGATGTTCCCGCACGTCAGGTGGCTGCTGATCGGCGACGACGGCCAGCACGACCCCGACATCTACCGGCGTGCCGACGCCCGGCACCCGGGCCGGATCGCGGCCGTCGCGATCCGGCAGCTCACGTTCGCCCAGCAGGTGCTGTCGCACGGCGGGCCCGTACCGCTGTCCGATCCCCGCGCGCCGGGCGAGGACGGCTACCGCGAGGTGCTGAGCGTGGGCGCGCCCACCGTCGTCGGACCGGACGGTGAGGCGCTCGCCGCCGAGCTGGAGCGGGTGCTGGACTGAGAGCCGCGACCTAGTCTGGGCGTATGGTCCGTCCCAGCTCCGAGGCCGTGGGTGACGACGCCGTCGTCGCAGCCACCGGGCAGCCGCGCCAGTACTGGTTCGAGCTCCTCGACGCGCACGATGCCGCGTCGTGGACCCACAAGCAGATCGCGGCCTGGCTCGTCGCCGAGCAGGGCATCGACGGGTGGTGGGCGCAGTCGCTCACCGTGGCGTACGAGCAGGCCCACGGGCGGCGCGAGCCGGGGCAGCGGGAGGACGGCACCTTCGAGGTGAGCCCGTCCAAGACGCTCGACTGCAGCCTGGTCCGGGCGTACGAGCTCGTGGCCGACGACGCGGAGCGCGCCCGCTGGCTCGACCCCGCCCTCGTCGAGGTGCGCGCGGGCGACCGCTCGGAGGTGCTGGGCGCCACGCCCTCGTCGTCGGTGCGCCTCGCCTGGCCGCCCGGGGCCCTGGGGGCGCCGGAGGGACGGAACGGCCGGGTGACGGTGACCTTCTACCAGCCCACCGACGGCACCGGTGCCCCGGCGGGGAAGGTGCGCGTGAGCGTCGCGCACGGCGGTCTCACCAGTCCCGAGGACGCCGAGACGCTGAGGTCGTTCTGGAAGGGACGGCTGGACGCCCTCGCCGAGGCCTGCCAGGACGGCTGAGGAATAGCCCACCCGCGGGTGGCGTTCTCGCCGCTATGACGCCGATCACTGGGCCGGCAACCCTGGTCGACTCACTGGACCGGGCCCTCGCCTCCATCGACTGGTCGCTGCTCGAGTCGCGCCGGGACCTGCTGGCCCCGGACGACCGGGTCGACCGCGACCCCGGCTCCGCGGGACTCGTCTACCTGGTGCGCGGGAGTGCCCAGCTCGTCATCGGCTCGGAACGGCAGGAGCTGGCCGCGGACGACGTCGTGTTCTTCCCCCGCGCCCAGCGGTACACCCTGCGGGCGCGCACGGACGTGGAGCTCAACAGCGTGGTCTTCGTCCCCGGCACGCGCAGCCGGGCGCTCGACGTGCTGCCGGCCTCGTTGCTGGTGCGGCGGTTCACCGAGCACGAGCCGAACATGACCAGCCTGGTCCGCAGCATCGGGTGCGGCGGGTCCGGCGCCCAGCCGTCGCAGCGCCCGGGCGACACCGTGGTGTGCGGCAGGATCGCCAGCGCGATCGTCACGGCCGCTGTCCGCTCGTGGAGCGAGCTCGGCTGCGCCCCGGACCTGTGGCTGCACCAGGTGGACGACCCGTACGTGGCCCAGGCGCTCGAGGCGCTGCACCAGGACCTGGCCTCCGCCTGGACCGTCGAGGACCTCGCCCGGGTCGCCGCCATGTCGCGCTCGGCGTTCGCCGAGCGCTTCCGCGCGGTGGTCGGTACGTCGCCGGCGAGCTACCTGACGGCTGTCCGCATGGACGCCGGGATGGAGCTGCTGGCCCGCGAGGGCGTGAGCGTGGCGGAGGCCGCGCGCCGCCTCGGCTACGAGTCCGAGGCGGGGTTCAGCCGGGCCTTCCGGCGGCACACGGGCTCGCCGCCGGCGCTGTGGCGGCGCGGTGCCTCGGAGTCGGGCGTACCCACGACGCCGAAGCACCGCGCGACCTCACCGCGTGCTGCCGGGCGCCGGGCTGCCGACGGGCGTGTCGCCGACCAGCGCGTCCTGCCGCTCCGGGGCGGAACCGAACAAGAGGCCGCCCGCCAGGGCTGACACCGCGGCGGCGACCAGGGTCACCTGGATGCCCACGGTGTCCACGAGGAGCCCGCCCACACCGGCACCCACCGTGATCGCGAGCTGGAAGCCGGCCACGAGCAGCCCGCCACCGGCCTCCATGCGCGTGGGGGCGAGCCGGCCCATCCAGGTGGTGACCACGATCAGCCAGGCGCCGAACGCGAATCCCCAGACGCCCACCGCCGTGTAGACCACCCCGAGGACGCCGGGGAACGCGGCGAGCAGCAGGATGCCGACCCCGGTCAGGAGGGGTACAGCGTAGCGCAGGGCGCGCAGGTGCTTGTCGATCGCGAGCCCGATCAGAGCGTTGCCGACCACGCCGCCCATCCCGAAGATCACCAGCATGACGGAGATTCCCGCGGCGTCCAGACCCGGCACCTCGCCGAGCGCGAGGCGGATGTAGGCGAACGCGGCGAAGTGGCCCACGATCGTGAGGACGTGTCCCGCCAGGCCGACCGCCATGCCGGGGACGCGGAAGGTCTCCAGGAGCGTCCGGACCCCGGTGACCGCTGCGGGCGCGACCGGCGGCAGCACCACGCGAAGGGTCACGGCGACCACCGCCGTGATCACGGCCACGCCCGCGAACACGAGCCGCCAGTCGAGGATCGACCCGAGGTAGGCGCCCAGGGGTACGCCCGCGACCGTGGCGACGGTCGTGCCCGTGTTGACCAGCATGAGTGCCCGGCCCAGGTGCTGCGGAGCGGCGAGGCGGGCGGCCACGGCGAGCGACATGGCCCAGAAGCCGCCGAGGGCGGCACCCAGCAGGAGACGTGCCAGGAGGAGAAGCCAGAGGCTGCCGGACACCGCCACGAGCAGGCTGGACACCGCTGCCGCGACCGTCAGGACGGAGAGCAGGGTGCGGCGGTCCAGCCGGGGGAACAGGAGCGCGATCGTCGGCGCGGTGAAGAACCCGGCGATCGCCGTGGCCGTGACGGCCTGGCCTGCCTGGCCCTCGGTGACGCCGAGCGTGCCCGCCATCAGGGTGAGGAGGCCGGGCGGGAGGAACTCGGCGAGGACCATGACAAAGCTGGTCGACATCATGACGGCGACGGCAGCCCACGCGGTGCGGGCGCCGGGAGCCGAGGGGGCGGGGGGCGGGGTCGTGGAGGGGCCGGCGGAGGAGGGCCCGGAGGAGGCCGGGTCCGCGGCGCCGGCCCCCGGAAGAAGATCTGTCGTCATGTCGCCGAGTCTCGCCGCCGCCCGGCGGCCGGATGTGACGGAACGTCCGGCATCCCTGACCGGTCGTCCAGAACTCTCAGCTGGCGAGCTCCTGGCCGCTCATCTCGTGGATCGACGACATGATCTCGTCGGTCAGCTCCCGCCGAGCCTGCGCGGGCTTGGTACCGGCCGTGAGCTGCCGGGACGGGTCGATCGGCGTGCCGAACTGCACCTCGACGCGGGCGAGGCGGGGCATCTTGCCGATCGGGTTCACCCTGTCCGTGCCCTTGAGGGCGACGGGGACCACGGGGACCCCGGCCGTGAGCGCCAGCCAGGCCACGCCGGTGTGGCCCTTGTGGAGCTTGCCGTCCCGGGACCGCGTGCCCTCGGGGTAGATGCCGAACGCCCCGCCGCGCCGGAGCACGACGAGCGCGTCCTCCAGCGAGCGCTGGCCGGCACGCGGGTCGTCGCGCTGCACGGGGATGTTGCCCATCGTGGTGAAGAACCACCGGGAGATGCGGCCCTTGATGCCCTTGCCGGTGAAGTACTCCGCCTTGGCGAGGAACGCGACGTGCCGCGGCGTGACGATCGGGATGATCAGCGAGTCGATGAATGACAGGTGGTTGCTCGCGAGGATGACCGGCCCGCGGACGGGGATGTTCTGCAGCCCGGTGATCCGCGGACGCAGGAGCACGAGGGCCACCAGCGAGAGCAGCAGCTTGAGGATGCGATACGTCACGAGGTCATTGTGCCCTGGTAGGGCGACGGCGTGGGAGTGTCGAACATCTCGCCCTGAAGCCCCAAGACCAGGGCAACGCAGACTTTCCAGGGCGCGTCGTCGGCGGGTCGTGGGCCGTCGCGGCTCCCGCCCGGCCCGTAGGGTGGCAGGCATGGACACCGAAGAACGCCTCGCAGTCTTCATCGACTACGAGAACCTGGCACTGGGCGCCCGGGAGCACCTGGGCGGCATGCAGTTCGACTTCGGGCCGGTCGCCGACGCCCTCGCCGCGCGCGGCCGGGTCGTCGCTCGTCGTGCGTACGCGGACTGGTCGTACTTCGACGAGGACCGCCGCATGCTGACGCGCCACCAGGTCGAGCTGATCGAGATGACGCAGCGCATGGGCGCGTCCCGCAAGAACGCCGCCGACATCAAGATGGTGGTCGACGCCATCGAGATGGCCTTCGAGCGCGACTACATCTCCACCTTCGTCATGTGCACCGGGGACAGCGACTTCTCGCCGCTCGTGCACAAGCTCCGCGAGCTGAACAAGCGCGTCATCGGGGTGGGCGTGGAGAAGTCGACCTCCCGCCTCCTGCCCGCGTCCTGCGACGAGTTCCTCTTCTACGACCGCCTCGAGGGCGTCGACGTCCCCGACGAGGCGGACCGTCCGGCACCGGTCCGCGGTCGGCGCGGCCGCGGCACGACGGCGGAGCGCACGCCCGCGCAGACCGCACCTGCCGTCGAGCTCCCCCCGGCCGAGCCGGCTCCCGCCCCGGGCGTGCCGGACGCGGAGGCGACCGTGCCGTCGTCGGGCACCAAGACCCCGCGCAGGCGCAAGCCGAAGGCCGAGCCCGAGCCCGTCGCCGAGGCGGTGGAGCCCGTCGAGGAGCCAGCCTTCGAGGACGACGCCCCCGGGGAGGAGAGCACCATGGAGGTTCGCGTCGCGCAGACGCTCGCCGACCTGGAGGCCTCCACGAGCGGGCCGGTCACCGCGTCCGCGCTCAAGCGGACGCTGCTCCGCAAGGACCCCACCTTCAGCGAGTCCGACTACGGCTTCCGCACGTTCGGCGAGTTCCTGCGGTTCCTGGCCGACCGCGACTTCGTGGTGCTGGCCGCGGGACCGTCGACCGGCGACCCCGAGGTCTCGCTCCCCGAGCAGGGCAGCACCGACACCGCGTTCGCGCTGCTGCAGTCCGTGGTGCAGGAGGCCGGCGGCTCCGCGGCCCTGTCCGGGCTGAAGAACGCCGTCCGCAAGAAGCGTCCGGACTTCTCCGAGAAGGCGCTCGGGTACCGGGGCTTCCTCCAGTTCTGCAAGGCGGCCAACGCGGCAGGCGCCGTGGCGCTCAACTGGGACGACGCGGCGGACGACTACCTGGTGTCGGTGGCCTGAGCCACCTCTTCAGGATGAGCGGTGCCCCTGTGGTGCGGGTCTTCGGCCCCCGCCACAGGGGCACCGTCGTGTGCGGGTACGGGCCGGGGTACGGGTGTGAGCAGGTACGGGCAGGGTATGGGCGCTGGCGCGCAGCACCCGCTCCCTAACTTTTCCGTCATGAGCCCGGGACAGTCCCGGGGCCTCGACGGAAGAAGTGATGAGATGTCCATCCCTCCCAGCATCCAGACCCGATGGAGCCGCCGGACGAACGGCGCGAGCCGTGCCGGGACCGTGGGCGTGGTGAGCGCCGTGCTGGCCGCCCTGCTCCTGGCCGGCACGTCGACCGCCGCCTCGGCGGTCGACACGCAGACCAACCCCGACGGGACCCTGTTCGCCTCCACACCGGCTCCCGAGGGCTACGTGCCGCAGGCGGCGACGGGGGCCACGGTCCAGTCGCTCTCCAGCAGCCTGTCGCTGACGCGAAGCCAGATCCTGGAGCGCGGCAAGTCGTGGGTCGACCCCAACATCAAGTACAACCGGGCCTACTCGCACACGAACACCCACGGGACGTACCGTCGTGACTGCTCGGGCTTCGTGTCGATGGCGTGGGGCCTGCAGCCTGACGGGCAGTCGGCACCGAGCACGCGCAGCATCGCGGACTGGACGGTCCCGATCTCCTACTCCGACCTGCGACCGGGCGACGCGCTGAACGCCTACGACAACCACGTCGTCCTCTTCCTCAAGTGGGGTGACGCCGCCCGCACGACCGTTGTCACCTATGAGATGAGGTCGAACGGTCCGGTGGCGGGTGGCTACGACCCCAACCCCGGGGCGATCGAGGGCACCTGGCGGGTCTCGACGCTGCAGTCCCAGGGATACCAGGCGCTCCGGTACAGGAACCTGGTGGCGAGCCCGGACCCGGCCCCGGAGCCCGAGCCCGAGCCGACGCACCTCCCGTTCGCGCGGCAGGCGGACGGCACCTCCGTGGCGTTCGTCAACCCGGACGGTGTCCTCGTGCACGACTTCCGCCAGGACGGTGAGTGGAAGGGCCCCCACACCCTGACCGACCACCCGGTGCGTGCCGACTCGCCGCTGGTGCACAACGACGGCCACGTCTTCTTCATCGACGCCGCCGGCTACGTGGGGAACGCGAGCTGGACCTCGGCCGGCGGCTGGCAGTATCACCGGATCGGCGGCAAGGCTCGGGCCGGTTCGGGCCTGTCCGCCAAGCCTGAGGGTGGGTCGGTGACCTACGTCAACACCAGCGGCAAGCTCGTGCGCGTCTACTACGCGGACGGTGCCTGGCAGGGCCCCAGCGTGCTGACCGACAAGGCGGTGCGCGCCGACTCCCCGCTGGTCCACCTGGACGGCAAGGTCTACTACATCGACGCCGCCGGCTACGTCTCCAGCGCCTACTGGACCTCGGGTGAGGGCTGGCAGGACGGCATGCCCGGCGGCGGCAAGGCGCGAGCCGGCTCCGACCTGGCCTACTACGACGGGCGGATCGCCTACGTGAACCCCAGCGGCAAGCTGGTGCGGTACATCTACCAGGACGGTGCCTGGCAGGGTCCCGCCGTGCTGACCGAGCACCCGGTGCGTGCCGACTCCCCGCTGGTCCACATCGACAAGCACGTCTTCTTCATCGACACCGAGGGTTACGTGGGGAACGCGAGCTGGACCTCGACGGGCGGCTGGGACTACCACCGGATCGGTGGCCGGGCCAAGGCCGGCTCCGGTCTGGGGGTTCCCGACGCCGGCGGGTCGGTGGCCTTCGTCGACCCCAGCTCCTGGGTTGTGCACGTCTACTACTCGAACGGTACGTGGAACGGCCCGGGTCGTCTCGGCGGGCAGGCCGGCTGAGACGCTCAGCCCCGTAGCCGATCCCTCCCCCTGCGCGATGCGGGGGGAGGGATCACCCGTTACCCGGGGGACACAGGTTGACCAGTCCCTGTGGTGTGCCGTACCTGTGCTCTACGATCCAGGGGTGCCCGGGACAGAGCGCGCCACCGTCGAAGCGTCCGGTCCCCTTCCAGGTCTCGGTGAGCTCGTGCGATGGCACAGGCGCCGTCTCGGCCTCACGCAGAGGGACCTTGCCACGCGCGCGGGTCTGAGCCTCGCGGCACTCCGGGACCTGGAGCAGGGCCGGAGCCGCCACCCCCGCCGGGACAGTCTCGATGCGCTCGCCGCGGCCCTCGAGCTCGATCCGGTCGAGTCCGCCGCGCTCCGCGACGTGGCTAACCCCCATCGGGACCGGCCAGCACCGGCGGTTGCCCGCGCAGCCGGCACGCTGAGCATCGACGTGCTGGGCCCGCTCGTCATCCGGCTCGATGACGTGCCGGTCGCGCTCCAGTCCGACGCGCAGCGCAAGATCCTTGCGCGGCTGGCGTTCGGGGCGGGGGACGTCGTCGGCGAGGAGGAGCTGTCGGAGCTGGTGTGGGGGTCGGAGCCCCCGGCGCGGGCGTCCCGGTTGCTGAGCACGCACGTGGGCCGCCTTCGTGGTGTGTGCCCGGACGAGCTCGACGAGGCCCTGCAGTTCGTCCCAGGGTTTCGCGGGTACCGCCTGAACCTGCCCACCGACCAGCTCGATCTCCTCAGGTTCCGGGACCGGGTCGCGGCGGCGCCTCACGCGGAACCCCAGGAGGTCGCACTGCTGCTCGAGGAGGCCGTCGGGCTCTGGCGCGGTGAGACCGACATCGACGAGCTGCGGGCGACCCCGGTCGTGGAGGCGGTCACCGAGGAGTACGTCACGGCCCTGCGCCAGTACGCGCACCTGTCGCGCGATCTCGGCCACCCGGACCGCCCGCTCCCGAGGCTGCGCGAGCTGACCGCGCGACTCGAGCTGCACGAGCCCCTGCACACGGACCTCGTCATCTCGCTCGCAGCCTCCGGACGGCAGGCCGAAGCGCTCTCGGCGTACGAACGGATCCGTGCCGCGCTCGACGACCAGCTCGGTCTCGATCCAGGGCCGGACCTCCGTGAGGCCCACCTCGGGGCTCTCCAGCAGCGCTGGCGGGCCCAGGGCCCCTCACGACTTACCGTGATCCAGCAGGTTCCCGCGCCCCCGGCGCCCTTCATCGGGCGGGCTGACGAGAGCCGGCAGCTGGCCGGCGCCCTGAGCCTGGGCAGCTCGCCCGACTCGGCCGACGGGTCGTCCGTCACCGTGCTGATCCACGGACCCGCCGGTTCAGGAAAGACGGCTCTGGCGCACTCCCTCGCCCTCCGGATGCGCACCGAGTACCCGGACGGGCAGCTCTATGCCGACCTGGGCGGTTCGAGCGGCGAGAAGGTCGAGCCCGTCCAGGTGCTGGAACGGTTCCTGCGCGCGCTGGGCGTCCCCCCGCACCAGATGGGGCTCGATCTCGCCGAGCTCTCCGGCCAGCTCCGGAGCGAGCTGGCCGACCGGAGGATGCTCCTGGTCATCGACAACGCGCGCGACCACACCCAGGTGCGTCCCCTGCTGCCGGGCGCGGGCACCAGCGACGTGCTCGTGACGAGCCGACGTCACCTCAGCGGGCTCCAGGCTGCCGTGTCCGTGGCGCTCGAGACCTTGGACACTGCGGAGGCGGTCGACCTGATCGCGGCGGCCGTCGGAGCCGACCGGGTGTCGGGCCACGAGGCCGATGCGCGCGAGATCGCCGAGCTGTGCGGGCATCTTCCGCTCGCCCTCCGCATCGTGTCGGCCCGGCTGCGGAGCAGACCGCTGTGGACGCTGCCCGACCTGCTCGACCGCCTCCGGGACGAGAACAGCCGGCTCAACCAGCTCCTGGACGGCGAGTCCAGCGTGCTCGCCAGCTTTCAGCTCAGCTACGACGCGCTCGGCGAGGAGGCCAGACGCGCGTTCCGGCTCTGCGGGCTCCATCCCGGCCTCGACTTCGGCGTCCCGGCCACGGCTGCCCTCCTCGGCGTGGACGAGGCCTCTGCGGAGGCGTATCTCGACGAGCTGCTCAACGCCCACATGCTGCTGCAGTACGACGTGGACCGGTTCCGGTTCCACGACCTCCTTCGGCTCTATGCCGCACGGCTCGTCGGTGCGGAACCCGAACGCGATGCTGCTCTTCTCCGCCTCCTGGAGTGGGCGTCGGACTGCACCACCGCGGCGATCGAGTGGATCTCGTCGCACCCCGTCCGACTGTCCGTGCACCCCGACCGCAGCCGGCACTTCCGGGACGAGGTGCAGGCGCTCGACTGGCTCGACACCGAGGTTCCCGGACTTCTCCCGCTGATCGAGCAGGTCGCCGACGACGCCGAGTACCACCGGTTCGCCTGGATCCTGGCCGACCAGCTCCGCGGCTACTTCTTCTACTACCGGCAGCATGCCGACGGATGGCTTCGCGCTGCGCGCGCCGGCCTTCGCGCCGCCGACTCGACGGACGACCGGCGAGCGCGGACCGCGATGTACATCTGTCGATCGCAGGCGCACGGGGCGATCGGTCACGAGGACGAGTCGTTCGACGACACCCTTGCCGGGATCGACGTCGCGGAGGACGCCGGCTGGCCGGTCGCAGCCTGCTACCTGGCGCACAACCTGGGATGGCACTTCTACGAGTGGGGCCGGTTCGACGACGCCGATCGTGCCTTCGAGCAGGCCCTCGGACTCAGCCGGGACCTGCCCGGTGGGCTGCTCCAGGCTGCCGCCCTGAACGGCCTCGGCATGACGTCCCTGGAGCGGGGGAGGTTCGACGCGTCGATCGACTACTTCGAGCGTGCACTGGCGATCAACCTCCAGGCCGGGCGACCGAATGCTGCCCTGACGAATCGCGGCAACCTGGCGAGCGCGCTCCGGCAGACGGGGCGACGCACCGAGGCCGGCGATCACCTCGCCGCCGCCCTCGCGGGCTACCAGAGCCGCGGTCATCTCCGGGCGGAGCTCTCCACCTTGGACGAGCTGAGCAAGCTGGAGCTCGACCACGGCCGGGTGTCGAGTGCGATCGACCTCGCCCGCCAGGCCCACGATCTCGCGGTCGGTGTCCGCGACCCCAGGGCGCGGGCGATGGTCAGCATCACGCTGGCGGAGTCGCTCCTCCAGGACGGCAGCGTGGCGGAGGCGACCGGACACCTGAGGACGGCCCTCGACATCGCAGACGAGCGGAAGTTCGCCTACCTGTCCGCGCGATCACGGCTCCGGCTCGCCTCG
This sequence comes from Antribacter sp. NEAU-D49, assembly GCF_057158775.1. Lineage (NCBI taxonomy): Bacteria > Bacillati > Actinomycetota > Actinomycetes > Micrococcales > Promicromonosporaceae > Antribacter > Antribacter sp. NEAU-D49. The sequence goes on along the minus strand of NZ_JBXTSN010000005.1, from coordinate 40,640 downwards.
GCCCTGGAAGCCGCCGACCGCCTCGACGACGCAGCTGCTGAGGCGACGGAGGCTCTGCGTCTGGCGACCGACCTCGGCTATGAGGTGATTCGCGCCGAGGCCTCGACCGTGCTCGACCGGTGCGGAGCCCAGGTGCGCGAGCCCGCGTCAGGTGATCCCGCAGCGAAGGCACCCATCTAGGGGGGCTGCCCGGCCGGTGCCCGTCACCCCGACGCCGGTCCGAAGCGCTCCGTCCGGACCCGGGCGGGGTCGTGGCCCTGCGCGACGAGCATCCGGCTGATCGCCTCGACGAAGCCCGTCGGGCCGCACACGTACACCCGTGGCTCCAGCTCGGGCGGCCATCCCCACGCGGTCAGCTCGGCGGCGGTGAGCCGCCGCGGGCCCCGGAGGGCGCTCAGCTGGACGGCTCGGGTGTAGACCGTCTGTACGTCGAGGCCGTCGATGCCGCGCGCGAGGGCCTCGAGCTCGTCGACATAGAGCCGGTCCTCCCCTGTGCGGACCGAGTAGATCAGCCGTGCCGGGGTACGGTCACCGGCGGCCCGGCGGGCGCGCACCATCGACATGAGGGGTACCAGGCCGGAGCCGCCCGCGACGAGGAGGACCGGCGTGCCGGTGTCCTGCTCCGGGGACCAGACGAACCAGCCGCCCACGGGACCTCGCACCTCGACGGCGGTGCCGACCGGGAAGCCGTCGACCAGGTAGGGGGACACCTCGCCGTCGGGCACGCGCTGGACGGTGATCTCGACGCGGGTGGCGGAGCCGTCGAGTCCCGGGCCCGGGGCGCTGGCGATCGAGTAGGACCGCTCGGCGGTGTAGCCGTCCGGCGCGGTGAGCCGGAGGTCCACGTGCTGGCCGGCGACGTGGCCGGGCCAGCCGGCCACGTCCAGCACGAGCGTCGCGGCCGACGCGCTCTCCGCTCGTCGGGCGACGAGCGTCGCGAGCTGCCATCCGGACGGGACTGCGTACCGCGAGCCGAGGCGTGCGCCCTGCGTCGCCTCAGTCACCCTGGTACCGCTGCTCGCGCCACGGGTCGCCCAGGTCGTGGTAGCCGAGCTTCTCCCAGAAGCCCGGCCGGTCCACCGGCATCAGGGTGATCGACCGGACCCACTTGGCCGACTTCCAGAAGTACAGGTGGGGCACGAGCAGCCGCGCGGGCCCGCCGTGCTCGGGGTGCAGGGGCTTGCCGTCGAAGGTGTGGGCGACCCACGCCTTCCCGCCCAGGAGGTCGGCGACGGGCACGTTCGTGGTGTAGCCGCCGTAGGAGCCGATCATCGCGTAGTCGGCGGCGGACTCGACGTCGGCCAGGAGCGTGTCGAGCGAGACGCCGCGCCACCGCGTGCCGAACTTGGACCAGCGGGTGACGCAGTGGATGTCCACCTCCGGCTCGTCCTGCGGCAGGGCCATCAGCTGGTCCCACGTCCACGAGGTCGTCACTCCCGCCTCGGTCGTCAGGTCGAGGCGCCAGGTGCGCGAGTCCACGTTGGGTGTCGGCCCGGCCGAGAGCACGGGGAAGCCTTCTTCCACGTACTGCCCCGGCGGGAGGTTCACGCCCTCGGGCCGTGGCCGGCCACGGAAGCCGGGGGTGAGGGGTGGTCGCTCGGTGGTCATGGCTCACCGTAGGACTGCACAGGTGCCCGCGTCATCTGTCGGGTGGCGCGGGATGGTCGACGGGTGTGCGCGCCCCCATAGGATGCTCCGCATGGTCGCGCCCGGGGGTCCCCACGACGACGACACCACCCGCGCCCGGATCCTGGCTTCGGCTGCCCGCCTCACGTGCGCCGACGGTTGGTCCAAGGTCACGATGGCACGCCTCGCGGCCGAGGCGGGGGTCAGCCGGCAGACGGTCTACAACGCGGTGGGCAGCAGGTCCGAGCTCGCCGAGGCGATGGTGCTCACCGAGGTGGCCCACTTCCTCCTCCGGGTCGTCGACGCGTTCGACACCCATCCCGGGGACCTCCGCGCGGCCGTCCGGGAAGCCGCCCGGGGAGTGCTCGAGCTCGCCCAGGAGAACGCGCTGCTCCGGGCGGTCGTGTCGGCGACGCACGGCGCGGACACCGAGCTGCTGCCCCTGCTCACCACGCACGCGGAGCCGCTGCTCAGCACTGTGAAGACCGTCGTCGCCGAGCGCGTCCTCACGTACGAGACGGGCCTGGCCCCTGAGCAGGTCGCCGTCGCGGTCGACGTCGTGGTGCGTACGGTGCTCAGCCACGTCATGCAGCCCACGGGCACCCCGGCCGAGACGGCGGAGGCGGTCGTCTGGCTCGTCGGCCGGATCCTGGGCGACGACCAGGTCAGCGTTCGCTGACCGACCGCCGGATGTCACCGGTGGCCCGTGGCCACCGCCGGGCAGGTCGCGAGGTGGTCGTCCACCACGCCGCACGCCTGCATCGCGGCGTACATCGTCGTGGGGCCCACGAACCGGAAGCCCGCCTTCTTGAGCGCCTTGCTGAGCGCGAGCGACTCGGGGCTCGTGGCCGGGACGTCGGCCCACACGGTCGGCCGTGCGTGCGGCCGTGCGGCGGGGGCGAACGACCAGAACAGGTCGTCGAGGGTGCGGCCGTCCTCGTGGAGCGCCAGCAGCGCACGGGCGTTGCCGATGGTGGCCTCGATCTTCATCCGGTTCCGGATGATCCGCGCATCGCCGAGCAGGCGCTCCACGTCCGCCTCGCCGAACGCCGCCACGGCTTCCGGGTCGAAGCCCGCGAACGCCTCGCGGAACGCGGGCCGCTTGCGCAGCACGGTGATCCAGGAGAGCCCCGACTGGAACCCTTCGAGGGCGATGCGCTCGAACAGCTCGGTGTCGCCGTGGACGGCGACGCCCCACTCGGTGTCGTGGTAGGCCTCGTACAGCGGGTCGCCGTCGCCGAAGCACCGGAGGCCGGTGCTCGCGCTGGTGATGGTCGTCATGCCCACACTCTCCCCTGCGTCTCCCACACCGTGCCGCCCTTCCCCGGGTGCCTGTGGACAACCCGCCGCGAACGGGTTGTGTGGTCGTCCTCGCGACGGCGGGGCGCCGTCAGCCGCGACCCTGGCGGGCGAGGTACGCCTCGACGCCGTCGAGGAGGACCTCGATCCCGAAGAAGACGTCGTCGTCGCTGGCGACGCCCGGCAACGGTGCCTCCGGCTCCCAGGTCGACAAGGCCTCGAAGAGGTGCGGGTAGGTGTCGGGGCGTGCGTACCTCGCCAGCACCGTCTCGAACTCGGCGAAGGGCTCGGCCTGGGCGAGGGCGGTGGGGTCCAGGTCGGACGCAGGGGTGTCTGCCGCGACGCCGGTCTCGCGCCGCACCCTGTCAGCGGCCGCGCGCCGGCTCTCCACCCACACCCGGGACACGCCGAGCACGTGCTGGGCCAGCAGCCCGATCACATTCAGCTTGGTCTCGACGGACACGTCGAGCGACCGCATGACCCCGAACGCCTGGTCCAGCCACCGGACCCGGTTGGGGCCCACCGGCACGGCGGAGAGTGGCAGGTCGAGCATCCACGGCCGCGCGAGCGCCAGGTCGACCTGGGCACGGGTCCAGATCCGCAGCCCGGTACGCCAGTCGCTGTCGGGGTCGATGGCAGGGAGGTCTGCGGAGATGGCGTCGGCCATGAGTGACAGCAGCTCGTCCTTGCTCTCGACATGCCGGTACAAGGCCATCGCCGAGAAGCCGAGGTGCTTTCCGACGCGCGCCATCGACACGGCGGCGAGCCCGTCCTCGTCGGCCAGCTCGATCGCTGCGCGCACGATCCGCGCCACGGTCAGCGCAGGCTTGGGACCCCGCTTGCCGGGCGTGGTCCCTTCCCACAACCGCTGCACGGTCGTGGGCAGGGCGCTGGGGTTCTCGGTGCTCATCGGTCCCATCCTGCCCTGTCGACGGACGGGTCGTCGCAGTCGGCCCTAGTCAGGACCACCGAACTGCGTATAGCGTCAGCAGTGCGTACTTCATAAACAGTATTCGTCATAAACACTATCCGTACAGAGAGCGGAGCGACGCATGGACGCCATCGTGACCGCCGAAGGGCTGCGCAAGTCCTACGGCAGACGGGCCAGGTCCGTACCGGTCCTCGACGGGCTCGACCTCACCCTCCACCGAGGCGAGGTCCTGGCCCTCCTCGGCCCCAACGGGGCCGGCAAGACCACCACGGTCCGGATCCTCACCACGTTGCTCACCCCCGACGCCGGGCGTGCCACCGTGGCGGGCTTCGACGTCGCCCGCGAACCGCGCCGCGTCCGAGAGGTCATCAGCCTCACCGGGCAGCAGGCCGCCGTCGACCACCGGCTGACCGGCCGCGAGAACCTGACGATGATGGGCGCCCTCGCGCACCTGCCGCGCCGGGTGGTGCGGTCCAGGGTGGCCGAGCTCCTCGCCGCGTTCGAGCTGGAGCAGGCGGCAGGCCGCCAGGCCGGGACGTACTCCGGCGGCATGCGCCGCCGTCTCGACCTGGCCGCCGGGCTCCTCGTCCGACCCCAGGTGATGTTCCTCGACGAGCCCACCACCGGCCTCGACCCCCGGTCGAGGCAGGCCCTCTGGGAGGTCATCCGCGGCGTCGTCGCCGACGGCACCAGCCTCTTCCTCACCACGCAGTACCTGGAGGAGGCCGACCGGCTCGCCGACCGCGTCGCCCTGGTCGACGGTGGCCGCGTCGTCGCCGACGGTACGCCGTCGGCCCTCAAGGCCCGCATCGGTGACGCGGGCATCGAGCTCACCCTCACCACGGTGGCCGACGCCGGGCTGGTCGCCACCGCGCTCGGCGTCACCCCCGACGGGACGCACCTGCGGGTACCGACCGACGGGTCCGTGGCCCACGTCAGCTCCGTGCTCCGGGCCGTCGAAGACACAGGCGTCACCGTGGAGAGCTGGGTCGTGCGCGCGCCCACCCTCGACGACGTCTTTCTCACGCTCACCGGCCACTCCGCCCGCCCCACCCGAACCGAGGAGGTGGCGGCATGAGCGCCGTCGCTCTGACCAAGGACGCCACCACGATGGTGGGGCGGTCCCTCCGGCTCGTCACGCGCGACGTCGACGCGATGATCACCGCCGTGGTGCTGCCCGTCATGATCCTCGTGCTGTTCACGTACGTCTTCGGCGGCGCCATGTCCGTGGGCACCACCTACATCACCTACATCACCCCCGGCGTCATCCTGCTCTGCGCAGGGTTCGGGGCCGGCAACACCGCGCTCTCCGTCGAGCACGACATGTCGAGCGGGATGGTCGAGCGGTTCCGCTCCATGCCCGTCGCGGCGTGGACGGTGCTCACGGGCCACGTCGTCGCGAGCCTCGCCAAGACACTCGTGACCACCGCCATCGTCTTCGGGCTGGCGCTGCTCATGGGCTTCCGGCCCACGGCGTCGCTGCTCGACTGGCTCGCGGCCGTCGGCATCATCCTCCTGTTCGTGCACTGGGTGACGTGGCTCGCCACGCTCGTGGGCGTCCTCGTGAGGTCGCCCGACGCGGCCGGCGGGTTCTCCTTCTTCGTGATGTTCCTGCCGTACGTGTCCAGCGCGTTCGTGCCCGTGGAGACCATGCCCACCTGGATGCGCGGCTTCGCCGAGCACCAGCCGGTCACCCCGGTGATCGAGACCGTCCGCGGGCTGCTCGTCGGCGGCACTCCCGGCGCGCCTACCGGTGACGCCCTCGCAGGCTCCGCGTTGGCAGCGGTCGTGTGGTGCGTGGCGCTCGCGGCGGTCTTCGCCACGGCGGCCGGTCTCGCGTTCCGGGTGCGGCGATAAGGCCTCGCCCGTGTCGGCGGCCGCGGGGAGACTGGCCTGCATGACCCTCGACCCGGATCACAAGACCATCCTCAAGTCCTACCTCCAGCGCCCGCGCGAGTCGCTGCTCTGGAAGCTGGACGGACTGTCGGAGCGGGAGGCGCGACTCCCGCGCACGCCCACCGGCACCAGCCTCCTCGGGATCGTCAAGCACGCGGCCACGGTGGAGATCGGATACCTCGGCGAGACGTTCGGCCGGCCCTGGCCCACGCCCGAGGAGATCGGTTGGTACGACTCCGAGGACCCGCAGGCGGACTGGTACGCCACCCCCGACGAGTCCATGGAGGGGATCGTCGACCTGTACCGGCGCGTCTGGGAGTTCGGGGACGCGACCATCGACGAGCTGCCGCTCGACGCGCCGGGCCACGTCCCGTGGTGGGGCGAGGACGTCACGCTGTTCCGGATCATCGTGCACCTCACCTCGGACCTCACCCAGCACGCCGGGCACGCTGACATCCTGCGGGAGCTGGCGGACGGCACCGCGGGGCTCAGCCCCCGCGCGATGAACCTGCCGGGCTGGGACGACGCGGAACAGCGCGCGTATGTGGCAAAGCTGACGGCGATCGCCGACGGCTTCGTCGAGCGGTGAGTGCGGGCGGCCGGTGTGATGCTGGACGACGGAGGTGATGCCCATGTCGCAGTCCGAGTCCGGTGTCTCGCCGGTCCCCCGCATCCGCCAGGTCGTCCTCGACACCACCGACGCCCGGGGTCTGGCGGAGTTCTACCGCCAGCTGTTCGACCTCGGGTACCGGCCGGGCGACGAGCCGCCGGCGCCCGGCGAGCCCGACCCGAAGGGTGTGGACTGGCTCGTGCTCACCGGCCCCGTCCCGCTCGCGTTCCAGCAGGTCGAGGACCTGCCGGCCAGCACCTGGCCCGACGCGGAGGTGCCCCAGCAGCTGCACCTGGACTGCACGGTCCCCGACCGGGAGGCGCTCGACGCCGGCCACGAGAAGGCACTCGATCTGGGCGCGCGTCTCCTGCTCGACCGCTCCGACGACGAGGACGAGCCGCTGCGCGTCTACGCCGACCCGTCAGGGCACCCGTTCTGCCTGTTCGTGGGCTGAGGTACCGCGGCACGGGGTGACCCACGTCGCTGCTCCGTCCCGGGCGCCCGGGAGACAATAGAGCGTGCAGTGCCACCACTTCGACGCCGGCCGCTGTCACTCCTGTACCCTCCTGGCGATCCCGTACCCCACCCAGGTGCTCGACAAGGAGGGGCACGTCGCGGCGCTCCTCGCCTCCTACGCCGACACCCTGTCCTGGCTCCCGCCCGTCACCGGCGCCGAGTCCGCCTTCCGCAACAAGGCGAAGATGGTGGTGAGCGGCACCGTCGACGCGCCCGTCCTCGGCATCCTCGACCGGGAGGGGCACGGGATCGACCTGACGGACTGCGGCCTCTACCCCGACGAGCTCCAGGCGGCCCTCCCCGTCCTCGCCGAGTTCGTCACGCGGGCGCGGGTGGAGCCCTATGCGGTGTCGCTGCCGGGGCCCGCCGTCGAGACTGAGTCCGAGTCCGAGTCCGAGTCCGAGTCCGAGTCCGCGGCCGCCCAGGCGCCCGCCGTCCGGCGGACGAAGAAGCGCGCGCCCTACCGCGGCGAGCTGAAGTACCTGCTGGTCACGCTCTCGCCCGACGGCGACCTGATGGTGCGGTTCGTGCTGCGGTCGCAGGAACCGATCGCCCGGCTCCGGAAGCACCTGCCCTGGCTGATCGACGCCCTGCCCCGGCTGGTCGTCGCCACAGCCAACATCCAGCCCGCGCACGCCGCCGTCCTGGAGGGCGACCTGGAGATCCCGCTGACGGACCGCACCGCGCTGCCCATGCGGATCGACGGCATCACGCTGAACCTCCGCCCGCAGAGCTTCTTCCAGACCAACACCGAGGTGGCTGCCGCGCTGTACCGGCAGGCGCGCGAGTGGGTGGATGCCGTCGACCCCGCCTCGCTGTGGGACCTCTACTGCGGGGTCGGCGGGTTCGCGCTGCACTGCGCGGCCCCCGGACGGTCCGTGACCGGGGTGGAGCTCAGCGCGGAGGCCATCGCGGCAGCGGAGGAGTCCCGCGACGCTCTCGTCGCCTCCGGCCCGGACGGCGCCGCCCGGTTCGGCGGGGTGCGCTTCGCGGCAGGGGACGCGACAGCGGTCGGCATGCCCGCGCTCGCGGGCGACGACCCCGACATGGTCATCGTGAACCCGCCGCGGCGCGGGATCGGGCCCGACCTGGCTCGGCGGCTCGAAGGGGCCACCGGTGTGCGGCACGTCCTGTACTCGAGCTGCAACGCCACCACGTTGGCGAAGGACCTGGCGGAGATGCCGTCGTTCGTGCCGCGCCGCGCCCGCCTCCTGGACATGTTCCCGCAGACGTCCCACTACGAGGTGCTGGTCCTCCTCGAGCGAGGTACGCCCGAGGAGGACCGGCCGGGTTAGTTCTTGCCCGTCAGCGCGTCCGTCAGCTCGCCCACCGTGTCGGTGGTGCCGGTCACGGTGTCGGTGACCCCGCCGACGACGCCGTCCAGGGTCTCCTCGGTGCCGTCAAGGAGACCGCCGACCCCGCCGAGCAGGCCGCCCTGGCCGTCGGGCGACCCGAGCAGCGTCGTGATGAGGTCGAGCAGGCCGAGCTGCTCGGCCTCGCTCGGGGAGACCGCCGACAGGTCCACTCCAGCGCCGTCGGGGCCGATCAGCGTGACCGTCGCCGCGACGTCGCCCGGCACGACGACGCCCTTGAGCGGGATCACGTAGTAGAAGCCGCCCACCTTGGTGATGACCGCGAGGTCCTCGTTCACCTTGACGGCCTTCACCACCGCGTCGTCGAGCGGCACGATCTTGTATGCCAGGGCAAGGACGCTGCCGTCCGCGTGGACGGTCACGTTCGCCTCGATTGAGCCGTCGTTGATCCCGACGTCGACGCCCGCGTCCACGTCGACGAGCTCCGTGCCCAGCTCCACGCCGAGCGACGCCGCGACGGACGGGAGCGGCAGCGGTGCCTGCAGGGACTCCTCGGGCTCCGGTTCCGGATCCTGCGGCACGGCGCCGGGGTCGGTCGCCGGCTCGGCGGCCTGGGCGGCGGGATCCGGCGAGCCCGGTGCAGCCTCCGGACGGCTCTCGGGTGCAGGCCTCACCACCGCGGCCGGCTGCTCGAGGAACGGCAGAGTCAGCGCGTCCGCCTGGTAGGCAACTCCCGTCACACCCGCCGAGGTGACCACGAGACCGCTCACCACGGCTGCGGTGACGCCGACCGGGTCGGTCGCGACCGACCGCACCACGACCGCCACCTTCTGGGCGACGTCGGCGACCAGGCCGCTCAGCCCAGCACCGCCCGCCTTCCCGGCCGCACCGCCCAGGGCGGCGGCACCGGTCGCGGCCCCGGCGCCCGCGACGAGGGCCCCGGTCTTCCCGGCTGCAGCGGTACCGAGGAGCAGGACCGGGGCGGCGGCACGCAGCATCCAGTAGGACTCGCGCACGTCCACGAACGCCCGGGTGCACCCGGAGCAGCTCGTCAGGTGGTCCTCGAACCGCCTCTGGCGCCGCGGCAGGAGCCGGTGCCGGATGTAGTCGTGCATCGCGGCGCGCGTGCTGCGGCAGAGCTGGTCCTCCGCGCTGAGCGCGTGCGCCTCGGCGAAGCCCGCCGCCAGCCGGTTCTCGGCCCGCCGCAGCCGGCGCCGCGCGGCGTACGGCAGCACGCCCACCCGGCGTGCGATCTGCTCGACCGGCGTGTCCTGGACGTGCCGGTCCCACAGGAGCTCCTGCTCCTGGGTGGGGAGCTTCTCCATGGCGGTCTGCAACCGCTCGAAGTCCAGCGCCCGCGCCACCGGCGCGGTGAGCGTCCTGCGATGGCCGGCGCCCCGTGCCCCGGCGCGCTCGGCGCCGGCCCGTGCCCCGGCCGCCGCCGCGAGGCTCGGGCTGACGGTGGCCGGAAGGCTGAAGCGTGGCGCGGCCGACGCCTCCTTCACCATGGCCAGTGCGGCGTCCACCGCCGCGTGGCTCCAGAACGCCACCGGCTCGTCCACCGCCCCGTGCGCCACGATCTCGCGGCACAGCGCCTCCAGGCCGCGGCTCGCGGCCAGCTCCGGGTCGACGCCCGGTACCCTCCGGGACACCGTGAACACCACGGCACGCCGGTGTGCAGCCCATTCGCTCAGGTCCGTGCTGAGTGCGGCCACCCTGTCCTCCTCCTGCACGTGGCCGACGGCCCGTGCCCTGCCTGATGCGGCGCCTGCACATGCTCGCACTCGCTGCGAAGGCATGGAAGCGTCCTGACCATCACGTCTGTGAACCCTGGGCACCCGCCCAGACGAGTTATGCGCACGCCCAGAGACGGGCGGCGCGGAGGGGCGTCAGAGCCCGAAGACCTGGCCGAGAGGCGTCAGGATGCCGTCGAGGAGCCCGCCCACGCTGTCCACCGGTGGGGTGCCACCGAGGTCGGACTTCTTGAGCTTGGCGTGCGCGGTGGGCGGACCCTCGAGGGTGACCGGGACCGACACCTTCTCGTTGCGGTCCGCGGCGACCGGGATCACGTACCAGGTGCCGCTCATCTGGAAGGCGTAGCCCGTCTCGCTGGAGCCGACGTCGACGATCGTGGCGCCCTGGGTGGCCTCGACCTCGAACCACCTGCCCCCGCTCGAGCTGTTGGGAGCCGTCGCCGTGACCACCCTGGTCTCGGCCGGCGGAGGCGTGCTCGGGGCCGGGCTGGGGGCCGGCGCCGGGGCAGGCGTGACGGGGGCCGGCGGGGCTACGGGTGCCGGCGCCGGGGCCGGTTCGGCCTGGACGGGCGGTGCGGGCGCGGGGGCAGGGGGCGCCGGTGCCGGCTCCGTGCGGGGTGCGGGCGGTTCGACCGGTTCGGGCGCGGGTGCGACGGGCTCGGGGGCCGGCTCGTCCACGGGCGTGGCCGGTGCGGGGGTGGGTGCGGCGGGTGCGGGCGCCGCGGGCGGAGGTGCTGCGGGGGCGTTCGCCGGCTGCTGGGAGTGGTCGGCGCGTGCCTGGTTGTTGTCGGCCGGCTGGTTGAGGACGAAGGCCGCTGCCGCACCTGCCAGCGCGACGGCGGCGACGACCCCGGCGGTGATCGCTGTCTGCTTGCCCGGGGACTTGGGCTTGGGAGCCAGGCCGGCGCCCGCGAGGGCCGCACCGCCACCAGCGGCACCCGCGACGTATCCGCCGGCGATGAGGTGCTGTCCTGCCTCGCGCAGCATCCACGAGACCTCGCGGACGTCGATGAACGCCCGTGTGCAGTCGCCGCAGCCGTCCATGTGGAGCTCGACGCGCTTCTGCCGGCGAGGCAGCAGGCGACCCTTGAGGTAGTCGTGCATCGCGCCACGCGTGGTGCGGCACTCCGGCTCGTTGACCTCGCGCGCGTGCGCGGCGGCGAAGCCGGCGGCCAGCCGCTCCTCGGCCCGCCGCAGGCGCATGGTCACGGCGTGGGGACGCACGCCGAGGTCGTCGGCGATATCGCTGACGGCGCGGTCGTGCACGTGCCGCTCGAAGAGGATCTTGCGGTCGTCGTCGGCCAGCGTCGCCAGGGCGGAGCGGAGCATCTTGACGTCCTCGGTGCGCTCCGCCGTGAGCTCGGCACCGTCCACGGACGGGGCGAGCTCGACGAGGGCGACGTCCTCGACCGGCTGGGCCCGCCCGGCCTCGCGCGTCATCGAGATCGCCTCGTTCACGGCCGCCCGGCGCCAGTACGGAGCCGGGTCGTCGATGGTGCCGCCGGACGAGACCAGGCGGATCATCTTCTCGAGGGCGCGGCTCGTGGCCTCCTCGGCGTCGATGCCGGGCACGCGGGCCGCCACGGAGCGCACGACGTTGGGTCGATGAATGACCCAGTCGTCGAGGCGGACATCCGTCACCGACACGCGAGCTCCCCTTGACATCCGACCCCCTCGTGTCGACAGACACGCCGCCCCATGATTCCACCCTGGGAACAGGATTGCGCAAGCTGTCGCCCGTGATGTCGGTCGAGATCGTCTGCTGAGACATGGTGGCGGTCACCTCCGGGACCGGTTGAACGCGTCGGACACGGCGTCGAGGCCGCGCGGCCCGACCGTCGAGTGGATGACCGCCAGGGCGACCTCGCAGGTGGCGGCGCACAGGTCGCTCGCCCCCCAGGCGTCGGCCAGGCGGTAGAGATTGACGGCGTCCCCCTCGGCGTAAGCGCGCAGGTACTGGGCGCCGAGGCGGACGAGCTCGGGGTGCTCCGTATGGGTCATGCCTCCTACACGCGCGAGGACCCCGGATGTCACAGCACTTCGGAGGGAAATTTTGGGGAATTGGGACAAGTTCCTCCGAAGTCGCGGCTGACCGGTCGAGGGCCGTCCGGACTGTGACCCAGGTCACACGAGTTTGCGGCGGGAACCGCTGTGACCTTTCGCCGCCTGGGGCGTCAAAGGTGCGACGCGAGCGGCAGCTCGGACCGCGCTGGGGGCGGGCCGATCGCCGTCGGGTCAGGGGCACGGAGTCGTTCGGAGCGCGCTGGGGGCGCGCCGAGCGCTCCGTGTCCCGTCACGGCAGACGCCGGTTCGGACTGCGCTGGGGGCAGGCCGAACCGGCGTCGTCGTGTCCCGGACCTGGACCGGGACCTCGGCCCGCTGTTACCGTCGATCTATGCGCTGTGCACGCTCGCTCCTTATCGGGCCGCGTCGGCCCCGCCCCTGATCGGGCACGAACCGACGCGGCGGCCCCTCGGTGTCCGAGGGGCTTTTTCGTGCCCGGAACCGATCACCCCGGCGGCCACGTGCCCCGGGCGAGACCAGGAGCCGAGCCATGCGCACCCCAGCACACCAGCACGACCGGACCGCAGAGCACGACGAGACCGCACCCCGCGACGACCCCGCCCAGCGCCGGGAGGCCGCGGAGGAGGGGGTCCGCCGGCTCTGGGAGACCCGGCGCTCCTTCGAGGCCCGCGACGACGGCACCCGCCCGAGGCGCTATCTGCTGACGATGTTCCCGTACCCCTCGGGCGACCTGCACATGGGCCATGCCGAGGTGCTCGCCCTGGAGGACGTCGTCGCGCGCTGGTGGCGCGCCAAGGGCTTCGACGTGCTGAACCCGGTGGGGTGGGACAGCTTCGGGCTGCCGGCCGAGAACGCCGCGATCCGGCGTGACGAGCACCCGGCGCGCTACACGGAGGCGAACATCGCCACGCAGGCGGCCTCGATCCGCCGGTACGGCGTCTCGTTCGACTGGTCGCGCCGCCTGCACACGCACGACCCGGGGTACTACCGCTGGACGCAGTGGCTGTTCCTGCGGCTGCACGCCCACGGCCTGGCGTACCGCGCGGCGGCCGAGGTGAACTGGTGCCCGCAGGACGCGACGGTCCTGGCGAACGAGCAGGTCGTGGACGGCCGGTGCGAGCGCTGCGGCGCGGAGGTCACCCGCCGCACCCTCACCCAGTGGTTCGTCCGCACCACCGCCTACGCCGACCGCCTGCTGGACGACATGGCCCTGATCGAGGACGGCTGGCCCGCCCACGTGCTGCAGATGCAGCGGAACTGGGTGGGCCGTGAGGCCGGTCCCGACGGCCCGCGCTACCGCCTGCACGACTGGCTGGTCTCCCGGCAGCGGTACTGGGGAGCGCCGGTCCCGATCGTGCACTGCTCCGCCTGTGGCGAGGTTCCGGTTCCCGACGCCCAGCTCCCCGTGACGCTGCCGCACCTGGAGGGTCAGGAGCTGCGGCCGCGCGGCACCTCGCCCCTGGCGGGCGCCCGCGAGTGGGTCGAGACGGCGTGCCCGCGGTGCGGTGGGCCCGCAGAGCGGGACACCGACACGCTGGACACGTTCGTGGACTCGAGCTGGTACCACCTGCGCTACCTGTCCCCGGGGTTCGCCGGTGGCCCCTTCCGCCCGGAGGACGCCGACCGGTGGACGCCCGTGTCCCTGTACGTGGGCGGGGTGGAGCACGCGACGATGCACCTGCTCTACGTGCGCTTCGTCCACAAGTTCCTGTTCGACCTGGGGATGGTGCCTACGCCCGAGCCGTTCGCCGCGCTCCTCAACCAGGGGCAGGTGGTCAACCAGGGCCGCGCGATGAGCAAGTCCCTCGGCAACGGCGTGGACCTGGGCGCGGAGCTGGACCGCTACGGCGTCGACGCGGTCCGGCTCGCCATGGTCTTCGCCGGCCCGCCCGAGGACGACGTGGACTGGGCGGACGTGTCGCCCGCCGCCATGCGGCGGTTCCTCTCCCGCGCGCTCCGGCTGGCAGACCTGGTGCCCGACGGCGCCTCGGCCGCCCCGGGCGGTGACGCCCCGAAGGCCACGGGGCAGTCCGGGCTGCGGGCCGCTGTCCACAGGGTTGTGCACGAGTGCGACGAGCTGCTGGAGGCCCGGCGGTTCAACGTGGTGGTGGCCCGGTTGATGGCGCTCGTCACGACGATCCGGCGTGCGGCGGAGGCGGGTGCCGCGGAGGTGGCCCCCGCGGACGCGACCCCCGTGGAGGCGAGCGGCGCGCCCGGCCCGGGCTCCGTCGTCGGGCCGCGGGAGGTGCGTGAGGCCGTGGAGGTCGTGGCCGTGCTGCTGAGCCTGTTCGCGCCGTACACCGCGGAGGAGCTGTGGGCCCGGCTGGGCCATAGGACGCCCGTCGCCGAGACCCCCTGGCCCGAGGTGGATCCCGGGCTGCTCGGCGCGGAGGCGGTCGAGGCGGTGGTGCAGGTCGGGGGCAAGGTGCGGGCGCGGCTCGAGGTGGACCCGGACGTGTCGGCGGCGGAGCTGGAGGCGGCGGCGCTCGCGCTGCCCGAGGTGGTCCGGGCGCTGGGCGGACGCCCGGTGCGGCGCGCCGTCGTGCGGCCGCCGCACCTGGTCAGCCTGGTGCCGGGCTAGGTACCTCGTCCCGGGCCTCGGCACCCGGGGCCTCGGCTCCCGAGATCTCAGGGCTCGAGGTCTCGGGGCTCGAGGTCGCGGCGCGTAGTGCGGCGAGCTCGGCCCGGATCGCCCGGAGCTCGTCGAGCATGACGGCGTCGGTGCTGGCCTCGTGCTCGGCGAGCTCGCCCACGCCCTCCATGCCGCTCACGATCACGGCGATGAAGAGGTTCAGCACCGCGAAGCCGACCACGAGGATGTAGACGACGAAGAAGACCCACGCCATGGGCTGCTCGGCCATGACGTCGCGGGCGACGTCGGGCCAGGCCTCGCCCGTCATGGTCTGGAACAGGGTGAACAGCGTGGCGCCCAGGTTGCCGAAGTGCTCGGGCGACGTCTCGCCGTACAGGTTGGTGCCGATCACCGCCGACACGTAGATCACGAGTGCCAGGAGGGCTCCCACCGAGGCCATGCCGGGCACCGCCGCGAGGAGGCCGTCCACCACGCGACGCATCGACGGAACGGCGGAGACGAGCCGGAGCACGCGCAGGATCCGGAGGGCGCGGAGCACGGCGATCTCGCCCGTGGCGGGGACGAGGGAGATGCTCACCACCAGCAGGTCGAACACGTTCCAGGCGTTCAGGAAGAACCGCCAGCCGTACGCGTAGAGGCGCAGGCCGAGCTCGACCACGAAGAACGCGAGCATCGCGCGGTCGAGCGCGTGCAGCGCCGGGCCGGCCGCGCCGGTCAGCGTCTCGGACGTCTCCAGGCCCAGCAGCACCGCGTTGGCCGTGATGACCCAGATGACCACGCGCTGGAACCGGTCGTTCTCGACGAACGCACGGACCAGCGCACGGGCCCCCGGACGGACGCTCGATGGGGCATCCACAGGCGCATACCTCCTCTTCGGGATGAACGAGTCGGAGCGTAGCGCGTGGTTCGACAGGCGAAGCGAGCCGATCAGTGACAACGTAGTAAGGGTCAGATCCGGACAGAACCACCGACAGGAGGAAATCCCATGGGGTTCTTCGCCTTCATCGTTCTCGGTCTCATCGCAGGTGCTATCGCTCGAGCGATCCTGCCCGGCCGGCAGCCCGGGGGCTGGTTCGTGACCCTCATCCTCGGCGTCCTCGGCGCTTTCCTGGGTGGGTGGCTCGGCGGGCTCCTGTTCAACGCCGACTTCAACGAGTTCTTCTCGCTCGTGACGTGGCTCTGGGCCATCATCGGCGCCCTCATCGTCGTCTTCATCTACCAGGCGATCCGTAACCGTTCGCGCGCCTGACGGCGCCGCGCCCGCACCCGTCGAGGCCGTGGTCTCCCCGTGAGGGGAGGCCGCGGCCTCGCCGCGCCTGCACCGGTGCCGCGCCTGCACCGGTGCCGCGCCTGTACCGGTGCCGTACCTGCACCGGTCTCGGCCGGCGCCTAACCGATGATCGGGGCACTCTCCGGTAGCCGGTAGAAACGGCTCCGGTTCCGCAGGGCGAGCGACGTGCCGAGCGTGATGGGACCGAGCCGGCCGATGAACATCAGCACCACGAGGATGAGCTGGTGGTACCACTCCAGGCCTGCCGTGATGCCGGTGGACAGCCCTGTGGTGGAGAAGGCCGAGACCACCTCGAAGAGCACCTCGTCGGAGGTGTAGGGCGAGCTCGTGGTGATGTAGAGCGTCGGGAGGATGACGATCGCGACGCCGAGCAGGGCCACAGTGAGCGCCTGGCGCTGCGTGGCCAGGGAGATCCTCCGGTCGAAGACCGAGGCGTCCGGGTCGCCGCGCAGCTCGGACCAGATGACGATCGCGAGGATGGCGAACGTCGTCACCTTGATGCCGCCGGCCGTGCCGGCGGACCCCGCGCCGATGAACATGAGGACGTCCGTGCCCAGCCAGGTCTCCGTGTTCATCTGCGACGTGTCGAGCGAGTTGAAGCCCGCGGTACGCGCCATCACGGACTGCGTGAACGCCGACAGCAGCTTGCCCGGCAGGTCCATCGGCCCGAGGGTGGCCGGGTTTCCCCACTCGGTCGCGAGGAAGAAGGGCGTGCCGACGAGCACCAGCGCCGTCGTCATCCACAGGGTGATCTTGGTGTGCAGGCTCCACCGGCTGGGCCGGCGGTGCTGCCGCAGCAGCTCCATGATCACGGGAAAGCCGATCCCGCCCAGGACCACGGCGGCACAGAGGGGCACGCAGATCCACGGATCGGTGCCGAGACTGATCAGCGAGTCGCTGAAGAGGGCGAAGCCGGCGTTGTTGAACGCTGAGACCGCGTGGAAGACGCCGAGCCACAGCGCCCGGCCGGGCGGCTCCCCGTAGCCGACGGCGAACCGTGCGGCGAGAGCCAGCGCCGTCACCGCCTCGATGACGAGCGAGATGCAGATGGCACCCAGCAGGACGGCCCGCAGGTCGCCGAGCCCCACGGCACGGGTCGAGGCCGCCGCAACGAGGCGGGTGCTCAGGTCGAGCCGGCGCGACAGCAGCAGGCCGAGGGTGGAGGCGACGGCCATGACGCCGAGCCCGCCCACCTGGATCAGGACCAGGATCACGACGTGCCCGAACGTGGTCCAGAAGACCGGGGTGTCGGTGACGATCAGCCCGGTCACGCAGACGGCGGACGTGGCGGTGAAGAGCGCCTCGACGAAGCTCGCGTTGCGGTCCGTCGAGGCGACGGGCAGCGACAGGAGGGCCGTACCGGCGGCGATGGCGGCGAGGAACCCGAGCACCACGAGCTGCCCGGGCCGACGGCGGAGAGACGCAGCGCTCGTCACCTTCTGCTCGGTACGCGTGCTGTACCGCATGTTCCTCCCGGGCCGGCTCGACGGCCGGGTGCTGTTGTGGACACCTGGCGTCAGCGCCGACGAGTACGGTACTCGCGCGCACGACGAAGGGCCCGCCCGGGGTAGGGCGAGCCCTTCGTCAGTACGCCGCCGCGGTGGGGCCGCGGGGAGGTCAGGTGACGCGGATGAACGTAGCGGACGACCAGTTCAGCTCGACGTACCGGACGGGTACGCCCGGCTGGCTCGCCTCGACGATCATGCCGTTGCCTGCGTAGAGGGCGACGTGCCCGGATCGCCAGACGATGTCGCCCGGGCGCGGGTTCGACACGACGGTGCCCGCGTACCGCAGCTGCGACGACGTGCGCGGCAGGTCCACGCCCAGCTGGTCGTAGACGTAGTTGATGAGGCCGGAGCAGTCGAAGCCGGTCGAGGGCTTGGTGCCGCCCCAGGTGTACCGGATGCCCACGTATTCCAGGGCGATGGAGACGGCCTGGTTGCCGATCGGCACCGCCTTGCGCTCGGCGGTCACCGAGACGGGCGCGTGCTCCACGGTGAACCCGGCGTCGGCGGGCACGCTGACCGTGGGGGCCAGGGCGAGCGACGAGCGCGCCTGAGAGGTGATGGCCTCGAGGTCGAGGGTCTTGATGGCCCCTCCGACGTCGTTGGCCACCGGGGCGGCGGAGGCCGTCGGGGCGAACGTCGAGACGAGGACTCCGGCGCCGGCTGCGGCCATCGCGCCCTTGCGGGCGAGGGCTCCGGCGTTCTCGGCCGCCGCGCGGGCGACGATCGTGATGGGCGTCGTAACGGGGCGGTCCGCACGATGGCGGCCGCGAGGGGTGGCTGTCGTCACCTGATGGTCTCCTGTGACCGCCTGCGAGGTGAGCTGTCGGGTTCGGGTGGGAGATGCTGCACCCGGCCGGACGGTCGCTGAGCTCCCGTTCGGCTTCACCCCGAGGACGCCTCCGGCGCCCGAAGGTGGTTCCCCCGTCCCCGTCATGTTCTTCCTGGTCGTGGGGCGGTTGACAGGGCTCGGCGGCCCGTCCCACGGCTCCACCGGGCGGCGGAGCGATTCAGACCGTACACCTGGACCTCGCAAAAGTCACGATCGTGTCACGGCGGGCAACCATCCCCGGTGGTCCGGCACGTGGGCCCACCCCCTGCCGCGACCCCCTGTCGCGACCCCCTGCGGGGCGGCCGCGTACGCTGCCTGATCATGGAATCTCCCCGCTCCGCGGCCGGTGCGCCCGTCTTCCGGTGCCCCGCCTGCGAGGAACCCCTCCCGCGACAGGGGCCGGGATACCGCTGCTCTGAGGGTCACACCTACGACGTGGCCAAGGAGGGGTACGTCAACCTGCTCCTCGCCCAGCACCGCAGCTCGAAGGATCCCGGGTACAGCAAGGAGATGATCGCCGGACGGCGGGACTTCTTCGACGCCGGCCACTACGAGCCGCTCGCCGACGGCGTGGCCGAGGTGTTCGCCGGGCACCTCCCGGACGGCTCGGCGACGGTCCTGGACGCCGGCTGCGGCGAGGGGTACTACCTCCGCCGGCTGCGGGAGCACCTGGGCGGGCTGCCGCAGGGTCGCGACCACCTGCTCGTGGGCACCGACGTGTCCAAGCACGCCGTGCGGGTCGCGGCCAAGCGGGACCCCCTCGGCACGTACGCCGTGGCGGGGACGTTCCGGATGCCCGTCCTCGCGGACCGGGTCGACGTGCTGCTCACCCACTTCTCCCCGGTGTCACCCGCCGACTTCCGGCGCGTCGTCCGGCCGGGCGGCGTGGTGCTCGTCGGGGGACCCGGCGAGGGCCACCTGTACTCCTTCAAGGAGCTGCTCTACGACCGGGCGGTGACGCACGAGCCGGGGGACGCCCTGGCCGGTGAGCCGGGCTTCGAGCCGCTGGGCGTTCACCACGTGCGCTACCCGCTCCGCCTGCGCGGGCCAGGTCAGGTGGCGAACCTGCTCCTGATGACGCCCTACAACTGGTCGGTCCCCGCGGACCTGCGCGAACGCCTGACCGGGCTCGACAGCCTCGACACCGACGTCGACGTGCTGGTCCGGGCGTACCGGGTGGTGTGACGCCGACGGGTCGCCTCCTGGGGGAGGCGACCCGTTCGCCGTCGGCCGGCCTGGCGTGTCAGTAGACGCGCAGGTAGACCGGGTTGTCCTGCCAGATCGGCGCGTAGCGCGAGGGGGTGCCCGCGTACACGGCCTCCACCTGCATGCCGTCGCCCATGTAGATCGAGATGTGCCCGGGAGACCAGATGAGGTCGCCGGGCCGGGCCTGGGCGGCCGAGACGACCTGTCCGACGTTCCTGATGCTCGATGACGAGTGCGGCAGCGAGATGCCGACCTGGGCGTACGCGTACGACACGAGGCCCGAGCAGTCCAGGCCGGACGACGGCGTGGAGCCGCCGCTGACGTAGCGGATGCCGGTGAGACCGCGCGCGATCGAGGCCACGCGGGCACCGATCGAGCCGTCGGAAGCGGGGGCCGCGGCCGGGGCAGCTGCCTCGGTCCCGGCCTCCGTGGCGGTCGTGGTCGTGGTGGCGGCGCGGGTGGTGGTCCGCGACGTGGTCTCCGTGCGGGTGGCCCGCTCGGGCTCGGGTTCCGGCACGGGCTCCGGCTTCGGAGCCGGCGTGACGGCGATGGTCCCCGTCTCGACGGTGAGCGTCGAGTCCGCGGCGACCGTGACGGCCGGCGACGTGGCGAGCTGGGCGCGGGCCGCGGCGGTCAGCGCGTCGACATCGACGGTGCTGATCCGGGCGGCGGGCTTGTCGGCGGCGTGCGCGCTGGGAGCCAGCGCGGAGACGAGGAGCCCGGAGGCGGCGGCGACGAACGCACCCTTGCGGGCGAGGCCGGTCGCGCTGCGGGACAGCTCGGTCAGAGGCGTGATGGTGCGGCGGTCAGCGCGATGTCGACCGCGCCGTTCGGACGTGCTCACCCATGGTCTCCAGTTGCCTGTGAGGGTTCGAGGAGCGCCTGGCCGTGTCCGGCCCGAGGCCCCTCGACCGCGTCACGGGCCGACGCGGCGGTGTCGACGGTAACAACATTCCGACGGTCGTGTCACAACCAGATAACGATTGTTGGTGATTGTCTTGACGGACGCCGCCCTTGCAAGTTGAGAACTCGCCGCGAACCGGGCATCTGACCGGTCGGGCGCGGTGAGCCGAAGGGCGAGCGCCGAGGCACGGGCACATGCTGTATCGCATGTCAGGCGCCCCTGGACGGGCGGAACGGTTCGAGGCCCACGGCCTCACGACCGTCGCCCACATGACGACCTCCCTCGGGGAGGCGCGTCGCGCCGTCGTGCTGGTGCACGGCGTGGGCTCGTCGTCCCGGGCGTTCCGCACCGTCGTCCCTCGTCTCGCCCCGCACGGCGACGTCCACGCGCTGGACCTGCCGGGGTTCGGATCTGCTCCCTGGCCCCGCCGGGACGTCACCGTCGCGGACCATGCCGCCGTGGTCGCGGCCTACGTGCGC
This sequence comes from Antribacter sp. NEAU-D49, assembly GCF_057158775.1. Classification (NCBI taxonomy): domain Bacteria; kingdom Bacillati; phylum Actinomycetota; class Actinomycetes; order Micrococcales; family Promicromonosporaceae; genus Antribacter; species Antribacter sp. NEAU-D49. The sequence continues at coordinate 19,860 of NZ_JBXTSN010000005.1, read as the reverse complement.
GAGCGGATCCTCGGCGCCGGGCTGCCCGCCCCAATCCTCGTGGGTCACTCCATGGGGACGCAGGTGGTGGGCCAGGTCCTGGCCGAGAACCCCGGCGCCGCGAGCGCCGGCATCCTCATCGGCCCGACGGCGGAGCCCGGCTCCCGCTCCATCGCCCGCCAGGCGGTCCGGCTGGCCCGGGACGCCGTCGGTGAACGGCCGTCGGCGATGGCGGTCCTGCTCGTGGACGCCCTGGTCCGCTGCGGGTTCCCGTACTACCTGGCCCAGCTGCGGCACGTCGTCGGGCACCGGCTGGAGCACGTGCTGCCGCTCGCGGACGCGCCGCTCCTCGTGGTGCGGGGGCACCGGGACCCGGTGGCCGGCGACGCGTGGGTGGGGGAGCTCGCCCGGCTGGCCCCGCGGGGTGAGCCTCGCACGCTGCGCGGGCGGCACCACGCGATGGACTCGGACCCGGACGGTCTGGTGGCGCTCGTCCTCGAGGCGTGGCAGGCGGCCGGACGAGGGGCCCGATGACGGGGAGTCGCCGGTCTCGCGCCCGCAGGGCAGGGCGTGGCGCGAGCGGTCTCGCCGCCCGGCTGCGCGCCTGGGCCGCGGACTACGCCTACGCCACCGATCAGCAGGTGCGGCACCTGGTGCGGCGCTCACCCGTGCCGACAGCGCCCGGGGGCCGCGCGCCCGTCGTGCTCCTGCCGGGCATCTACGAGACGTGGGAGTTCCTCGCCCCGGTCGCGACGGCGCTCGCCCGGGCGGGGCACCCGGTCCGCGTGGTCCCCGGGCTCGGGTACAACCGGCGGCCGGTGCTGGAGGGCGCCGACCTCACCGCGCGCTACCTGGACGGGGCCGGCCTGGACGGCGTCGTCCTCGTGGCGCACAGCAAGGGCGGCCTCATCGGCAAGCACGTCATGCTGTCCCCCGCAGGCGAGCGGGTGGCGGGGATGGTCGCGATCGCGACGCCGTTCGCGGGGTCGCGCTGGGCGCGATACCTGGCGGGACGGTCCCTCCGGTCGTTCCGGCCGGACGACCCGGTGCTCCTCGCCCTCGCGGGGGAGCTGCTCGTCAACGAGCGCATCACCGCCGTCTACCCGGCGTTCGACCCGCACATCCCCGAGACCGGTCATCTGGTGGGCGCCACCAACATCGAGCTCCCGCTGTCGGGCCACTTCCGCCCGCTCGGAGACCCGGTGCTGGTGGACTGCGTGGTCGGCGAGGTGGCCCGGATCGCCGCTGCCGCCGACACGACCGGCTGATACTCAACCTCCGCGCACCGGCCGATCGTGCCGCCGAGTTCACGATCCGGGAGGTGCGCGCCAGACTGCCTCCAGGTCCGTCTACGGTGTCGCAGGCGCACCTGGAAGCAGTCTGGCGCGCACACCTCGCGCGCTGGGCGGTCGTCGCCCCGCGTAGCCTCGGGACCATGGCTCCCCTGCGGCTGTCCGTCGAGCAGGCCCGGCGGCTGGCGGCGCGCGCCCAGCTGCTCGACGCGCGCCGCCCCACCGACCTGCTGCCGATGGTCGAGCACCTGACGTACCTTCCGGTGGACCCCACCTCGGCGGTGGCGCCGGCCGTCGACCTGATCTCCTGGTCGCGGCTCGGCGATGCCTACTGGCAGGGCGCGGTCGACGACGCCGTCCGCGACCGCATGATGCTTCAGCTGGTGGGGACGGTGCGATCCATGGCCGACATCGGGCTGTACCTCGCCGAGATGGCGGCGTGGCCCCCGCCGGGGCCGTACGGGCAGTCGTGGGTGGAGGCCAACGACGCGTTCCGCCGGGACGTCCTGGCGCTCCTGCGCGACGACGGCCCGCTCCTCGCCCGCGAGATCCCCGACACGAGCCAGGTCCCCTGGCAGTCGACCGGCTGGACCGGGAACCGGAACGTGAACCAGATGCTCGAGCTGCTCAGCCGCCGGGGTCAGGTGGCGATCGCCGGCCGGGAGGGCCGCGAGCGGCTGTGGGACCTCGCGGAGCGGGTCTACCCGCCCGTCGACCCGGTCCCGTTCGACGAGGCGCGGGCCGAACGGGAGCGCCGCCGCATCCGGGCGGCCGGGATCAGCCGGCTGCGGCAGCCGGGCGTGGCGGGCGACCCCTGGTACGTCGAGGTCGGCGGGGTGCCGGCCGTCGTGGACGGCGTCGACGGCGAGTGGCGGGTGGACGCCGAGGCGCTGGAGACCCTCGGCGACTTCGAGGGCCGCACGGCCCTGCTCTCGCCGTTCGACCGCCTCGTGGCCGACCGCGACCGGCTCCTTCAGCTCTTCGACTTCGAGTACCTGGTCGAGATGTTCAAGCCGCGCGCCAAACGGCGCTGGGGCTACTTCGCGCTCCCAGTGCTGCACCACGACCGGTTCGTCGGGAAGGTCGACGTCACGGCCGACCGCAAGGCTGGGCTCCTACGCGTGAACGCCATCCACGAGGACCTCCCGTTCTCGGCGGAGGTGGAGGCCGCCGTGGACGCCGAGCTGGAGTCGCTCGCCCGGTGGTTGCGCCTGGAGCTCGTGAGCGTCTGAACACGCCGTGCCGGGTGCGACCCGCCGGTCCGGTGCGTTCTCACCTGGCAGGATGCGCGCCATGACGATTGACGCGCCTGCGTCTGACGGCGGGATGACGCCCGGCCTGGCCTCGGTCGGACGGGTCTATGCCGGCTGGCTGCAGCGCGTGGCCGCCTCGGTCCTGGACAGTGCCGTCCTGATGGGGACCGCCTGGGTCACCGCGGACCCGGCGAACTACCAGGCACCGGAGCTGCTTCGCGGCTGGGTGCTAGGCGTGTTTGCCGTCCTGGTGGGGCTGCAGGCGTGGACCGGCTACACCCCGGGAAAAGTCCTCATGGGGATCGCCGTCGTCCGCGAGGACACCGGTCGGCCGCTGGGACTCCTTGGAACTCTTCTGCGGCTTCTCGCTCACACGCTCGACGCGGTCCTGCTGATCGGCTTTGCCCGTCCCCTCTGGGAGTCCCGCCGCCGGACCTTCGCCGACTCGCTCCTCGGCACCGTCGTGGTGCTGCGGCGACCCGCCCTGCCCCCGGCCCGGCGGAGGCTGGTCACCACGTCCGCGCTCGCCACGTGCGTGTTCGGGCTCTGCTTTGGCTTCCTGCCCTGGAACAGCGTCGGGGCGGTGGAGGGCGAGACCGTGCGGTGCGTGCCGGCGACCGACGACGACGGCGTCGCGACGGGGCACGGATTTTCCCTTACCCCGTCCCGCCATCAGTTCTGGGAGAGGCGGCTGTGGGTCCGTCGGGCCGCCCCTGACACATTGTGGCTGGACGCCGAGTGGAACTGGACGACCGGGCGCGGACCGGACCAGGGATACGACGTCGAGGTCGCCGTCGCGGAGACAGGGGGCGACGACGTCCTGGGGTCGCCCTGGACGGCGGGCCTCCATGAGATCCCGTACGGCGCGATGGGCCTCGAGGAGACCGAGGACTTCGGTGACGGGAGGCTCGTGGGCCAGCACGACGTCCAGGACTCGGCGGCCGGGACGCTCCACACCGTCACGCTCCAGCTCGCGCTCGTTCCCATCCCCGACGGTGTGGAGGCTGTGGACGTCACGGTCCGCGTAGTGCCCCACGATGAGCGCACCCGCGGGCGGACGGTGGCGTCCTGCTCCACCACCGTCCGCCTCGCCGAGCTGCAGGCCGCGCCCTGACCCGTCAGGGCACCAGGATCACCTTGCCGCCCGCACGCCCGGAGTCCACCAGCCGGTGGGCCTCGGGAGCCTCCTCGAACGGGAGGACCTTCGTCACGGGGACGGTGACCGCTCCGCTGCCGACGAGGTCGATCAGCTCGGCAAGGTCCTCCGCGGACGGCGACGCCTGCTCGGAGAACTCGACGCCGAGCTCGAACGCCGCGTTGTCGGCAAGGGTGAGGATCCGGTCGGTGCCTCCGCGCAGCTCGATGCTCTCGGGCAGCGCACCGCGCCCGGCAGCGTCCAGGACGGCGTCCACCCCCTGCGGGGCCGCCGCACGCACGCGCTCCACGAGCCGTTCGCCGTACTCGACGGCGGTGGCCCCGTACTTCTCGACCCGGTCGAGGCGCTCCGCGGAGGCGGTGCCGATCACCGTGACGCTCGCGGCGACGGCGAGCTGGACGGCGATGCCGCCCACGGCGCCGCTCGCCCCGTGCACCAGCAGGGTCTCGCCCGGCTGAATGCCCAGGGCGCGCAGCCCGCGTCGCGCGGCCTCGCCGACCGACGGCAGGCCCGCGGCCTGGGTCACGTCGAACCCGTCCGGTACCACCGTCCAGTGGCTGAGGACGGCGAGCTCGGCGTAGCCGCCGCCGCTCCAGCCGACCACCCGCGTGCCGGGCTCCACGTCGGCACCCTCCCCGGCGGCGACGACGGCCCCGGCCGCCTCGAGCCCCAGGACCTTCGGCAGCGGGGTGCGGAAGAACGGCTCCATCCGGCCGGAGCGGATCTTCCCGTCGAACGGGTTGACGCCCGCTGCCTCCACCCGGACCAGGACCTGCCCGGGACCGGGCTCCGGGTCGGGGACCTCGGCGACGTGCAGGACCTCGGGTCCGCCGAACTGCTCGATGACGATGGCGCGCATGGACGTGTCCTCTCAGAAAGGCACTTGCTGTTCGAGACAGGTAACTGCGGCTGACCCGTCGGCATTCCCGCTCGCACACGCGGACGAACGTGCCGGTCGTACGCTGAGAGCATGACACTTGACCCGAGCAGCGATCTCCCCAGGGCGCAGCACGCCGGCCCGGTGAGCCTCGCAGTCTTCCGGCTCGCGCGCGCCCACAAGGCGTTCGCGGCCGACCTCCTGCGCATGGTGGGACTCCACCCGGGTCAGGAGCTGCTCCTCATGTACCTGTGGGAGAACGGGCCGCAGCGGCAGACAGACCTCGCCCGCCTCGTCGACACGGACTCCGCATCGATGACGAGGACGGTGCAGCGGCTGGAACGCTCGGGCTTCGTGCGCCGGATCCCGTGCCCGGGCGACCGCCGCGTCACCCTCGTCGAGCCCACCCCCGCGAGCCTCGCCCTCCGGCCCCGCGTCGAGGAGCTGTGGGCCCGTCTCGAGGACGCGACAGCCGGCGGCCTGGGCCTCGCGGAGCGCCGGTCGACCGTGGAGCTGCTCGCCCGGCTCGAACGGAACGTCGCCGAGGCGGCCTGCGCGTGGGGTGACGCGGTGCACCCGGGTGACACGCCGGCGTCGGGCACCCCGGGCGGGCACCGTCCTGCGAGTGGCGGCGGCGTTTCCTAGCGTCGGGAGGGAACCCGCCCCGGCCCCCGGGGCGCTCACCACCGGAGGTCGACCATGAACACGACAGAGATCCTCGAGGCCTATCCCACCGAGGTCGAGACCGACGTGGCGCTCATCGCCGACGCGATCGACGCACTCCAGCAGTGCGCGCTCGCCTGTACGGCCTGTGCCGACGCCTGCCTGGCCGAGGACATGATCGGCGACCTCCGCCTCTGCATCCGCACCGACCTCGACTGCGCCGACAGCTGTGCCGCGCTCGCCCGCATCCTCACCCGCAGGCTCGGCTACCCGGGCGCGGTGATCCGGGCGCACCTGCAGGCCTGCATCATCGCCTGCAGCACCTGCGGTGACGAGTGCGCCCAGCATGCCGACATGCACGAGCACTGCCGCCTCTGCGCCGAGGCGTGCCGGGCCTGCGAGGCCGCGTGCCGGGCACTGCTGTCGGCCGCGGAGACCTCCGAGAAGGCCATGCCGGCCTGACCGTCGTCGCCGTCGTCCCGTCGCGCCGGCCGCACCGGAGGGTCAGCCCTCAGCCCACCTGCAGGACCGCCTCGACCGCACCGTCGGACCCCGGGGTGAGCGTGAAGCCTGCCGCCGTCAGCAGCCCCACGGCGGGGGTGTTGTCCGCCGTGGTGCGCGCGAGCAGCCGCTCCGCCTCCATCACGCGCGCCGACACGGCGGCGCGCACCAGCACCTGCGCCGCCACCCCCCGACCGCGGAACCTGCGCCCCAGCCAGAGCCCCACCTCCCGGGCCGCCGGGTCGCCGTCGACCTGCGCGAGCCGGGCCGATCCCGCGACCTCGCCGCCCGCCAGCACCCCGAACGTGACCTCCGTGGTGGTGGTGTCCCGGGTGAGCTGCCGGGCCCGGTGGTAGGCGCGGAAGGCATCGCGGCGCTCCTCCGTCCAGCCCGGATCACCGGCCAGCGGTGGCATGACCTCGCCCGGCTCGGCCTCGGTCTCGGCGAGAGCGAGGAGCTGGACGAGGACGTGGTCGTCCACCGGCACCAGGTCGACGGTGAGCTGGGTCGTCATGGCGCCGCATCGTAACGGTGCCGGGCGACGCTCAAGGTGCCGACGACGACGCGCTGTCGAGGAGCGCGGCGACCGGCCCCACGAGGATCAGGTAGAAGATCGCCAGGAACGCCGTGTGCAGCAGGCAGAACGCCGCCGCGGTGAGGCGGTTGCGGCGCTCGCGAAAGTGCGAGAAGAGCTTGCTCGCGAACGACCGCGGGTGCAGCAGGTCCCAGCTGTTGAAGCGCACGTAGCGGCCCAGGTAGATGCCCAGGGTTACGAGCAGCAGGGTGGCCAGCGCGAGGAGCCACGAGTCCACGTGGTCCAGGGGCGCGTCGTCGTTCGGCCGCACCACCAGGACGTACCCCACCTGCACCACGAGCACGTTGACCAGTGTGTTCACCACGCCGGACAGGGCGAGGGTCAGCACGGCGACGATGTCGTACCAGAGGGGCACGGGGTCGTCCTCGCGCCGGTGCGAGAAGTTCAGCTCGGTGATGAGGTAGCCGGCGTTGGGCAGCAGCAGCACCCAGACCAGGCCGCCCACGACGAGGACGGCGAACAGCAGGAGCGGGCTGGGCGCGAGCGTCACCACCCCGTAGGCGGCGACCGCGGTCACGAGCACGACCACAGCGGGCGCGACCGAGAGCCCGATGTTGAGCAGCATGGGCCGGTACACAGGCACGCGGAACATCGCGGCACGCAGCAGCACGAGCATGAGCGCGTACGCGTTGAGCAGGACCACGCCCAGTGGCAGGAGGAGGGTCATCGCGCCCCATGCTGCCCGGGCGGCCGACGTGGCGCGCGGCGAGCATCGTCCGAAAGTCGGACGCCGGCGGCGTCCCGGGGGGAACCATCGTCCGAAAGGTGGACTCGCGCCGCGGGGTCGCCCTGCGACGATGCCTTACATGGATCTTGCCTCGGCCGACCTGGGGACCGCCGCGCTGCTCGGGCCCCTCGTCCTCCTCGCCCTCGTGGACTCCACGAGCTTCGGCACCTTGCTCATCCCGGTGTGGCTGCTCATGGCGCCGGGGCGCCCACGGGCGGGCCGGATGCTGGTCTACCTGGGTACGGTCGCCGTCTTCTACCTGGCGGTGGGGATCGCCGTGATGTTCGGGGCGGGGTTCGTCCTCGACCGGTTCGGTGACGCGCTCGAGAGCCAGGCCGCGTACGTGGTCCAGCTGGTCCTCGGCGTGGGTCTCTTCGTGCTGAGCTTCCGGTTCGACCGCAAGCGGTCCGAGGCGCGGCGGGCGCGCCAGCAGGCGGCGGGCGAGCAGGGCCGCCTCTCCCGCTGGCGCGAGCGGGCGCTCGGGGCCGACGGCGGCCCTGCCTCCAGCTCCGCGCTCCCGCTCATGGGGCTGGCCCTGGGCGCCGTGTCGCTCGAGGTGGCGACGATGCTGCCGTACCTCGCGGCGATCGGGATCCTGGCGACGTCGGGCCTGACGCCGGGGGTGTCGGTGGCCGTCCTGGCGGGCTACTGCGTGGTGATGGTGCTGCCCGCGCTCCTGCTGCTGGTGGGGCGGCTGGCGGCGGCCCGCGCGGTGGACCCGCTGCTCCGCCGGCTCGACGGGTGGCTGACGAAGAACGCGGAGGAGATGACCGGCTGGGTGCTGGCCATCCTGGGCGTGCTGCTCACGCTCGACGCGGCGGGGAACCTCGGCCTGACGGACGTGATGGTCCGGCTCTGACCGCTCGGTCGGCTGTCATGAGCGACAGTGTGGCAGCGCTGCTAGCGTCGGGACGGAAGACGCCGGGGCAGGGGAGCCGACGATCCGTCCCGGGAAGTGCTGTGACATCCGGGGGGGTCTGCGCGTCTGTGCTACATGACCATGACGCACCTTCACTTTGCGCCCGTCCGTCACGACGCCGGCGCACGGTCCGCACACTGTGCAAACGCATGAACGGCCGCCGAGTTCACGGTACATTTCGGGCTGATCCACTGGATGTAGGGCGATCCTCCGTGCAGACGCGGGGGGAAGAGCGAGGTGAGCCGATGTTGTCGGACGAACAGCTGGTCCCGGCCCGGGTGCGCACCGCGCCGCCCGCGCTCGTGGCGCTGGACATCGACGGCACGCTCTTCGACCGCGACATGCGGCTCCCCATCGTGACCGTCGACGCCGTCGACCGGGTGCGCGCCGCCGGGCACCATGTCGTCCTGGCGTCCGGACGGTCCCTCGTCGGGATCCTCCCGGTCGCTGCGGGGCTCGGGATCCTGGACGGGTGGGTCGTCGCCTCGAACGGTGCCGTCACCGCACGTCTGAGCAGCACGCGCCCCGGAGGTTACGCGCTCCAGGACGTCCGGACGTTCGACGTCGGCCCGGTGGTCAAGCTCGCGCAGACCGTGCTGCCGCGCGTGCAGGTGGCGGTCGAGGTGATCGGCTGGGGCTACCGCGTCTCCTCGCTCTTCGGGGACGACGAGGTCAACGGCGAGCAGCGCGTCGTGCCCGCCGACGAGCTGGGCGACGTCCCGGTGTCCCGCGCCATCCTGCGGGGAGCAGGGGTGCTCTCCCTGCTGGAGCCGCTGCGGGCCCTCGGCGTCACCGCCACGCCGGCCGGCCCCGACTGGATCGACGTCACGGCAGTGCGGCTGAGCAAGGCGACGGCACTGGAGAACGTGCGTCGTGCGCTGGGCGTGGACGCGGCGCGCACCGTCGCCGTGGGCGACGGCGTCAACGACCTCGAGATGATCACCTGGTCCGCGCGCGGCGTCGCGATGGGCCACGCACCGGGCGTCGTCAAGGAGGCCGCCGACGAGGTCACCGGGACCATCACCGAGCACGGCGTGGTGGCGGTGCTGAACTCGCTCCTCTGACCTGCCCGTCCGCTGTGGGTACACGAATGGTCGCCTCTCACGCCCGAGAGGCGACCATTCGCGTACCCACAGCGGGAGGGCGGGTCAGCGGGTGCGCAGCACCTCGGCGACGAACCGGGCGGACCGCTCACGCAGCCCGGCGATCCGCCGCTCGACCATCAGCTCGCGGACCGACGGGTCGTTGCCCGCCTCGGAGTACGTCGGGGGCCGGCGGACGTTCCGTGAGCACAGGAAGTCGGTGCAGATCAGCGTGCCGACGGTGTTGCCGTTCTTGCCGGAGGCGCCGCCACGGCGGGCGACGTACAGGCTGACGTCGTCGGTCACGACCACGTCCTCGCACCAGGCGCACACGCCCTTGCGGCGGGCACGGCCCGCCTTCTCGTCGCCGGCGCGCAGCAGCACGCCGACGGGCTCGTCGTCGATCTCCAGCACCACGTACGCCGACAGCGGTGCCTTGCGGTCGCGCCAGCCCAGGTACTCGAGGCGGTCCCACGGGACGGTCTCGAGGTCGGGCAGGGTCGCCTGGGCGGCTTCACGCTTGGACGCGTTCACGAAGGACGCGCGGATCTGCTTCTCGGTCAGGGGGTTCATCAGGGTTCTCGGCTTCCGGTGGGTTCGGAGGCCGCCGCTCGACGCCGGGCACGGTGCGGCAGGCACGGTGCACGACGACGCCACGGTCACCCGAGCGGTCGGGGCACCGGAGCGAGGCGGCGGCAGGGCAGGGGACGTGCAGGCATGCCCGAGCAAGCCGAGACGGCCACCCCGCATCCTGCGATGCCCTGCATCCGCGTGCTCCTCGTCGCTCTGTGTGGGCCGGCCCGCTGCGTTCCGCGCGGTCACCGGCCCTTCGATGCTACGCCCGCTGGGCCCCCGGGTCAGCGTGATTCTGGGCACGGTGGTTGCCTCGGGCGTCGTCAGATCGACGTGACCTCGGCCTCGAGCGAGGCGATCGCCTCGGTGGCTTCCAGGTCGCCCACGAGCACCCGGAGGGTCAGGCCGTCCGCGAGGGCCAGGAGGCGACGAGCCTGCTGGTGAGCCTCGTCGGCGCCGGCCGGGCGTGCGGCGAGGACGAGGCGGGCGCACTCGTCCTCCGCGCCTCGCCGGGCCTCGGCCAGGAGTCGCCGGATCTCGGGGTGGCTGATCGCCTTGGCGACGTAGGAGTACCAGACGCTCACGCCGATCCGTCCCGCCTCGTCGTGGGGCACCTGCTGCGTGACGACGCGCAGCAGCCGGTCGCGCGGGGGCGCGCCCTCCGTCTCGAGGTGGCCGGCGTAGGCGCCGTTGATGAGTGCCTCGCAGCCGGCGATCACCAGGGTCTCCTTGGTGCCGAAGTAGTGCTGGATCCGCCCGGCGGACACCCCGGCCGCGGCGGCCACATGGCGCAGGCTGACGCCCTCGATGCCGTGCCCGGCGATCACGGACCAGAGGGCATGGACGATCTCGGTGCGGCGCTCTTGGTGGTCGACGACTCGGGGCATGCGGACACTGTAGCAATACGATCGCATCGCATCTGTTACGATGCGATCGTATTGTCAAACGCCCTCACTGTGGGAGTCCTCATGAGCAAGCGCACTGCGACCGGCACCAAGCGCCGGCGCTGGCCGACAGTCCTGCTGGCCGCCGCCGCGCTGGCCTCGACCTGCGCGGCGGTGCTCCTGGCGTCGGGCGGCCCCGGCGTCGGGCACTTCCGCACCCTCGAAGGCCGCGAGGCCTACGAAACTGCCTATGCCGATGCGCTCGCCCGCCTGCCCGTGCCCACAGAGGTGCACGACGTCGAGACGAGCTTCGGTACCGTTCGCGCCTACGCCTGGGTCCGCGAGGGCAGGCCGGGCTCGGCCCCGGTGGTCCTGCTGCCCGGCCGGTCCGCTGCTGTGCCGATGTGGGCCGACAACCTGACGCACTATGCCGAGGACCGGACGGTGTACGCGTTCGACACCCTGGGTGACACCGGGCTGTCGGTGCAGACCGTCCCGATGCGCGACATCGCCGACTCGGCGCGCTGGGTCGAGGAGACCATGGCCGGGCTGGGCATCGACAGGGCGCACCTCGTGGGCCACTCCCAGGGCGGAGGTCTCGCGGCCTCCGTCGCAGTCCATCACCCCGAGCGGCTGGCGAGCCTCACGCTCGTCGAGCCGATCCTCACCCTCGGGATGCTGCCGCTGTCTGCCGTCCTCGCCTCGATCCCCGCTTCTCTGCCGTGGGTGCCGGAGTCCTGGCGCACGGCGGCGCTGAACAGCATCGGAGGGGTCGAGCCCGCAGAGGTCGACCCGGACGACCCGCTGGCCCGGATGATCGCCGTCGGGTCGCGCCAGTTCAGCTCGTCGTCGCTGCCCAACCCGGTGCAGCTCGACGACTCCCAGCTCCAGGGCCTGGGGATGCCGGTGTACGTGGCGATCGCCGAGCGCTCGCTCGCGGGTGGCGACGGCGCGGCGGAGCGGGCCGGTCTCATCCCTGGCGCCGAGGTCCGGGTCTGGCCCGGCACCACCCACTCGCTCCCGATGCAGGTCGCACCGGAGCTGGATGCGGAGCTGGACGCCTTCTGGTCGAGGAGCGAGCGGCCGGCCGGCTGACCGGAGTCAGTCTGGGCCGGGTGCCACCAAGGACTCGTCGTGGCCGGCACGGCGGAGCGACTCCGCCACGAGCCCGCCCGCACGGCACTCCTCGACGACCCGGCTCAGCCAGGCGAGGGCAGGCCCCGACCGGTCCCTGCTGACGCCGACCGCCTGCCGGATCTGCATGAACGCCTCGTCGAGGACCCGCCGGTCGTCGCGGCCCACCGCGTAGGCCTCGACGGGCTGCCGGATACCGGCGCCGACGTCGAGGCACTGCTCGTCGAACACCGTGACGCCCTCCGCGCCGCGTACCACCTCGGCGTGCTCCAGCGTGCGGCTCAGGTGCAGGTCGTACGCCGAACCGGTCTTGACGCCGACGCGCACGCCCGGGCGGTCGACGTCGGCCACCGAGCGGATCGGGGAGCCCGCCGGGACGACGTACGCCCCCTCGATGACGACGTACGGCGCAGTGAAGGCGACGTCGGCCTCCCGGGCCGGGTCGACGGCCAGGAAGCCGAGGTCGGCACGACCGTCGACCAACGCCTGGAGGGACTTCCGGGCGGCGTCGAAGCACAGCAGCTCCGCGGGCACCCCGAGCCTGCGGGCCACCTCGCGCGCCAGGTCGACGGTGACGCCGGCCGGATCCTCCGGCGTGCCGTGCGCCAGCACGGCGTTGCCGAGGTTGATGGAGGCGCGCAGAGGGCCGGCCGGGGCGAGCGCGGCACGGAGGTCGGCGAGGTCCATCCGAGGATGCTCTCGCGCCGCGCCGCGTGGGCGCCACCCCCGCCGTGCGCTTTCGCGCCGCGGTGGGAGGCTGAGGTGATCGGCACGCCTCACGAAGGAGCGGACAGCGATGGTCACCATTGGGCGCGGGTTCTCCAGCTTCTCTGTGGACAACCTCGACGCGGCGCGCGCGTTCTACACCGACACCCTCGGCCTGGTCACGACCGTCCCGGACGACGTCGGCGGCCTCGAGCTGCACCTGCCCGGAGGCGGTGAGGTGTTCGTCTACCCGAAGGACGACCACACCCCGGCGACGTTCACGGTGATGCACCTGGTCGTGGACGACCTCGACGCCGCGGTCGACGAGCTCGTCCGGAAGGGCGTGACCTTCGAGCGGTACGAGGGCTTCCGCCAGGACGAGAAGGGCGTCGCCCGCGGGGTCATGGGACGCGGGGGCGACGGGGCCTGGCTCCAGGACCCGGCGGGGAACATCATCGGCCTGCTGAGCGGCCAGAGCTAGACGAGCCGGTCTCCATCCTGCGAATTACGCCGGAATGCGCCACTGTGTACGGAGTCGCCGTCTGCGCGGCCCGACGGAGGTGCGTGTGTCTGCCAAGTCCTTCTCACCCGGCGCTGCACGGCGTGCCCAGCACAGCGGAGCCGTCCGCGCCCTCGCCCGAGGAGGCTACGTCGCCTCCGGGATGCTGCACCTGCTGATCGCCTGGCTCGCCGCTCAGCTTGCGCTCGGCCGTCCGGCCGACCAGGCCGACGGCGCAGGCGCGTTCCGTACGCTCGCTCAGCTACCCGGTGGTGAGGCGCTGCTCTGGGCGGTCGCCGTCGGATTCGCGGCGCTCGCGGTGTGGCAGCTCGCCACGGCTGTCCTGGGCGTGCCGAGCGCGGAGAACCAGGCGGGCGCGCGGGCGAAGAGCGCGGCCAAGGGCGTGCTCTACGGAGTCCTGGCCGCCATGAGCGTCCGGTACGCGTCCGGCGCAGAGGGCGGGGGCGGCAGCGAGGAGAGCATGACGGCCGGGGTCCTGAGCGTCCCGGGTGGCACCTGGCTCGTCGGTGCGGTCGGCCTGGTGATCGTCGCTGTCGGCGGCTACCACGTGGTCAAGGGAGCGCGGAAGAAGTTCCTGGACGACCTTGCAGGGGGGAGCGGTGGTTCCGTCGGGCCCGTGGTGGTGCGGCTCGGTCAGGCCGGGTACATCGCCAAGGGGATCGCGCTCGGCGTCGTCGGCGGACTGGTCGTGGCCGCCGCGGTGACCGCGGACGCCACGCGCGCGGGCGGGCTCGACGAGGCGCTGCGCACGATCCGGGACCAGCCGTTCGGCATGGCGCTGCTCCTGGTCACGGGTCTGGGCATCGCCGCCTTCGGTGCGTACTCCTTCGCGCGCGCCCGTTTTGCGCGACTCTGAGGTGGCCTGCTCGGATGGTCTGCGGAGAATGCCGCCGGCCCGGCCGTCGAACGCTTGGGGGTGGCTCGACGGCCAGGCCGACGGGTGCTGCTCAGTGCGTCAGGAGCTCGTGCACGTGAGGGCCGGTGCGGGCGCCGTGCCGCTGCCGACCAGGCCGAAGGTCGCGGTGCCGCCGGCCGCGAGACGGCCGTTCCAGTCCACGCTCCGGACGACGAAGAGGTCACCCTGGGTCGTCAGCGTGCCGTTCCAGACCTGGTCCACGCGCTCGCCCGACGAGCGCCAGGCCACGCTCCACGACGTCGACGGGGAGCCGGCCCTGACCGTGACCTCACCCTGGAAGCCGCCGGGCCACGAGTTCACGGTGCGGTAGGTCGCCGTGCAGGCCCCGGCGGGGGGCGGGGTCACCGTGGGCGTGGGGGTCGGGGTGGGGGTCGGGGTCGGGGTCGGGGTGGGAGTCGGCGTGGGCGTGGGGGTCGGCGTGGGGGTCGGCGTCGTCGACGTCAACGACGAGAAGAACCGCCAGACCTCGCCGGGCACCCACGACTGCGACTGGCCGCGGTCCTTGGCGTCCCACTGGTGGCCGCTGTCGGACGCGATCCACACGACCGGGTAGCCGTCGCGGCACGTGTAGTCGGTGCGCGTGTGGGTGCCGCTGCCCGCGGCGGGCTCGGGTGCCTGCTTGGCCTGGCACCCGTTCGTCTGCAGGAAGCGGTCCCGCAGCGCGCGGCCCTGGGAGATGTTGAGGACGTCGTCGACCACACCGTGGGAGCCGAGGTACGCGATGGGCTGCGTGCCGCCGGCGCAGCCGGACAGCTGGGCCCCGTTGAGGATCGCGACCGCGCGGAAGACGTCGGCGCGCGCGCAGGCCAGGGCGTTGCTCATGCCGCCGCCGTAGCTGAAGCCGGTCGCGAACCGCTGGGTCGTGTCGATGCAGAGGGCGGACTCGACGGTGCGCAGCACGTTGTCCACGAAGGTGACGTCCTGGCCGTTGGTGTTGGGCCACGCGTTGTCGATGCCCTGGGGGGCCACGAACACTGTGCTCTGGCCCGCCAGCGGCTTGAGGCCGTAGAAGCCCTGGTTGACGACGTCGGCGGACGTGCCGTGCCACCAGTGCAGCCCCACGACGAGACGGTAAGGCCGGTTCGGGTCGTACCCCGACGGCACGTCGAGGCGGAACGTGCGGGACTGGCCGCCGCTCGTGATGGTGTGGGTGCCGGTCGCGAGCCCGGCGGGCCGGCCGCAGCCGGCGGTCGCGGCGGTCGTGACCGGGGCGGTGTCCAGCAGTGCGGACGCAGGTACGGTCAGCCCGCCCAGGGCGAGCAGGGCGGCCGCCGTCGCCAGCAGGACCCGGCGGCCTCGGGATGGTCTGGGGTGTCGCATGGTGTCGCTCCCTCCAGCAGGTCCCCGGCCGCTCTGCCGGGGACGGTGTCTGCGGGCCGACGCCCGCCAGTCGGGCGAATGTAACGATAAACCTATGGCGATCTGTAGGCCGTTAAACGTTTCACGACGGCTGCGTCCGGCGTTTCCCGGGCGGGGCGGGACTCGGGATGCTCGCGGGCCGTCCGGGGTCTAGCGTGCGCTCACACGGCTACCTGCCGTCATCCCCCATGGAGGCACTGTGCGCAAGTCACTTCTGGCGGCCATCGCGCTCGCCGGCCTGGTCATCGCGTCGGCGTCACCCGCCGCCGCGATCACCGGCAACTACGTCGAGGACCACGAGCACCCGTACGTCGGCCTGGTCACCACCTTCGACGCCGAGGGTGAGTTCCTGGGTCGCTGCTCCGGTTCCCTGCTCACCCCCACCGTGTTCCTCACGGCCGGTCACTGCACGGACGGCGTCGCGACGGCGGTCGTCTACTTCCAGCAGGACGCAGGCGTCAACTACGACCCCGAGACGGGCCTCGACCCGGTCACCGGCTACCCCGAGGTCTGTGCGGGCGACACCCTCGGCGACGTCTGTGCGACGTCCGACGAGGCCTACAACTGGGGCTTCGACGAGTTCGCCGGCTTCCCCGACACGAAGGACCTCGGGCTGGTGATCCTCGACCAGCCGATCCTGCTCGAGGAGTACGGCTCGCTCGCGGCCGTGGGCTCCCTGGACGGCCTCGCTACGCAGCAAGGCGTGCAGGACGTCGTGTTCACGGCCAGCGGCTACGGCCTCTCGTACAGCAGCCCCGTCGAGGTCGAGTCGTTCCGCGAGCGGCTGATGGCGTCTGCCCGTCTGACGAACCTGACGAGCAACAACACCGGCGGGTTCAACCTCCAGACCACCGGGAATGGCAAGGACAAGGGCGGCACCTGCTCGGGCGACTCCGGCGGTCCGGTCTTCTACGGTGGCCACACGTCGAACACGGTCGTGGCCGTGACGTCGTTCGGCCTCAACTCCTACTGCCGCGGTACCGACTTCAGCTACCGCGTCGACACCCAGGCGGCGCACGACTGGATCCGGTCCGTCATCGGCGAGGACGAGTTCGCCCAGATCGACGTCGTCGCGATCTGACCCGCTCAAGCCTCTCCCTCGGGACCCGTCGTTCCCGAGGGAGGGGCCGAGCCGTCGTCGGGCCGCGTTCTCAGACGGTCTCCGGCCGCTTCTTCCGGGCGAACCGCGCCGGGAGGTCGGGCCCGTCCCAGACCTGGATCGCGTGCCAGATCGACGCGGCGATCGGTACGGCGAGCACGGCGCCGGTGATGCCGACGAGCACGGTGCCCGCGGTCAGGGCGAACAGGATGACGAGCGGATGCAGGCGCAGGGTGCGGCCCATGACGATGGGCTGGAGGAAGTCGCCCTCGAGCTGGTTCACGACGACGACGATTGCGACGACGATCAGCGCCTCGACCGGCCCGACGGCGACGAGCGTGACCAGGGCGGCGAGGATGCCGGCCAGGGTCGCGCCGACCAGCGGGATGAAGGCGAGCAGGAAGACGAGCACCGACAGCGGGATGACGAGCGGCACGCCCACGATCGCGAGGCCGATCCCGATGCCGACGGCGTCGACGATCGCGATGATCGCCGTCCCCCGCACGTAGCCGCCGAGCGTGCGGATGGTCGCTGCTCCGACGCGCTGCCCCCGCTCGTACCGGTGACCCTCGAACGGGCGCAGCAGGAACTCCCACATCGCCGGGCCGTCCTTGAGGAAGAAGAACAGGACGACGATCATGATGAAGAAGCCCGCCAGGAAGTCCGCGGTCTGCGAGACGCCCGCGATGGCGCCCGAGCCCACCGCGTCGGACTGCAGCAGGTTCATGGCGGACTCCCGCACCGAGGCGATCTGCTCGTCCGTGATGTCGAACGGCAGCTGCTGGAGGTAGGCCTGAAGGGAGTCGAATCCCTGGAGGGCCTGGTCCCGCAGCTCGTCCCACTGGTCCACCACGGCTCGTACGACGAGCCACACGATCGCCGACAGCAGGGCGACCAGCGCCAGGAGCGCGATCCACGTAGCGAGCATCGACGGCAGGCCGCGGCGGCGGAGGAGCGCCACCAGGGGGGAGATCGCCGCGGCGAGCACGAGCGCGATGAGGACCGGGATCACGACGAGGGTCAGGCGCGTGCCGACGAAGCCGAAGACGGCGATGACCGCGACCACCGCGAGGATCTGCAGCGACCGCGTCCCGACGCGGCCGAAGCCGTCCGACCACAGCCCGGTGGTTCGGTGGCCCGCTGACGCCTCGGGATCCGCGTTTGGCTCCTCGAAGCGGCTGGTCTCGGCGCTCGGGCCGGCAGGGCGGTTCTCACGGCGGCCGAAGAGGCCCATCGTCTGTCCTCCTTGTGCTCGGTCCGGCGAGCACCGGACGTGCCGACGCTATTGCGGCCCGCCGCCGGTCGCGCGGCGGTGCGACGCCGAGACAGAGCGATGCCGGGGGCAGGACCGTCTCACGACCTGGTCCTACCCCCGGCAGGGGTGTGCTGCTTCTCGTGCGTGGGCGCTCAGGCCGTGCGGCGTCGGCGGGCGAGCAGGAGGAGGCCCGTGCCGGCGAGCAGAGCGGTCGCGGCGATCACAGCCACCGTGGTCGCGGTGGAGGGCCCGGTCGCGGGCAGCATCTCGGGGCGGTCGGCCGCTGTGGTCGGCGTGGCGACCCGCCCGGGCAGCGGAGCGGCAGCGGGTGCGGCGGCCGGGGCGGCCGACGCCGTGGCAGTGGGTGCGGCCGACGCCGTGGGCGTCGCCGTGGGCGCGGCCTGCGCGTCGAGCGCGCGTGCTGCGAACTGGCCGTTCACGATGAACTCGCGAAGCTCGGCGGGCGTGCCCGCAAGCGCGGCCTGCGCCGCGGCGTCGAGTGCCGGACCGCTGTTGTTCGCGTCACCGGTCAGCATCGACGCCGCTGCCAGGCGGTCGTCGGCACACTGGGCCTGGGCGAAGCCGGACGAGAGGAACTCCGCCAGTACGGTGGGTCGCTGCTGGCGAGGGCGGCGAACCAGCCCAGGTCCCGTGCCAGCACACGGGACTTGGGATTCGTAGCCCGAACTGACTCCAGCGCCTCCCTCACCAGCAACTTCAGCCGGCTCTTCTGCGCGATTCCGTTCCAGGCCGGCATCTCCCCGCGGGAGTTGAGGAATCCCCGAGCGAAGCGCCCGTACGTCTCGATCGTGATCTGGCTTGCGGCCGTCGGGCTGATGTGCCGGAGGTAGGCAACCAGGGTGTTGTTGTACGTCACGAGCAGGACGGGCCCGTGATTCGCGGTGGACGGCGCCGCCAGGTGGACGGCTCGGTGCATCGCCATCGTGGTCTTGCCGGTCCCGGCAGTGCCGAGTACTACGTTGTGCTCGTCCGAACTCAGGTACACCACGTCCCGTTGCCGGCCGACCGGCTGCGGAAGTGCCAACTCGCACCCCTCTTCTTCCATGTTCTTGGGCCATGAAACCGGCTGCGTTGGGTGGCTCCGTGGCGCGCTCATCGTTCCACGGGCACGCGACGACAATCGACGCACGGTGAGTGTCGCTGTAGCGATTCACCCGTTCCTGGCGCCGTCGTCTCTATCTGCGATACCAAATTGGACCGAGGAGTCGGCTGATTTGGTCAGGAGCGAGGGCCGCGGCCGCCCTCATCCTTGATCACCAAGATCGGGTGAGCGTTGGATTCCCAGTATGCCAGCCAGTTCGACAGCACGGCTGGGTCGCTCACCCGTCCGCCGACGGCGATCTCACCGAAGCCGGAGTTCGTTTCAACCTTGCTCCACCCGCCGAGCGTCGCGACGAATCCGTTGACGAGGTCGCTCCACGTGGGATCTCGGTAGATGAAATCAGCCTCGTCCTTGGAAGGGATCGGCACCCCGGTCATTGCACAGCGGACAGGACCGGCGGCGAAGGCGGCGTCGCGCTTAGCCACCCGCCTGTCGTTGACCGCCAAGCGCAGAGCGTCCTTGAAGTTCGTCCGAAGTCCCGGCTTCTTGATCGCAGTCTGATAGCTCCAGTCAACGACCGTGCCATCGATGCGACGGATCCAGATGCCCCGGGCGTTCGCGGAGACGAAGCCGTAGTCCCCCGCATCGGTCTTGTTGACGAAGAACCTCGAGATTCCAACACCGGTCTTTTCAGCCGCGTCTGGGTGGCGGTCAGACAACTCGCGCAGCATCGTGTCGTGCGTTGGGTCCGAGACGTCCTCACCTACGTCGTAGGTGTACAGAATGCCCTTGAAGTACTCCAGGGCCGCGCTCTGGGTTGGGAAACTCATGCTGGGCAGGTTGACCTGCTTGGCCATGTTGTGCTCCTTGTTACGTTGCTCGGGCGTGTCGTGGGGGTTGTGAGAAGCAGGTTGCGTGATTGCTAGCTCCGTCGTCGAGGCTTGCTCGGTCTTCCGATGGGTGACCCGTAGCCGACGACGTGCCACCATCCGCAGTACGGGCAACGGAGCGCCTGCGCACCCTTGGCGACCCGGGCCGCGATGCCGGCCGCTTCGGACCACGACTGGAAGGCAGGCCTAGGGCCTGTCCTGTGAATGGCCTGGTCACTGGTTCTGTAATGTCCGGGTTGTGGGTGTTGGTCGGGGTGAGTTGACGGATGCGGCGTGGGCGCGGATCGAGCCGCTGCTGCCGGTCTCGTCCGGGGGCGTGGCGGGCAGTGGCGTGATCACCGGCAGGTGATCAACGGGATTTTGTGGCGGCTGCGGGCCGGGACGCCGTGGCGGGACGTGCCTGCGAAGTACGGGCCGT
>NZ_JBXTSN010000004.1:71548-209026 GCF_057158775.1 Antribacter sp. NEAU-D49 | reverse complement strand
CACCGAGCTACCGATCACGCGGGCCGATCACGCGGGCGGATCACGCCGCCCGGCCGCTGGGCTCAGCCCTCGTCGCCCTCGTCGCCGCCGAAGAAGTCGCCCACCTCGTCGAACACCTCGCCGAGGACCATGCCGCCGACGATGCCCGCGGCCAGACCGCCCGCCATGCCGAGCCCGGCCCCATGCCCGCCGTGCCCGCCGTGCCCCTTGCCGGCATAGCCCTGCTGGCCGTAGCCCTGCTGGCCGTAGCCCTGGCCGCCACGGCCGCCGAAGAGCGAGCGCCGCTCGGCGAGCTGCGCCACCCAGCCCTCCACCTCGGCGCCCCAGTCGCGCACCTCGTCGAGGCCCACGGTGAAGCGCAGCACCGTGTCCTGCCCGCTGCTGAGGAACCCGCCGCGCTTGTCGGCCTCCAGGATCACGTCCATGCCGTGCGCTCCCGCGACGAAGGTCAGCTCGACCTCGTTGATGCGGCCTGCGTACTGGCCGGACGGGACCAGCTCGATCTCCTGGAAGAACGGCAGCTGCTGCGCGACCCCGTGGAGCCGGCCGTACTCCAGGTCGGCCGAGCGGAGGCCGAAGCCAAGCCGCCAGAACGCGTCCAGGATCGCCTCCTGGACCGGCAGCGGGGCCACGCGGAGCGGGTCCACGTCACCCTTGTCGACCGCCTGCGCGAGCGCCAGCTCCGTACGCACGCCGAGCCCGATGCCGATCGGGCGGCCCTGCAGCTCGGTGACCGGGGTCTCCGGGTGCAGCGGGATCGAGAAGGGCAGCGACCGCTCCTCCCCGGCACCCAGCCGGAACCCGCCCGCGACGGTGAACCGCCCGAACGTCACGGTCCCGCGGCTCTCGCCGTCGCCGTGCTCGGCCTCGACCCGTGCCTCCAGCTCGAGCGTCACGTGCTGGACCTCGGAATCTGACGACCCGCCCTTCAGCCGCACCTCACCGTTGACCGTCCCGCCGGGCCGCACCGCACCCGGCTCGAGCACGGTGTCCACCAGGGGTCCGCCCACGCCGAGCGCACCCAGCAGCTTCTTGAATCCCATCGACGCTCCCACTCCCATGGTTGTGCTGACATGCTCCGGCTTCCGAACGTGCCGAATGCGCAGATCGTTCCCACGGGGGTCACGGGGATGCTGCCGCGTCCCGGCACCAGGACCTCAGCGCGGCTCCAGCACCACGACGGGGGTCTCGCGCGAGCGGAGCGCGGCGTACCTGTCGATCCCGTCCCCCCAACCCTGGTAGCCCGCGAACCCCGCCCAGAGCCGCTCCCGCTCCTCTCCCTCGGCGGCCCGTCCGCGCACGATGCGGGGGCCGTCGACGGTGTCCACGGCGGCGTCAGGGGTGGCCGCCAGGTTGAGCCACCAGGCGGGCGGCGGGTCGCCCCAGCCGTTCATCGCGAGGGTGACGAACCGGTCGCCGTCGGCCCAGTAGCAGAGCAGGACCGCACGCTCCTCGCCCGACCGGCGGCCCGTCGTGCGCAGCCGGAGGATGCCGGCCTTGCCGGGCCGGGCCGCCGTGCCGGGCCGCGGCCGGGCGAGGGGGTGCCGCCCGCCCGTGAGGCGGTACTGGGCACGCTGAAAGCGCCAGGCAGCGCGTACGAACAAGCGGGGCGGCAGCCAGGGCCTGCCCTCCGTGGCGGGGGTGGGGCTCTGGTCCATGAGTTCTCCCTCGGCAGGGGTGCGACGCCGGATGTCTACACCGTAGACCTACAGCGTAGACAGGCGGGCACGGCGACCGCAAGGGTAGGGTTTCGTGGGTGTCCAGCCAGCCCGCCCCAGCCCTCCGAGGGCGTGGCCTGAGCCGCGAGCGCATCGTCGCGGCGGCGATCGGGGTGGCCGACGCCGAGGGGCTCGACGCGGTGAGCATGCGCCGCCTCGGCCAGGAGCTGAGCGTGGACCCCATGTCGCTCTACCGGCACGTCGGCAAGAAGGACGAGCTGCTCGACGCGATGACCGACGCCGTCGTGGCCGGGATCGAGCCCGTGACCGACGCCGACGGCTGGCAGGCCTCCGCCCGCGCCACCATGCTCGCCGCCCGCGCCACCATGCTGCGGCACCCGTGGACCGCCGCGGTGCGCAAGGCGAGCACCACTCCCACCCCCGCGGAGCTGCGCTACCTGGACACCCTCCTGGGCATCCTGCGCGACGGCGGGTTCAGCGTCACCCTGACGCACCACGCGATCCATGTCCTGGGCAGCCGCATCCTGGGGTTCAGCCAGGACCTCTACGACGACAGCGGCGACGCGTCGGCCGAGGCGTCCGAGGCGCAGGCCCGCGCCTGGGCAGCCTCCCACCCGCGGCTCGCGGAGCTGGCCGCCGCCGTGACGCACGACGGCGCCCTGGGCGGGTGCGACGACGACGCCGAGTTCCGCTTCGCGCTCGACCTCGTGCTCGAGGGCCTGGAACGCCGGCGCGCCGCGGAGCAGGCGACGAGAGCGTAGAAACCGTCCCTGCGCCCCGGAGACTGGGCCCGGCTCTGCGCCGGCCGGGTCACCGTCCGCCCCGTCTGAGACGCCCCCGCCGCTCAGGCCGCCGGGGCCACCGGCTGGCGGAGGATCGTCCGCAGCCGGGCGGGCTCGGTCCTGCGTGCGTCGGAGAGGTAGATCTCGTGGTGGCGCCCGCGGGGCACCAGTCCGTGGGCGGGCAGGTGCTCGTCGTGGAGCCGCGCGAGGGTGGGTGCCTCGTCGTCGTACGACCCCACGTGCAGGATCTGCACGCACCGCCCCTCCGCGAACGACTCCAGGCGGACCAGGTCGAGCCCCGGCAGCCGCTTCTTCTCCCGGGCCACGGCGAGCGCCTCGTCGACGACCTCCTCGCCGATCCACGCGGGCTGGACGATCATCATCGTCCAGTCCCAGGAGTCCTTGTCGCGCGTGCGGAAGGCCGCGAGGTCGTCCGCCGACCACAGGCCTTCGAGCGGTCCCACGGTGTGCACCCTGCCGAGCTGCGCCTTCGCCACCGCACGGACCGCGTAGGAGGCCGTGTAGAGCGCCTCGACGGCCTGGGCGTACGACGCGGCCGTGTTGGGGTCGCCGTGCCCGTCGACCATGAGGTAGCCCAGCTCCGGCACGTCGACGTGAGCGAAGTCGCGTGACCCCGCGTAGAGATCCTTGCGGTCCTTCTTGATGTCGTACGTGGTCATGGTGTCCTCCTCGGCGCTCAGCCTAGGCACCGCCCGGCGGACGCGGGGGTCGGCCGATCGGCTGCACCACGTTCCACCCATCGGCCGCCCGAGGGGTCGATCCGCGACGGGGCAGCGCCGCACCACCATAGCCGGGTAGCCGACGCAGACCCGGAGGAGCCCGACCATGACGACCACCCGAACCCCACCGGACCGCCCAGGCGTGGCCGGCCCGCCGCGCGGGCGCCTGGAGCACGTGGACAACCTGAGGATCCTGCTGACGGTGCTGGTGATCCTGCACCACGCCGCCTGCGTCTACGCCCCTCTCCCCCTGTGGCCGTACAACGAGCCGGATGGTGGCCCCACCGCGTTCCTGCTCATGATCTTCGTGACGCTGAACCAGATGTGGTTCATGAGCGCGTTCTTCCTCGTCTCGGGCCTGTTCGTGCCCGGTTCGTACGAACGTAAGGGCGGCCGGCGGTTCGTCGTCGACCGGCTGTGGCGGCTCGGGGTGCCGCTGCTGGTGTTCCTGCTGGTGCTGCGCCCTCTCGTGACCTTCCCGGCCTACCCGGCGGCGCGTGACCTCGCGGCGCAGGCGGGCGACGGCGACCTCCCGTACTGGCTCTTCTACGTCCTGAGCTGGGACGCGTCCTACCTGTGGTTCGTGGAGGTGCTGCTCGTCCTGTCGCTGGGGTACGCGGTGTGGCGCCGGGTCCGGGGCGGGGCCCAGGCCACGACGGCCACCCCGGCCGGGGCGCCGGCTCCAACGACCCCCGCGCGAGCCGCCCGGTCCCCTCGCCTCCGCACCGTCGTGGCGTTCGGCGCCGGGCTGACCGTGCTCACCTACCTGTGGCGCATCATCGTGCCGAGCCTCAGCTACTGGCCGGTCGTCGGCCTGCCGACACCCGACCACCTGCCCCTGTACGTCGCGTTCTTCGCGGTCGGCACGCTCGCGCTGCGCCGCGGCTGGCTCGAGGCCCTGACGCCCCGGGCCGGCTGGACCGGCCTGGCGGCGACCGTGCTGGGGATCCTCGCGCAGCTCCCGCTCGCCGCCGCACCGCTCGACACCACGGCGGGCAACGGCACCTGGCAGTCGCTGGTCGTCGCGGCCGGGACGGTGGCGGTCGCCGTCGGCCTGACGACGGCGCTCGGTGCGCTGTTCCGCGCACGTCTCGACCGGCAGGGCCCGCGCCTGCGGTTCCTCGCCGACCACTCGTTCGCCGTGTACGTGGTGCACGGCGTCGTGGTGACGCTCACGGGCGTCGCGCTCGCGCCGGTGGAGGCGCCCGCGCTCGCCACGTTCGCACTGCTGGCCGCGGTCGCCGTCCCGGTCTCGTGGGCGCTGGCCTGGGCGATCCGTAGGATCCCCGGCGCCCGCAGGGTGTTCTGACCGGACCGACCGACCGGTATGCTCCGGCTCGACGACGACGAAGCCGATGGAGGCTCGATGGCAACGACGACCGACGGCGGCCGCGCCGTTCCGGACACCGGCGCGCTGGTGCGCGACACCGACACCGGTCCCGTACGAGGTCTCACCGAGGACGGCACCTTCCAGTGGCGCGGCATCCCCTACGCCGCGCCCCCGGTGGGCGACCTCCGGCTGCGGGCGCCGCAGCCGCCGGAGCCGTGGGCCGGCGTGCGGGACGCCACGCGGTACGGCGCCGCCTCGCCCCAGTCGCCGGGCGACGCACTGACCGGCGTCCCCGCCACCTGGCGGCAGGACGAGGACTGCCTCACCCTGAACGTCGTCGCGCCCGCGGAGCCCGCCGAGCAGCCCCGCCCGGTCGTGGTGTACCTGCACGGCGGGGCGTTCCTCGTCGGCTCCGGGGGTTCGTACCTCTACCGCGGCGAGGGCCTGGTGCGGGCCACGGACGTGGTCTACGTGTCCGTGAACTACCGGCTGGGCGCCCTCGGCTGGCTGGACCTCAGCGCGTACGGCACCGCCGAGCGCCCCGTCGACACCAACCTCGGCCTGCGTGACCAGGTCGCGGCGCTGCGGTGGGTGCAGCGCAACATCGCGGCCTTCGGCGGGGATGCCGCCGAGGTGACCGTGATGGGAGAGTCGGCCGGGGCGTCGTCGGTCCTCGCGCTCCTCGCGTCGCCGCTGGCGAGCGGCCTGTTCCGGCGGGCGATCGTGCAGAGCGGGTTCTCGGACGCCCGGCCGCGGGAGGAGGCCGCGCGGGTGGCGGAGCGCTTCGTGGAGGAGCTGGGAGGCCGGGCCGCCCTCCTCGACGCCGGGCCGACGGCGTTCGTGGCCGCCATGGAGCGGATGATCTCCGCGGGCCACGGCAGCCTGCCCGTGGGGCCCACGCTGGACGACGACGCCCTCCCCGCCGATCCCCTGACCGCGCTGCGCGACGGCGCCGCGGCGGAGATCCCGCTGCTCATCGGCACCAACCGGGAAGAGGGCCGCTTCTTCCAGAAGCAGACGAGCATCTTCCCCACGTCGGCCGACAGTCTCGACCGGCTCCTCGGCACGGGCCCCGCGGCCGACGCCGTCCGTACCGCCTACCGCGGCTACCGGCGCCGTCGCGGAGTGGCGGCGCGGCTGGGCGGCGACGCCGTCTTCTGGGCGTCGTCCGTGGCCCTGGCCGCAGCGCACTCGGCACACGCCCCCACCTGGATGTACCGGTTCGACTTCGCCCCTGCCGCCCTCCGCCTGGCCGGGCTCGGCGCCACGCACGGCATGGAGCTCCCGTACGTGTTCGGCCGGGTGGACACGCCGGGCATGCGGAGGACGCTCAGCCTCGGCGGGGCGCGGGCAGCCGCGGGCCTGGAGGCCCGCATGCAGTCGGTCTGGGGCACCTTCGCGCGCCACGGCACCGCGGGATGGGAGCTGTACGACGTCGGACGCCGCCTCACCCGGGTGTTCGACGCCACCGACCGCACTGTCGAGGACCCGGACGCGGCGCGACGGCTGGCGTGGGAGGCGTTCGCAGCCCGGGAGTGACTTACATACATGCGTGTATGTATGCTTCTGGTGCCGACAACCAGGAGGACGCTCATGTCCACGTACGCCGCCCAGCCCGTCCGACAGATCGAGCCCACCGACCCCGTCGCTGTCGCCGCCGCGCCCTACAGCTACGCCGACACGTTCGAGCTGCGGCTGCCCGGGCCCGACCTCCACGCACCGGAGGCCTGGGTCCGGGCGGGGCTGGCCGCGACTCCCCCGTGGGTGACCCGGCTCCTCGGGTTCCTGGGGATGGGCAAGGGACCGCAGGACGATCCCGGCGCGGTGGGACCGTTCCGGATCGTCCACTCCGGGCCGGAGGTGATGCACCTCGAGGCATCCCTGCCCCTCATGCGCGTGACCATGGTGGGCCGCAACCCCGAGCCCACGCGCCGGACCTTGACGACCGTGCTGCACTACCGCCGGCCCCTGCTCTGCAGGATCGTCTGGGCCGCCGTCGGGCCGGCCCACCGACGGACGGTCGCGGGGCTCCTGACGAGCGAGGTCGCGTGACCCCCGAGGCCCCGCGCCCCACCCAGGCCGGCCGCCGCGAGGCGACCCGGGCCGCCCTGCTCGAGTCCACCGCCCGGCACCTGGCCCGGTACGGTTACGGCAACCTCGTGCTGGAGCAGGTGGCCAAGGACGCCGGGTACACACGAGGCGCCCTCTACCACCAGTTCAAGGACAAGGAGGAGCTGGTCCTCGCCACCTGGTCGTGGGTGATCGACACCATGTGGGAGGAGGTCGCCCGCCCGGTCGACGCCGAGCCGGACCCGGTCGCCGCCCTCCTGCT
Source organism: Antribacter sp. NEAU-D49 (assembly GCF_057158775.1). Lineage (NCBI taxonomy): Bacteria > Bacillati > Actinomycetota > Actinomycetes > Micrococcales > Promicromonosporaceae > Antribacter > Antribacter sp. NEAU-D49. The sequence continues at coordinate 202,163 of NZ_JBXTSN010000004.1, read as the reverse complement.
CCTCGCCCGCGGCCACGCGGTGTTCTGCCGCCGTGACATCGCCCGCCTGGCCACAGCGCTCCGGGTCGAGCTCTCCGGCCAGGAGGAGCACCCGGTGGGACGGGAGGTCGAGCGGTCCTACGAGATCCTCGTGGGCCTCTGCGCCCGGCTGATCGAGGCCGGCCGCGCCACCGGCGGCATCCCGGACGGCCCGCCGGTCCGGACGCTCGCGCTCGCCGTGGTCGGGGCGCTCGACGGCGTCGTCGTGGCCGTCGCGGGACACGCCCCGCACGACGAGCTGCTGGCGGCCCGCGCGGTCGCCGGGGTGCTCGGGATCCGCGTCCCGTGAGACGCCGTCCCCGGGCCACCGGCAGCGTGGCACGCTGTCCGGCGTGCCTCTGACGATCCGCGCCGCGCAGCCTGCGGACGCCCCTGACCTGCACCGTTTCGTCCTCGCGCTCGCCCAGGACGAGGAGTTCCCCGGCAAGGTCACCGCCCGGCCGGAGGACCTCGCGGCCGCCCTGACCGGACCCGAGCCCGCCGCGCGCGCCCTCGTGGCCGAGCACGACGGCGAGCCCGTCGGCTGCGCCATCTACGTGTTCGGCTACAGCACGATCACCGGCTGCCGCACGTTGCACCTCGACGACCTCTACGTGGTGCCTGAGCAGCGGGACCGCGGGGTGGGCCGGCGGCTGCTCACGGAGCTCGCCCGGCGCGCGGTCGACGCCGGCTGCTCCCGCTTCGAGTGGTGGGTGCTGCGCACCAACGAGCGGGCTCTCCGCCTCTACCGGCGGCTGGGCGCCCGGACGCTCGACGAGATCCACGTGGTGCGGCTCGACGGCACGCCGCTCGCCGCACTGGCCTCGGCCGCGGACGGCCCGGCAGACCTGTAGCCCCGGGTCAGCCGAAGGGATGACCCCGGATCACCAGGAAGGTGGTTGTGACCGCCTCCTGGCACCCGGCAGCATGGCCTCATGACCAGCGCCGACGCGAGCACCCTCCGACTCCGTCCCCCTTGCCACGAGGTCGACCCGCGCGCCGTCGGGTTGTGGGCCCTCCAGCTCGTGCTGCTCGCCGGCATCCCTGCCCTGATCCTGGGCGTCCTCGGCCTGCTCATCCAGCCGGCCCGCTTCTGGCTGCTGCTCCCCGCCGTCGTGATCGCCGTGGTGGGCGGGGTCTCCGCCGTGCTGTTCCCCCGTCACTGGTTCCGGCACCACCGGTGGGAGGTGACCGACCACGCCGTCTACACCCGCACCGGGTGGCTCTTCCAGGAGTGGCGGATCGCCCCGCTCTCGCGGATCCAGACGGTCGACACGGTGCGCGGCCCGCTGGAGCAGCGGTACGGCCTGGCGACGCTGACCGTCACCACGGCGTCCGCCAAGGGCGCCGTCAAGATCGAGGGTCTCGCAGCCGAGACGGCAGCCGACCTCGCCGAGGCGCTGACGCTCGCCACCGAGGCCACGCCCGAGGACGCGACGTGAGCGGGCTCGGGCGGGCACCGGAGGAGGCTGTGGCCCCTGGCGGCACGACCGGGCCCGCCCTGGCGTGGGATGGTCTCGACCGCCGCGCCGCCCTCGCCGGCGCGATCTACGCGGGGGGCTTCGCCGTCGGGGCCGGGTTCGTCACCGGCTACTGGGTGGTGGTCGAGGGCTCTGTCGCCACCGCCCTGACTTGGATCGTCCCGGCGATCCTCCTCGTGACGGCGAGCGGCTCGGTGTTCGGGGAGTGGATGCGACGGGTCACCGCGTACCGCGTGGGCCCTGAGATGTTCGAGGTCCGGACAGGCGTCGTCTTCCGCAAGCGTCTCGCCCTGCGGCGGGAGCGGATCCGCTCGGTGGACCTCACCGCCGGCCCCGTGCTGCGCGTGCTCGGCACGGTCACCGTGCGCATCGGCACGGGCGAGCACGCGGGCAAGGAGGGGACGGTCACCCTCTGGCCGCTGCGCCGGGAGACGGCGCAGGCGCTGCGTGCCACGCTGCTCGCGCACGCCGCGGGCGAGGAGGCCCGGGTCTCCGAGGGCACGCTCGCGACGCTCGACCGGCGCTGGATCAGGTACGCGCCGCTGTCGGTGCTCACGCCCGTCCTGGGCGGCGGCGCCTTCGGCGGCGTGCTGCAGGTGGCTGAGTGGTTCGGACAGCAGGAGCGCGTCATCGAGACGGTCGGGTCCTGGTTCGGGCCGGCGCCCGTGCTGGCGATCGTCGCCGTGCTCACCGCCGCGCTGTTCGTCGTCGGCGCCGTCGCCGCGCTCGGCCTGTGGGTCGAGATGTGGTGGAACCACACGCTGGAGCGCGAGGCGGACGGCACGCTGCGGGTACGCCGCGGCCTGCTGACCGCCCGGTCGATCTCGCTGCAGGAGTCCCGCCTGCGGGGCGTGGAGCTCGTGGAGCCCCTCGGGGCGCGGCTCGCGGGCGCGGCCCGGGTCGACGCCGTCGCGACGGGCCTCGCCACCGGTGAGGAGGACAAGACCGACAGCCGCACGCTCCTGCCCGCCGCGCCACGCGACGTGGCCGACCGTGTGGCCGCCGACGTGCTGCGTGAGATCGAGGCTCCGCCCACGGCCGCACCGCTGACGCCGCACCCCCGTGCTGCTCGGCGCCGCCGGCTGGGCTGGGCCGTCGGCGCCGTCGTCGCGCTGGAGGCTGTGCTCGTCCTCCTCGGCCTGCTGCTCACCCCCGTGCTGCTGCACGTGGCGTGGGCGAGCGCCCTGGTCCTGCTGCCGGTGGCGGTCCTGCTCGCCCTCGACGCGTACCGGGCTCTCGGCCACGCGATCTCCGGCGAGTACCTCGTGGCCCGCAGCGGCACCGTCCGCCGCGCCACCGTGGCCCTCCAGCGGCGGGGGATCGTCGGCTGGACGGTCCGGCAGTCGGTGCTGCAGCGCCGCGCCGGGCTGGTGACGGTTCTCGCCACGACCGCCGCGGGGTCCGGCGAGTACGCGGTCCACGACGCTGCCGTGCACGACGGCCTGGAGCTCGCCGACACCGCCGTACCCGGCCTCCTCCGGCCGTTCCTGGAGGAGGCCGGTCGCACCCCGGCGTGACCCGTTCTCAGGACGCCGCGGCGATCGGCCGGGCGCGCAGGAACGCGGCTACGGCGAGGGCACCCGCGACGCAGATCGCGCCGTTGACCCAGATGGCCGCGGTCACGCCGTCGAGGACGGCCTGCGCATGCGGCACGGTGCTCGCCAGGACGACGGCGGTGACGACAGCGCTCATGACCGGGGTACCCATCGTGATCCCGACCTGCTGGCTCATCGTCGTCAGGCCGGTCGCGAGGCCCTGGTCCGAGGCCGGCACGCCTGACGTGGCGGTCACCATGAAACCGACGATCACGACGAGGTTCGCCACGCCGCCCACGAACGTCGCGACCAGGACGAGCCAGATCGAGCCCGGGGCGCCGGTGATGAGCACCAGCGACAGCGTGGCGGCAGCCTGGACCAGGAAGCCCCCGACGATGGCGGTCTTGTTCCCGAACCGGCCGATCACCCCGGGTCCCAGGAGGCCGCCGAGCACGGTGCCGACACCGAGGACCGCGAAGGTCAGCCCGGCCGCCAGCGGCGAGTAACCGAGCACCTCCTGCAGGTAGAGCGTGAGGAGGAAGACCAGCGACGTCTCGGTGACGAACGCGAGCGTCCCGGCGACGTTCCCCCACGCGACGTTCGACCGGGCAAGGATCCCGAGCGGCACGAGGGGGAACTCCGCCTGCCGTTCGACGAGCACGAAGGCGGCGAGCAGGACGACAGCCGCGGCGAACGCCACGAGGGTCACCAGGTCGGTCCAGGATGTCTCCGCCGCATGCGTCAGCCCGTAGACGAGGGAGAGCAGGCCCAGCGTGACGAGGACGGCGCCGGGCACGTCGAGGCGGGTGCGGTGCTCCGACCGGCTGTCCTCGAGCACCATCGGCGCCACGACCAGCACCGTGATCGCGATCGGGACGTTGATGAAGAACGCCCAGCGCCAGGACAGCAGGTCGGTGAGGAGCCCGCCGAGGATCGCACCGGTCGTGAAGCCGGCTGCCATCAGCGAGCCGTTCAGACCGAGTGCCTTGTCGCGGGCGCGCCCCTCGGGGAAGGCCCCGATGAGGAGGGCGAGCGCCGCAGGCACCACGATCGCGGTCGCGAAGCCCTGCGCCACCCGCGCGATCAGGAGCAGGGCCGGCGTGGTGGCGAGCCCGCCGACGACCGAGCCGGCACCCAGCAGGACCATGCCGATGAGGAGCATGCGACGGCGGCCGGCGAGGTCCGCGACGCGCCCCATGAGGAGCGTGAACCCGGCGGAGCAGAGCGCGAAGGCGGTGGCGATCCACTGGAGGTTCTCGATGCCGAGCCCGACGTCGGCGCCGATGCTCGGCAGGGCGACGTTGAGGATCGAGAAGTCGACGGCGAGCGTGAAGCTCGCGGTGAGCAGGACGACGAGCGCGACGCGCTGCCTGGGGGTCATGGCGGTGCCGAGGGGCGGTCCGGCTGTGCCGGCGCTGCCGGGGACTGCCTGGTCTGTGGTCATGCGCCCACCATCCGGTGGACCCTTCGTCACAGCCACACCCTCGTCGTCCTGTCACTGACGGGGACAGGCACGCCCGGCCCGCCGCACGGAGAATGGGCGGCATGAGCAGACCGAACGAGCTCGGCGACTTCCTCCGCGTACGCCGGGCCGCGCTCCGGCCCGAGGACGTGGGACTGCGGGGCTACGGCGCCCGGAGGGTGCCCGGCCTGCGCCGCGAGGAGCTCGCGATGCTCGCCGGGGTGAGCGCGACGTACTACTCGCGGCTCGAGCAAGGGCTGAGCACCAACGCCTCGGACGCGGTCATCACGTCCCTCGCCCGGGCGCTGGACCTGACGCCGGACGAGCGGGCACACCTCTTCGACCTGGCCCGGCCCGGCCGGGCACCGCGCCGGAAGCCGACGAGAGCAGACCGGGCGCGGCCGGGGACGCTCCGCCTGATCGCCTCGCTGGTGGGAACCCCGGCGATCGTCCTCGGGCGGCGCAGCGAGGTGCTCGGCTGGAACGCGCTCGGCCACCGGCTCGTCGCCGGGCACGTCGACGTCGACAGCCCCGGGCGGCCCGGCGACCGCCCGAACCTCACCCGGATCCTCTTCCTCGACGAGCACACGCGCGAGCTGTACGCACGATGGGACGAGGAGGCTGCCCGTGCCGTGGCCTCGCTCCGGGTCCTCGCAGGCCGCAACCCGGACGACGCGGAGCTCGCCACCCTGGTCGGAGAGCTGACCCTGAAGAGCCCCGAGTTCAGCGCGCTGTGGGCCAGGCACCCGGTCGAGAACTGCGTCTCGGGGGTCAAGCACTTCCGGCACCCGGAGGTGGGCGAGCTCGAGCTCGGGTTCGAGGTGCTCGCTCCCCCGGACGACTCCGGGCACCGGGTGCTCCTGTATACCGCCGACCCCGGACCCGCGGCCGAGGCGCTCGCGCTGCTCGGCCGCACCGAGGGGCCGCACACGACAGAGGGCCACTCCGTCGTCCCCGTACGGGATCTCGGAATGGCCCTCTGACCTGCTTATTCGGTGGAGCTGAGGGGACTCGAACCCCTGACCCCCTGCATGCCATGCAGGTGCGCTACCAGCTGCGCCACAGCCCCGCGCTCGGCTGCTGCCAAGCGGGCTCGGTCAGTCTAGACGGTCAGGTGCCCGGGGACCAAAGCGAGCAGCTGGCGGGTGCGGTGCTCAGTCGTAGACCGTCCACGGGTCTCGACGCACGCGCTCATCGACAGCGTCGGCGTCCTCGCCGATGACGACCCGCCAGTCGCCGCGCTCCACCGCGTCGACGACCTGCTGCGCCGCGGCGGCACTCGACACCGGCTGGTACTCGGCGAAAGCGGAGCCGAGCGCACGTCGCCAGGTCCGCGGAGGAGACGGCATGCCGGTGCGGACGTGCCCGGGCAGGACCAGGACGGCCGAGAGCTGCGGTGCGTTCTTCTGGAAGTCGACGACCAACGACTCGGTGAAGCCCCGGACGGCGAACTTCGCGGACGAGTAGGCCGTGTGGGGTGCGCCCACGCCGAGACTCGCCCACAGCGCGTTGACGGAGCAGATATTGAGACCTTGCCCTGGTCCGCGCCCAGCAGCAGCGGCAGGAACGCGCGCGTGCAGTGGTACGTGCCGAACCAGGACACCGCGAAGGTGCGTTCCCACTCCTCCCTCGGAGACGTCACGAAGGAGGACCCGCCGACGACGCCGGCATTGTTGAACAACAGGTGGAGGGGCGCGCCACTGCCGACCTCTGCAACCTCGTCGGCAAAACCGCGCACGGCGTCCTCGTCGACGACGTCGAGCACCTGCCCGAGGACCTCGGCCTCGGGGGCGATCGAACGAGCTCGTCGGATGGTGGCCTGGAGCCTGGCGCCATCGACATCGCACGTGGCGACATGGACGCCCCGTCGCACGAGCTCGAAGACCAGCTCACGACCGAGCCCGGAACCCCCTCCGGTGACGACCGCTCGCCGGTTCCGGAGATCGGGGAACGGAGTCACACCACGATCTTGTCACGTCTGCCGGAAGACGACACACCCCGCAGCGGTGAACCGCTGCGGGGTGTGAATGATGAACCTCGGGTGGAGCTGAGGGGACTCGAACCCCTGACCCCCTGCATGCCATGCAGGTGCGCTACCAGCTGCGCCACAGCCCCGACGCCCGGCTCTTGCCGGGCGGGCTCGGTAAGTCTACGCAGACCGGCGCCGGGTGACCAAATCGGAAACCGGGCCGGCCTGTGTGGACCTGATCACCTGGCCGAGGGTTCCAGATTCCAGTCCGGACCGGCCTGCCACTGGTCCAGCGGATAGCCGGCGCCCACGTTGTGGGCCACCAGGCGCCACGCCGGCACGCCCTGCGGGCCCGAGCGGTGCAGATGGGACCAGTGCACGTTGTGGAGCCCGTGCAGACCGCGCCACTCCCCCGGGTCGAGCCCGAGCAGACGCGTCACCGCCAGTGTGATGGCCGCCCCGTGGGAGACCACCACCAGCGTGTCGTCGGGCTCCAGCGCGTCGGCGTGCCGGCTGACCGCGGCCGCCATGCGCTCCGCCACCGCGGCCTTCGACTCTGCACCGGCGCGCGCCGGCTCGGCACCGCTGCGCCAGGCGGCGTGCTCCTCGGGCCACTGCTCGGCGATCTCGCCGTCCGTGAGGCCTTCCCACGCGCCGAAGCTGCGCTCGCGCAGCTCACGGTCGGTGGAGACGGGGACCCCGATGGTCTCGGCGTAGGCGTTGGCGGTGTCGACCGCACGGACGAGGTCGCTGGACACCACGACCGACGCCTTGTGGGACGCGGCGAGCGCCGCGGCCCCCTGAGCGGCCTGCCAGCGGCCGACGTCGTCGAGCGGGATGTCGATCTGGCCCTGCAGCCGCAGGCCCGCGTTGTAGGCGGTGCGGCCGTGCCGGAGAAGGACGACGGTGCCTGCCGTCACTGACGCGGCTCCGAGGAGAGGTGGATGGCGCCGTCGTCGGCGAAGTCTGCGTACTCGCTGTACTCGTTGCGGACCTCGTCGCTGCCGCGCGCGTCCTCGGGGAGCTCGACTGCCGGGCAGTCCTTCCAGAGGCGCTCGAGCGCGTAGTAGACCCGGTCCTCGGCGTGCTGCACGTGCACCACGATGTCACCGAAGTCGAGGAGGACCCAGCGGCCCTCGGACTTGCCCTCGCGGCGGATCGCCTTGACGCCCGCCTTGATCATCGCTTCCTCGACGGCGTCCACGATGGCGGAAACCTGACGCTCGTTGGTTCCCGAGGCGATGAGGAAGATGTCCGTGAGCACCAGCTGCTCGCTCACGTCCAGCGCGATGATCTCCTGCGCCTTGCGGTCGGACGCGGCGCGTGCCGCGACGATCGCCAGCTCGACCGAACGCTCTGTGGCCGTCATGCGGTACTCCCTGCTCGTTGATCGATCAGCAGACCCACCAGGCCTGCTGCCTCGCCGCTCTCGAACCCGGAGTCCGGGCCGGCCAGCACGAGGTTCCAGATCAGCAGACCCAGGACGAACGCGACAACCACGAGGATGATGTAGTGCAGCCAGGTGTACGAGGGGCCCGGGTCCTCCTCGACGTCGTCCCACTCGTCGGGCTGCTGGCCCGACCGGACGGACTGGGGCCGGCCCGACCCGACGAGAACCTCGAAGCCGTTGTCCGGTCCGGGTCCCCCCGGGCCCATGGGGCCGGGGCCACCAGGCGCGCCGCCCCGCGAGGGGAAGGGCGAGCCGCCGCCCGGAGGCATGGCCCCCGGCGGCACGGACGCGGGCGCTGCCGCCTGCGTCGCGGCGGACTCCCAGGGCAGGCCCGCCCCGGCGCCGGGCGCCGCGGGCGCCTGCGGTCCGGCCGAGTCCCACGGGAGGCCGGCCCCGGCGGGAGCACCGGGCGCTCCCGGGCCGCCAGGACGCTGACCGCCCTGCGCGGGCGGAGCGCCGAAGGGCGAGGGAGGGGCTGCCGGACCGGGAGCGGCGCCGAAGGCGGCGGGCCGCTCGGGCGCTGACGGCCGAGCGGGGGCGGGCGCCTGGGCCTGCCAGCTCTGGGAGTCGCCGGCGCCGGGGAACGGCGCGGCGGGGGCTGAGCCGAAGCGGCCGGGCGGCGCCTGCTGGGGGGCGGGTGCCGCGGGGCCGGGGCCTGCCGGACGACCGAACGGGCTGGGGGCTCCGCCGGGACCGCCCTGGTGCTGGCCTCCGGGCGCGCCGGGCGCGCCAGGACCTGGCCTGCCCTGAGCGGGTGCACCCTGCGGCGGGTACCCGGCGGGCTGTCCACCGTAGGCGGACGGACGCGCGGGACCCTGCCCACCCGGGGCGGGCGGGGGTGCGGCTCCAGGGTCGCCGACCTGCCGCACGGGCGTCAGACGGCCGGTGGCGTCGACGCCACGCACCCCGCCCGAGGCCTGCGGCGGGCGCACCACGGGCGCCTGCTGCTGGTACCCCTGCTCGGGGCCCGGCGGCCGGGCTCCGGGCGGACCGGCAGGCGGCTGCCCGCCCGGCGGATACCCGCCTGCGGGCGCGGCCTGAGCGGCCTCGCGTTCGCGAAGCTCGCGCCGCGTCAGTGGACGACCATTGTTGTCACTCATCGTGAAGACCTCGATACAGTCCGTGCTTGGCGATGTACTGGACCACGCCGTCGGGCACCAGGTACCACACCGGCTGACCCGCTCTCGCCCGACGACGGCAGTCGGTCGAGGAGATGGCGAGCGCCGGGACCTCGAGCGTCGTCACTCGGCCCGCGGGCAGACCGTCCACGCTCAGACGGTGCCCCGGCCGGGTGACCGCGACGAAGTGTGCCATGTCCCACAGCTTGTCGGCATCCTTCCACGTGAGGATCTGCTCGATCGCATCAGCCCCGGAGATGAAGTACAGGTCGGCGCCGGGGCGCTGTTCGCGCAGGTCACGCAGCGTGTCTACCGTGTAGGTGAGCCCTGGCCGGTCGATGTCGACCCGGCTCACGGTGAAGCGGGGGTTCGACGCCGTGGCGACCACCGACATGAGGTACCGGTGCTCGGCGGGCGTGACGGTCTGGTGCTGCTTGAAGCCCGGGCGCCCGGTGGGGACGAAGACGACCTCGTCGAGACCGAGATGTGCGGCGGCCTCGCTGGCCGCCACGAGGTGGCCGTGGTGGATGGGGTCGAAGGTGCCGCCCATCACGCCGATGCGTGGCCGCTGGCTCGTCGTCACTGGTCGCGTCGGTTCCCCGTCACCTGGCCCGTCAGATCAGTGCCGGTTGCCGACGTTGCGGAACGCGTACGTGACGATCAGCGCCGCGATCAGCGACCCGAAGGCGATGAGGCCCAGGGCGATCGGGTTGATCGGCTCGTTCACGTGCTCGGTGGCGGCCTGGGCGGCAAGGACTGCGGTGTGCAGCACGGGTTTTCCTCCAAGTGGTACGTGCTCGGGTGGCCCTTAGTCTCTCACGTCACCATCGCGGCCGGGGCGCACCGGGCGACACGCCGACACGGGCCGGACAGGTGGTCAGGGGCGTACGTGGCCGTCGCCCTGGACCACCCACTTCGTCGTGGTGAGCTCGGCGAGGCCCATGGGGCCGCGGGCGTGCAGCTTCTGGGTGGAGATGCCGATCTCCGCGCCGAGGCCGAGCTCGCCCCCGTCCGTGAACCGGGTCGAGGCGTTCACCATGATGGCCGCGGAGTCGAGCTCGGCCACGAAGCGCTCTGACGCGGCGAGGTCGCGGGTCACGATCGCCTCCGTGTGGCCCGACGTCCAGGCGCGGATGTGCTCGATCGCCACGTCGAGGTCGTCGACGACGCGGACCGCCAGCTCCAGGGCGAGGTACTCGGTGGCCCAGTCGTGGTCCGTGGCCGGCTCGACGTGGACGCCGGACGGCGCGAGCGCCCGCGTCGCGTCGTCACCGTGCAGCACCACCCCGGCACCCGCGAGCGCCGTCAGCGCGCCCGGCAGGAACCCGGGCGCCGCGTCGGCGTGGACCAGCAGCGTCTCGGCGGCGTTGCAGACGCCGACGCGCTGCGTCTTGGCGTTCATCAGGATCTCGAGCGCCATGGCGGGGTCGGCCGTGGCGTCGACGTACACGTGGACGTTGCCCACGCCCGTCTCGATGACCGGGACCCGGGACTCCTGCACGACCGTCTGGATGAGGTCGGCACCGCCGCGCGGGACCAGCACGTCCACGAGCCCGCGTGCCTGCATCAGGGCGACGCCGCCCGCGCGGCCGTACGCGTCGACCGACTGCACCAGGTCGGCAGGCAGCCCCTGCGCCGCGAGCGCCCCGCGCAGCACGTCCACGATCACCGCGTTCGACGATGCCGCTGCGGAACCGCCGCGGAGGACCACCGCGTTGCCACTCTTGAGGGTGAGGCCCACGGCGTCCACGGTCACGTTGGGCCGTGCCTCGTAGATCATGCCGACCACGCCCATGGGCACGCGCAGCTGGCGCAGGCGCAGGCCGTTGGGCAGCGTCTGGCCGCGCACCACCTCGCCCACCGGGTCGGGCAGGCCGGCGACCTCCCGCAGGGCGTCGGCGATGGTGCCGATGCGCGCGGGCGTGAGCGCGAGCCGGTCGAGCAGGCCGTCGGTCATCCCGGAGGCGCGCCCGCGAGCGAGGTCCTCGGCGTTCGCGTCCACGATCCTGCTCGCCTGGGTCACGAGCGCGTCGGCGAGCGCGCGCAGCGCCGCGTCCTTGGTACTCCGGTTGGCGGTCGCGAGCGCCCGCGACGCGGTCTTGGCGCGCCGTGCCACGTCCTGGACCCCGGCCGTCACCTCGTCGGTCACCGCGGTGCCCGACGGCGCCGGCCCGGCCGCGTCTCCCGGGGTGACCCCAGGAGCGGCGACGGGGCGCGCGGACGAGGCTTCGGCGTCGGGCAGCAGGCTGGTCATGGAACGAGCCTACGACGCCCGGCCTGCGGCGACCGGGGGCTATCCACAGGCCGGGCGAGCCCGCTGGGCGCGGCGCCTACCGGGCGGAGCGCGGCCTCTCGAGGACCAGGTCGTCGCGGTGGACCACCTCGCGGTCGTACCCCTCGCCGAGCTCCTCGCGCAGCGCGTAGGTGGAGCGACCCAGCAGGGCGGGGATCTCGCCCGCCCCGAACGCGACCAGCCCTCGGGCGACGACGCGCCCGTCCGGCGCGACCAGCTCGACGGGGTCGCCCGCCTCGAAGTCACCGTCGACCCCGGTGATCCCCGCCGGGAGCAGCGAGGCGCGGCCGCCCAGGACGGCGCGGACGGCGCCGTCGTCCAGGTGGAGGCGGCCGTGGGTCAGCGCGGCGTGCGCGATCCAGAGGCGGCGGGCCGACGAACGCTTGCCCGTGGTGGCGAAGAAGGTGCCCACGTCCTCGCCGGCCAGCGCGCCCTCGGCGTTCCCCGCGCGGGTGAGGACCACGGGGATCCCCGCCCCGGTCGCGATGCGCACGGACTCCAGCTTGGTGACCATGCCGCCGGTGCCCACGGAGCTCCCGCGCGCGGTGACCTCGACGCCCGCGACGTCGTCGAGCGAGCCCACGTAGGGGATGCGCTGGGCGCCGGGCCGGGACGGCGGGCCGTCGTGCAGGCCGTCCACGTCGGTGAGCAGGACCATCGCGTCGGCCCGGACGAGGTGCGACACCAGGGCGGCGAGCCGGTCGTTGTCGCCGAATCGGAGCTCGTCGGTGGTGACGGCGTCGTTCTCGTTGATCACCGGCACCACGCCGAGCGCGATCAGACGCTCCAGGGCGCGCTGCGCGTTGCGGTAGCGCAGGCGGCGCACCGTGTCCTCGGCCGTGAGCAGGATCTGGCCCACCGGCAGCCCGTGGGCGGCGAACGCCTCGGTGTAACGGGCGACGAGCTGCCCCTGCCCCACCGAGGCGGCCGCCTGCATCGTCGCGACGTCACGCGGCCGGACCGGGAGGCCCAGCGGGCCCAGGCCTGCCGCCACCGCCCCGGAGGTCACCAGGACCACCTGGCCACCAGCGGCTCGGCGCGCGGCCAGCACGTCCACGAGGGAGCGCAGCGCCGTCAGGTCCAGGTGCCCGTCGGGGCCCGTGAGGGACGAGGAACCGATCTTGACCACCACGCGCTGGGCTGTGGAGACCGCTGACCGGGAGACGATGGCGTTCACGGGCCCATCATCGCCGGTAGGGCGCCGAGGCCGCCGCTCCATATCGCCTCCTGGTCGGTTGTGGGTATGGCTGTGGCGTGAACTCCGCGGGGACTTCACGCCACAGCCATACCCACAACCGACCCCCGGCCCGGGGGGCAGTCCTGGTCGGTTGTGGGTATGGCTGTGGCGTGAACTCCGCGGGGACTTCACGCCACAGCCATACCCACAACCGACCGCCGGCCAGGGCGTCAGTCCTTGTCGGGGTCCGTCCAGACGCCCGACTCGCGCTCGGTCCAGAGTTCGCGGCGCGCCTCGGCCTTGGCGTCCATGCGCTCCGTGAACTCCCGGCGACGGTCGCTGCGCGTCGGGCGCGCGTTGTCGTCGAGCCGCAGGTCCGTACCGCGGGAGCCGAGCAGCTCGGCACCGGCCTGGAGCGTGGGCTCCCAGTCGAACACGACAGAGTTGCGCGGGTCACCGATCCGCACCTCGTCGCCGGCGACCGCACCCGCCTTGAGGAGGCCGTCCTCGACGCCCAGCTTCGCGAGCCGGTCGGCGAGGAAGCCCACGGCCTCGTCGTTGTTGAAGTCGGTCTGGCGCACCCAGCGCTCCGGCTTCACGCCGCGCACCTCGAACCAGTAGTTCTCGGCACCGCCCACGCGACGGACGGTGAACCCGCCGTCGTTCACGGCACGGGGCCGCAGCACGATGCGCGCCGGCTCGGGGGCCGGAGCCTCGGCACGCGCCTTCTCGACGATCTCCGCGAGCGCGAACGTCAGGGCACGCAGACCCTCGTGGCTCGCGGTCGACACCTCGAAGACCCGCAGACCGCGCGCCTCCAGCTCGGGCCGCACCATCTCGGCCAGCTCGCGCGCCTCGGGGACGTCGATCTTGTTCAGCACCACGAGGCGCGGACGCTCCATGAGCGGCACGCGGCCGCCCTCGATCCCGAGGTCGCCCGCGTAGGCCGCCAGCTCGTTCTCGATCACGTCGAGGTCGCTGATGGGGTCGCGGTCCGGCTCCAGCGTGGCGCAGTCGAGGACGTGCACGATCATGGCGGTGCGCTCGATGTGGCGCAGGAACTCGAGGCCGAGACCCTTGCCCTCCGAGGCGCCCGGGATGAGCCCCGGCACGTCGGCCACCGTGTAGCGGGAGTCGCCGGCCTGCACCACGCCCAGGTTCGGCACGAGGGTGGTGAACGGGTAGTCCGCGATCTTGGGGCGGGCCGCCGAGATGGCCGCCACCAGCGACGACTTGCCGGCACTGGGGTAGCCCACCAGCGCCACGTCGGCGATGGTCTTGAGCTCCAGGACCAGCTCGGCCGTCTCGCCCGGCTCGCCGAGCAGCGCGAAGCCCGGGGCCTTGCGCTTGGAGGACGCGAGGTCCCGGTTTCCCAGGCCGCCCTTGCCGCCCGCGGCGGCCACGTACTCGGCGCCCACGCCCACGAGGTCGGCGAGGACGTTGCCGTCCCTGTCCTTGACGACGGTGCCCTCGGGCACCGTCAGCACCAGGTCGCCGCCCTTGGCGCCGTCCTTGTCATCGCCCTGGCCCTGCGTGCCGCTCGGGGCATAGCGGTGCGGCGAGTGGTGGTACTCGAGGAGCGTGGTGGTCTGACGGTCGACGACGAGGCGGACGCTGCCGCCGTCACCGCCGTTCCCGCCGTCCGGGCCGGCGAGCGGCTTGAACTTCTCCCGGCGGATCGAGGCGCAGCCGTTCCCGCCGTCACCGCCTGCGACGTGGAGCACGACGCGATCGACGAAGCTGGCCATGTTCTGATCCTCTCACTGCTGGGGCAAAGCACGAGGGGCGCACCGCGACGGTGCGCCCCTCTGCGAAGACTGCGTCGAAGGCTCAGGCCTCGACGGTCACGATGTCGATGACCTTGCGGCCACGACGCGTGCCGAACTGCACCGCACCGGCGGCGAGGGCGAACAGCGTGTCGTCGCCACCGCGACCCACGTTGGCGCCGGGGTGGAAGTGGGTGCCGCGCTGGCGGACGATGATCTCGCCGGCCTTCACGACCTGCCCACCGAAGCGCTTGACGCCGAGGCGCTGCGCGTTGGAGTCACGACCGTTGCGCGAGGAGCTCGCGCCCTTCTTGTGTGCCATCTCATCCTGCTTTCGTACTGAAGAACGGGGGGAATCCGGGGGGCTGCGGCCCCTCCGACGTCACTTGATGCCGGTGACCTTCACGCGGGTCAGCTTCTGGCGGTGACCCTGACGCTTGCGGTAGCCGGTCTTGTTCTTGTACTTGAGGATCGTGATCTTCGGGCCCTTCTCGTCCCGAACGACCTCGGCGGTGACCTTGACCTTCGCGAGCTTCGCCGCGTCGGTGGTCACCTTCTCCCCGTCCACGAGCAGGAGGGCTGCGAGCTCGATGCTCTCACCGGGAGCCGCCTGGACACGGTCCATGACGACGATGTCCCCGACGGACACCTTCTCCTGACGGCCACCGGCCTTGACGATCGCGTACACCACGTTGCTACTCATCTCTCTAGTCTTGGCATGCACGCACGACGGAACTCACCGGCTTGGCTTGAGACTCGGACCGCCGCGGCGGTCGAGTGCGGTGCGCCATGGGCACGCGGGACTGGTACGCAGACAGCGCACCGACACACAAGACTACGTGACCCGGCGGGTGTACTCAAACCAGGCGGGACGTGGGATGGGCCACGTCCCGCCTGGTCGTCCGGTCCCGGCGCGCGCGTCAGGCCGCGCCGAGGTCCTCCCACGGGCCCCACTGGGCAGCACCGGGGACGTCACCCTGCGTCCACCACTTGGCGCGCCACAGGTGACCGCCGTAGGTGACCCGGGAGTTCCCGGTGTACGCCGTCGACGCGTTCCACGGTGCCGCGGCGGGCACGGTCGGCGTCGGCGTCGGGGTGGGGGTCGGCGTCGGAGTGGGGGTCGGGGTGGGCGTAGGAGTCGGCGTCGGCGTCGTCCCGGCGCACGCACCCCGGTCCTCCCAGACCGCTGCCGCACCCGGCGTCTCGCCCTGCGTCCACCACTTGGCATACCAGGTACGGCCCGCGTGCGAGACGAGCGCGCCGCCCGTGTACACGGCCGACGAGCTCCAGGGCGAGGCCGTGCAGGTGCCCGGCTGCGTGGGCGTCGGCGTCGGCGTCGGGTTCGTGGAGCCGCCCGACGTGAACGGTGCGAACGCCTGGCTGAAGAACCACGTGGGCTGGACAATCCCGGAGCACGTGCCCGCGCCCACCGTCCCGGGGCAGCCGCCGTTGTCCCGCTGGAGGGCCCAGAAGGACAGGAAGCCGATGCGGCCGGTGGCCCACTGCAGCACCTCGCCCGCGTCCTGCTGG
Source organism: Antribacter sp. NEAU-D49 (assembly GCF_057158775.1). NCBI lineage: Bacteria > Bacillati > Actinomycetota > Actinomycetes > Micrococcales > Promicromonosporaceae > Antribacter > Antribacter sp. NEAU-D49. Next base: position 186,364 of record NZ_JBXTSN010000004.1, on the reverse strand, counting down.
GTGAACGTCTCGGCGGGACCGTAGTCGTCGATGCCGACCATCTCGGTGATGCCGACCATGCGCCACAGCTGCGCGTCCGTCTTGCCGGGATACAGCGCCTTGAGCTGGTTGAAGAGGCCGGTCCCCGCGGAGATGGTGCTCTGGCCCATGTCGTGCGTGCGGCCGTCGTAGTAGTCGAAGGTCATGATGTTGACCAGGTCCACGCGGGCGCCGTTCGAGATGGCGTTGCGCAGGAGAGCCAGGCCCGCCTCCGACAGCCCGCTCGTGCTGGTCGGCAGCGTGTACTGGATCTCGAGGGTGCGACCCGTGGCGGCAGCCCAGTCCTGCACGATCTTGAGCGCCTTGTTGCGGCGGTCGATGCCCGCGGAGTTGCTCAGCGACGTGGACTCGACGTCGAAGTCCAGGCGTGTCACGTCGTACGTGGTGACGAGGTTCTGGATGGCGGTCGCGATCGAGGTGACGCTGGTGCAGCTGTCGGCGAGCTCCGTGCCGGTGGTACCGGCCGTGTAGCCACCGAGCGACGGGATGACGTCCCCGCCCTGCGCGCGCACCGCGGCGATCTCGCCGCCCCACGCGGCCTGGCTCACCGGGGTGTCGCCGTTCCAGAGGAGGGTGCACGAGCCGGGGGTCGCGGTCTGCAGGAACGCGAGGGTGAGGTAGTCGGCGCCGGACTGCTGGCTCAGGGTCGACATGTCGTCGCCGAGCCACATCTCGTAGTAGGGCGCGAACACGTGCTGCGGGATCGGCGTCGCGGCGGCGGCGGAGGTGGCGGCTGTGATGCCGATCCCCACGCCCGAGACCGCGACCGCCGCAGAGGCGGCGACAGCGGCCAGCTTCTTGCGGATCATGGAGGGCCCTTCCGGTACGGGCCGGCGCCCCAGAAGGACGCCGGACGGTCTGGCCAGGATTGTTCCCAGTCCTAACTTTTAGACCGTAGGGCTGGTCCTCGCTCTCCGGCAATGAGGGCAACCACGTATCCGCCACCCGCACATGCCGGGGGCACGGTCCGGCGGCCCTCACGGCCGACGACCCGTGCCCCCGGGGGTGAGGTGGGTTCAGTCCAGGACGAACGTGATCTGCAGGGCCACCTGCCAGGCCACGATGTTGCCGTTCTCGATCTCGACCTTCTGCTCCTTGACCCACGCGCCGCTCACGTTCCGCAGCGTCTCGTTCGCGCGGTCGACGCCGACGCGGATGGCGTCCTCGAAGCTCGTGTCCGAGCGCGCGCTGATCTCCGTGATCCGTGCGACCGTCCCAGCCATAGGTGCTCCCCTCGTCGGGGCCGGCGCAGGTCCGCGCCGACCGATGTCTCCACCATGACGCCGCCGCCCGGGTCTCGCCATCGCTGAGCGCGGCCCGGCGAACCCCGCTGCCCTGTGCTTACAGTGGCGGAGAGGAGACATGGGGATGAGCTCGACGGCACAGCAGTTCCGGTACGACCGTGACGACGCGGTCGCGAGGGTCATGCGCACCGTGGCCCGGCGCGGCTTCCTCCCCCGGTCCCAGCAGCCGTTCGCCGGCCACGACCGGCCGCTGCCGATCGGGCGCGGGCAGACGTCGTCGCAACCGTCCACGGTCGCGGCGATGCTCCGGCTGCTCCGGGTGCCGGTCGGCGCACGGGTGCTCGACGTCGGCTCCGGGTCCGGGTGGACGACCGCCCTCCTCGCGGCCCTCGTGGGCCCCTCGGGCGAGGTGCTTGGCGTGGAGCGCGAGCCAGGGCTGGCCGAGTGGGGCGCTCGGAACGTCGAGGCCGCCGGCATGCCGTGGGCCCGGGTGGTCCAGGCCCAGCCCGACGTCCTCGGCGTGCCCCGGCCGGGCGGCTGGGACCGCGTCCTCGTCTCGGCCTCGGCCACGGAGCTGCCCCAGGACCTCGTGGACCAGGTGGGCTACGGCGGTCGCATGGTGATCCCGGTCCGCACCACCATGTACCTGGTCGAGCGGCTGCCCGACGGCGGCGTCCGGACCACCGACCACGGCGCCTACCGTTTTGTGCCCTTGATCGAGGACTGAGACGGAGGTGCAGTGCAGCGTGGGGCCGCAGCGAAGCAGGACCCGCGCGGAACGGAACCGCAGGCTCGGGCCTCCACGAACGACGACTGACTCAGCCCCGGTGCTGCCGGCAGCGCGCCTCGTACAGGTCGGCGCCCCCCACGTGCGCCGGGACCGGCGTGAGGGACGAGCCCGAGCCGGGCGAGGCGTCGTCGGGCACCGGAGCCGTGCGGACGTGGAACGCCGCGTCCGCACCACAGACGGCGCACACCGCGGTGAGCTTCACCACCGACTCGGCCACTGCCATGAGCGCGGGCAGCGGCTCGAACGGGCGGGCGTCGAACGTGACGGAGAGCCCGGCGACGACGACCACGAGCCCGGCGTCGGCCAGGGCGGTCGCCACGGGCACGAGGGCGTCGCCGAAGAACTGCGCCTCGTCGACCGCCACGAGCTCCGTCCCGGCGGAGACGAGACCCGGGATCTCCTCCGCCGACGACGCCACGACCGACGCCACCTCGAGCCCCGAGTGCGACGACACCACGCCCGTACCCCGCCGCGTGTCCATCGCGTGGCTCACCACGAGCACACCCCGCCGGGCGATCTGCGCGCGCCGCACCCGACGCACCAGCTCCTCGGACTTTCCCGCGAACATGGGGCCGGCGATCACCTCGAGCCTGCCGGTGGAGAAGCCGTCATCCATGAGGACAGTCAACCACCGGGGCTCAGCCGGGCCACTCCTCGCGGAGCACGCCCATGACCACCGAGTCGTACCGCTGCCCGTCCACCACGCGGGCCCGCCGGAACCTGCCCTCCTCGGTGAAGCCGAGCGCCCGACCGACCGCCAGCATCGCGTGGTTGCCCGACCACGTCGCGAAGTCCAGGCGCACCCAGTCCGTCGTCCCGAACAGGTACGACACCCACAACCCGAGGGCCTCACGGCCGATGCCCCGCCCGCGCACCGCCGGGTCGTACACGGTGATACCGACCCGGGCCCACTCCGTCTCGCGTGACTCCCAGTACCAGGCCACGGTGCCGGCCAGCTCGCCGCCCACGTCGATCACCAGGCGGCGGGGCGGCAGCCCGTCCGCGTCGGGCGCCGGGCCGGGACCGAGCCCGGCCGCGCGGGCCAGCGCCTCCACCGCGGCGTCCGCCTCGGCGTCGGACGGCACCGGGTAGTACGGGCCGTCCCAGCGGTGCCAGTCGTGCCCGGGCCGCATCCACTCTCGGAACGCGGCCAGGTCGCGCACCGTCCAGCCCCGGAGGGTCACCTGCGGGCCGGCGGCGTAGGTCTCGGAGCTCACGCGCCGAGCCTAGGCCGCGACCACCGACCGACCCCGCTACCGTGGCCTGCCTCAGCGGCCCATCAGCCGCTGCCAGAACCCTCGCTTAGGCGACCTCGTCGCCTGCTCCTTTGGGCAGGTCGTCACCCTGCCCGACGTCGACCGCCTCGGGCCTGTCCGTCACCTGTGCCGAGGTACCCGTCTGGGTGGCGACCGCGTCCTCGACGAAGGCCTCCGTCGCGTCGGCGTCGACCCGCGACGCCTCGACCACCAGGTCGGCCGGCTCCTCGACGGGCGAGCCACCCACCGCCTCGGCGAGTGCCGCGAGGTGCGACGGGTCCCCGGAGGCCCCGTGCTCGTGGTCCCGCGTCTCGTGCGCGTGCGCCGCCGCGGCGGCGATCGTGGCGAGCGTCGCCTTCACCGCCTCGCGTGCCTCGGACCGCTCGTCCGGCAGCACGGGAACGACCGGCGTCGGCGCCGACTCCTTGGCCGGGGTGGCCGCGCCACGCTTGCGACGCTTGCCACGGCCCTCCTCGGAGGCCGACCCGTTGCCGTGCGACCCGTGCGCGACCGGGGCCGCGCCACCGTGCGAGCCCGTGGAGCCGGAGGCCCCGCCACGCTCGACGGGCTCCTCGTGCACGATGAACCCGCGCCCGTGGCAGTGCTCGCACGTCTCGGAGAAGGCCTCGACGAGGCCCTGGCCCACACGCTTGCGCGTCATCTGGACCAGGCCCAGCGACGTCACCTCGGCGACCTGGTGCTTGGTCCGGTCCCGGCCCAGGCACTCGACCAGGCGACGGAGCACCAGGTCACGGTTGGACTCCAGCACCATGTCGATGAAGTCGATGACGATGATGCCGCCGATGTCGCGCAGCCGGAGCTGCCGCACGATCTCCTCGGCCGCCTCGAGGTTGTTCCGCGTGACGGTCTCCTCGAGCGTGCCGCCCGCACCGGTGAACTTGCCGGTGTTGACGTCCACGACGGTCATGGCCTCGGTGCGGTCGATGACCAGCGAGCCGCCGGACGGCAGCCACACCTTGCGGTCCATGCCCTTGGCGAGCTGCTCGTCCACGCGGTGGACGGCGAACACGTCGGTGCTCTCCACCCACTTGGACACGCGCTCGCGCAGGTCGGGCGCCAGCTCGTCGACGTAGGACGAGATCTCGTCCCACGCCCCGTCGCCCTGCACCACCAGCGACGAGAAGTCGTCGTTGAAGATGTCGCGGACCACGCGGATCGCCAGGTCCGGCTCGCCCTGGAGCAGGGCCGGGGCGTTCGCCGTCTTCGACTTCTTCTCGATCTGCGTCCACTGGTTCTGCAGGCGCTCGACGTCGGCACGCAGCTCGTCCTCGCTCGCGCCCTCCGCCGCCGTGCGGACGATGACGCCCGCCCCCTCGGGGACCACCTCGCGGAGAATCTTCTTGAGGCGGTTGCGCTCGGTGTCGGGCAGCTTGCGGCTGATGCCGGTCATCCCGCCGCCCGGCACGAACACCAGGTAGCGGCCGGCGAGCGTGACCTGGCTGGTCAGACGCGCGCCCTTGTGGCCGATCGGGTCCTTGGTGACCTGCACCAGCACCGAGTCGCCCGACTTCAGCGCCTGCTCGATCCGGCGCGGCTGCCCCTCGAGGCCCGCGGCGTCCCAGTTGACCTCGCCCGCGTACAGCACGGCGTTGCGGCCCTTGCCGATGTCGACGAACGCGGCCTCCATGCTGGGCAGCACGTTCTGCACGCGGCCCAGGTACACGTTGCCGGCCATCGACGTCTGCGACTGCTGCGACACGTAGTGCTCCACGAGCACGCCGTCCTCGAGCACCGCGATCTGCGTGCGGCCGTCCTTCTCGCGCACCACCATCGAGCGCGTGACCGACTCACGGCGGGCCAGGAACTCGGCCTCCGTGATGATCTGGCGGCGACGGCCTGCGTCACGGCCCTCGCGGCGGCGCTGGCGCTTGGCCTCGAGCCGGGTGGAGCCCTTGAGCGCCGTCACCTCGTCGGAGACAGGTCCTGCGGCGCGCTCGCGGGTGCGGCTCGCGGCCGCCTCCGCGCGCTCGCCGCGCGTGCCCCGGCGGCGACGGCGACGACGGCGGCTCCCGCCCTCGTCGTCACCCTCGTCCTCGTCCTCGTCGGCCGACGACGGCGTGCTCGCCTCGTCCTCAGCCGTCACGTCGTCCGCGGAGCCGGGCTCGTCGGACTCGTCACGCTCGTCGGCGTCCTCGTCGGACTCGTCGTCGTAGCCGTCACGGCCACGGCCACCCCGGCGGCCACGCCCGCCCCGGCGACGACGGCGGCGCACCGGCCGGAGCTCGTCGTCGTCCTCCTCCTCGACCTCGTCGAAGTCCTCGGGGGCGAGATCGGCGAGCTCGACGCCCTCGGCCAGCAGCTCGGACTCGATGAGCCCGACCTCCTCGGCCGCCGCGGCGTCGTCCTCGCTGAGCTCGACCGCCAGGAACTGCGGCGTGGAGATCGTGGTGGGCTCCACGGTGCCGTCGGCGAACGTCTCGTCAGCCTCCGCGTCGAGCACCGCGGCCTCGGGGGCCTCGGCGACCGGGGACGCGGGGGCCGTCGGCTCGGCGCGCTCGGGAGCGCGCTCCGGAGCCGGCGCGAAGGTCGCGGCGGGCGACGCGGCGGGCCGGGTCGCCGCCCGGCGGCGACGTCCGCGCGTCTCGGTCGCGGGCGCTGCCTCGGCCGCGGGTGCGGCCTCGGTACGCGACGGCGCCTCGGTGCGGGTGGGTGCCTCGGCGCGGGTGGGTGCCTCGGTGCGCGACGGCGCCTGTGCCTCCGCGCCGAACGGGGTCGCGGCCCGGGCCGGGGCCTCCGCCTGGGCGGGGGACGCTGCCCGCGTCCGGAACGTGGCCTGGACCTCCTGCTCGGCCTCGTGCGGGCGCGGCGGGCCTGCGGGGGCCTGGGCGCGACGCGGGCGGCGCGCGGCCGACAGGTCCGGCGCCTGGAAGAGCAGCGCCGTCGTGGCGAGGCGAGGCGTGCGCGAGCCGCCGGTCGTGGCGGCGGGCGACTCGGGCCGGGCCGGGGCCTCGGCTGCTGCCTGGGCCTCGGCTGCTGCCGGGGCGGACTCGGCCGGCCGGCCGGTCGCGGCAGGCCCCGCGGCCTGCGGGGGCACGGCGTCGGCCGGCTCACCGCCGCGGCGGCGCGCGGTCCGGCGGGCACGGGCGGGCTTCTCGGGCTCGGCGACGGGCTCCGGGGCCGCCTCGGCGGCGGGCTGAGCCGCGGGCGGCGTGGCCGGCGCCTCGGGCAGCACGATGCCCAGGTCCTCAGGAGCAGGCGTGGTGGCACGACGGCGGGAGCGGGCGCGCGGCGCCGGCTCGGCGTCCTCCGCGGGGGCCTCGACCGGCTCGACGGCCTCAGGCTCGACGCGCTTGGTCCGGCGGCGGGCACGCGGCGCCTTCGGCTCCTCGACCGCGGGCTCGTCTGCCGGGACGGGCGACTCGGCGCGGGCGGCGGGACCGCCGGGCAGCACGATGTCGTCCAGGCTCCGGATACCGCCCGCAGCAGGGGCGGGCTGCGCCTCCACCGTGCGCTCCGGGAGGCGGAGGTCGGCGAGGAGATCCTTCGCCGACGTCACCGGCTCCTCGACCTCGGCCGCGGCCGGGTCGGTCTCGGCGGACCGGTCGTCGAGCGACAGGTCACCGGGCTCGACGATCTCCTCGACCGGCGTCGGCTCGTCGTCGGCCACCGGGGTGGCGGGCGCGACGACCGCGGGCGGCGCGGCCGTGTCGCGCACGGCGCGCCGGGACCGCTTGCGCGGCGCCTCGGTCGCGTCGGCGGAGGTCACGACCAACGCGGACGTGTCCGGCTGCTCACCGGTCGCCGACGTCTCGGTCGCGGCCGGGGCGACCACGATCGGCGCGACGGCGGGAGCCGGCGCCGCCGTGGGGCGCACGGCACGGCGGCGCGTGGGACGTCCGCCGGACGTCGCCTGCACCTCCTCGCCCTGTCCCGCCTCGGCGCTCCCCTCAGGAGCGTCGTGATCGTTCTGTGACCCGAGGGTTGAATCTGTGGTGCTGCGAGGCGTCACGTGCTGTTCTCCTGTGACCCAGGGTCCGCCCCACACCCGCGGACCGCCGGGCGGTCGGTCGCCCTGGGGCACGTCGCGTCGAAGCGAGTGCCGGGACGGAAGTCTCGGCTGCGGCCACCTCTGCCACGTCTTCGCGGACGCCTGCGACACGGGACCCCTTCACAGTCCTTCGTCGCGGCACCGCGTGCGGATCGCGGAGCTGCTGGCTCGTCAGGCCGTGCGGGGGTGTGGGGCCCAGCACAGCTTCGTCAAGTATCGCACAGCAGGTCACCACCGCCCGAGGAGCGGACGGCCCCGGCGCGCCCCGCGCGCCACGCCGGTCGGCCACAACCATGGCCGTCGCTTGTGGCCGATGTCACCCGCCAGGTGGAGCGCCGGCCGTGCCGCCACCGGTACCTTCCTTGTGAACGCCTTCACAAGCATTCGGACCGCACCTGCAGAGCGCCTGCTCTGAAGAACTGGAGCCCCCTGTGGACGCCCTCGACCTCGCCCGATGGCAGTTCGCCATCGTCACCGTCTACCACTTCGTCTTTGTGCCCCTCACCATCGGGCTGGCACCCCTGGTCGCCATCATGCAGACCGCCTGGGTCCGCACCGGCGACGAGCGCTGGCTCCGGCTGACCAAGTTCTTCGGCAAGCTCTTCCTCATCAACTTCGCGCTCGGCGTCGTGACCGGCATCGTCCAGGAGTTCCAGTTCGGCATGAACTGGAGCGAGTACTCGCGCTTCGTGGGCGACGTCTTCGGCGCGCCGCTCGCCATGGAGGCCCTGGCCGCCTTCTTCGTGGAGTCCACGTTCCTGGGGCTGTGGATCTTCGGCTGGGACCGCCTGAGCAAGCGCGTCCACCTCGCCTGCATCTGGGCCGTCGCGGTCGCCGTCAACCTCTCGGCGTTCTTCATCCTCGCGGCCAACTCGTGGATGCAGCACCCCGTGGGCACCCGGTACAACCCCGAGACCGGACGCGCCGAGATGGAGTCCATCTGGGCGATCCTCGCCAACAACACCCTCTGGGCGGCGTACCCGCACACGGTCACCGCGGCGTTCCTCACGGCGGGTACGTTCGTGGCGGGCATCGCCGCCTGGTGGATGGTCCGGCTCGTGCGCACGCGCGTCCCCGAGAACATCGAGCTGGCGCGCACCGTCTACCGGCCCGCCGTCGTCCTGGGCACGGTGACCATGCTCGTGGCCGGCGTCGGCGTCGCGGTCTCGGGCGACCTGCAGGCCAAGCTGATGTTCGAGCAACAGCCGGCCAAGATGGCGTCGGCCGAGGCGCTGTGCGAGGGCACCGAGGGCGCGGCCTTCTCGATCCTCACCATCGGCGACCTGACCAACTCCTGCGAGGGTGTGCGGCACCTCATCGAGGTGCCCGGGCTGTCCAGCTACCTCGGCACCGGGCACTTCTCGGGCGAGGAGAGCTACCTGCCCGGCGTCGAGGACGTCCAGGAGGACTACACCGCCCGGTACGGCGACACCGACGCTGCGGGCAACCCGGTGGTCTACACCCCGAACCTCGCGCTCACCTACTGGAGCTTCCGGCTCATGATCGGCTTCGCGGCCGGTTCCGTCGCCCTCTCCCTCGCCGCGCTGTGGTTCACCCGGGGCGGGCGCGTCAGCGGCAACCCGTGGCTCGCCCGCATCGGCATCGCCGCCATCCCCACGCCGTTCCTGGCGTCCTCGTTCGGCTGGATCTTCACCGAGACGGGCCGGCAGCCCTGGGTCGTCGTGCCGAACCCCTCGGGCATCGACATGGTGCGCCTGCTCACCGAGCGAGGCGTGTCCACGGTGGTCAGCCCCGGGATGGTCCTCGCCTCGATGATCGTGTTCACCCTGCTCTACGGGGTGCTCGCCGTCGTCTGGTTCCGGCTCATGCACCGCTACGCGGTGGAGGGCGTCCCGCTGGTGGTCCACGACGACTCGCCGGAGGCCCGGACGGACGACGACGCGGACCGCCCCCTCAGCTTCGCCTATTAGTCCCGAGCCGCTTGGTCCCGAGCCGCCGGCTCCATTGACTTGAGGGAATGGTATGGATCTCACCATCGTCTGGTTCGTCCTGATCGCGGTCCTGTGGACCGGGTACCTCGTGCTCGAGGGCTTCGACTTCGGCGTCGGCATGCTCGCGTCGCTGCTCCCCCGCGGGGACCGTGCGGCGCGTGAGAAGGAACGCCGGCTCCTCGTCAACACGATCGGCCCCGTCTGGGACGGGAACGAGGTGTGGCTGATCACCGCGGGCGGTGCCACGTTCGCCGCCTTCCCCGAGTGGTACGCCACCCTGTTCTCCGGCTTCTACATCCCGCTGCTGCTCATCCTCGTGGCGCTCATCGTGCGCGGGGTCGCGTTCGAGTACCGCGGCAAGATCGCCGACGCGGCGTGGGCCCGCCGCTGCGACGTCGCGATCCAGGTGGGGTCGTGGCTGCCCGCCGTGCTGTGGGGCGTCGCCTTCGCCAACCTCGTGCGCGGTGTCCAGCTCGACGAGGGCCACCAGTACGTGGGCGGGTTCTGGGCGCTGCTCAACCCCTTCGCCCTGCTCGGCGGGCTCACCACGCTCGTGCTCTTCCTGCTCCACGGCACCGTGTTCGTGGCGCTCAAGACCGACGGCGACATCCGGCACCGTGCACGACGCCTCGCCGCAGGGCTCTCCGTGGCGGCGGTCGCCGTCGCCGGAGGCTGGGCGGTCTGGGCCCAGGTCGCCTTCTCCCCGGCCTGGACGTGGGTGGCGGTGGCCCTCGCCGCGGCCGCTCTGGTGGGCGTGGCCGTGACCAACGGGGCCGGCCGTGAGGGCTGGGCCTTCACGCTCTCGGCGGTGTCGATCGTGGCGGCGGCAGTCCTGATCTTCGGGTCCATGTTCCCGGACGTCATGCCGGGTCTGGACGGCGGCGAGTCGCTCACCGTCACGGAGGCGGCCTCCACCCCGTACACCCTCACGGTGATGACCTGGGTGGCCGTCTTTCTCACGCCGCTGGTCATCGCCTACCAGGCGTGGACCTACTGGGTGTTCCGCCGCCGGCTCAGCGTGGAGCACATCCCCGCGCCTGCCGGGCTCACCTGGCAGAAGATCAAGGACGCGGCGTTCTGAGCACGCACGGGAGGATGGGCTCGTGAAGCCTTTCGACCCGCGCCTGGCGCAGAGCCCGGCGGCGCGCGCCTACGTGGTGCTCACCGTGGTGCTCGGCGCGCTGTCGGCGGCGCTCGTGGTCGCGCAGGCCCTGCTGGTGGCCCGGATCCTGACGCCCGTCGTGGCCGGCGACGTCGTCGCCGGTCCGCTCGGCGGCGCCTTCACCGCGCTCGTGCTGGTCGTCGTCGCCCGGGCCGGGCTCGCCTGGGCGCAGGACCGGTACGCCCTGCGGGCGGCCGCCCGGACGGTCGCCGAGCTGCGCGCCGCGGTCGTGACCGCCTGGGCCACCCGACCCGCGCGGTCGTCGGTGAGCCGCGAGGCCGACGTCGCGACCCTCGCCACCCGAGGCCTCGATGCGCTCGAGCCCTACCTCGTGCGCTACCTGCCCCAGCTCGTCCTCACAGCGATCCTCACGCCTGCGCTCGTGATGGTCGTGTGGACGCTGGACTGGGTTTCCGCCCTCGTCGTGGTCGTGACGCTGCCGCTCGTCCCGGTGTTCATGGTGCTGGTCGGGCGCCTCACGGCCGGGACGTCGGAGCGACGTCTGGCGACCGTGCAGCGGCTCGGCGCCCAGGTGCTCGACCTCGTCGCCGGGCTGCCGACGCTCCGCGCCTTCGGCCGCTCCCTCGGCCCGGTGGCCCGGGTCCGGGAGCTCGGCGAGGCGTCACGCCGGGCCACGATGGGGACGCTGCGGGTCGCGTTCCTCTCGTCGATGGTCCTCGAGCTGCTCACCACCCTGTCGGTCGCGATCGTGGCTGTCGGCGTGGGCCTGCGTCTCGTGGAGGGCGCCATGCCGCTGGAGCCCGCCATCGCAGTGCTCATGCTGGCGCCCGAGGTCTACCTCCCGCTGCGCCGGGTCGGCGCGGAGTTCCACGCCTCCACCGACGGCCTCGCGGCGGCGGACCGGGCCTTCGCGGTGATCGCCACGGCCCCGGGCGCCGCCCCCTCCGCCGCCCGCTCCGCCGCTGTGGGTATGGCTGTGGCGACAATCCGACACCAGATTCCCGCCACAGCCATACCCACAGCAGGCGGGGGCGGGGTGGCGGGCGGGACCATCGTGCTCGACGGCGTCACCGTCCGGGCCGGCGACCGCGCCGTCCTCGCGCCCGCAGGCCTGTCGGCCCGCATCCCGGTCGGTGACGGGACGCCCGGCACCGGCCGCGTCGTCGCACTGCGCGGCCCGAGCGGTGCCGGGAAGTCCACCGCGGTCCTCGCCCTCCTGGGCCTGCTGCGGCCCGACGCCGGCCGCGTCCTGCTCGAGCGCGCCGGTGGCACCGCCGTTGACCTCGCCGAGGTGGACCCGCAGTCCTGGTGGGCGCAGCTCACCTGGGTGCCGCAGCGCCCCACGCTCCCTCCGGGCACGCTGCACGACGTCGTCACGGCCGGCCGGGCGACCGCCCCACCGCGTGACGGTGGTCCCGGAGCCCCGGGCGCCGGGGTCGGGCCGGACCTGGAGGCGGCGGCTCGGCGCACCGGGCTCGACGCCGTCGTCGCGGACCTGCCGCAGGGCTGGGACACGGCTGTCGGACTCGGTGGGGTGGGCCTCAGCGTCGGGCAGCGGCAGCGGGTCGCGCTCACCACGGCCCTCCTCGACGACGCCGCCGCCCGGCCGCTCGTCATCCTCGACGAACCCACCGCGCACCTCGACGCGCGGGGCGAGCAGGCCGTGCTGGACACGGTCCGGACCTGGCGCGACGAGGGCCGCACCGTCGTCGTCGTGGCTCACCGGGCGTCGCTCCTGGCGCTGGCCGACCAGGTGGTCGACGTGTCGTCGGCCCCCGCCCCCGCCCTCACGTCCGCTGTGGGTATGGACGTGGCGGCAATCCGCCCCGGAATTCACGCCACAGACAGACCCACAGCGGGAGGTGAGTCATGAGCGCGACCCAGGCGTCGACGTCGGGCAGCGTGGGCCGGACGAGCGGCGACCCCCTGCGGCGCGTGCTGCCGATGCTCGAGGTGCGACCCGGGCGGGTGGTGGCAGCGATCACGCTGGGGACGCTGGCGCTGGCCTGCGCGGTCGGGCTGGCCGCCGCGGCGGCGTGGTTGGTCGCCCGGGCCTCGCAGATGCCGCCGGTGCTCACGCTGTCGGTGGCTGTGGTGTCGGTGCGGGCGTTCGGGATCGGGCGGGGCGTCCTGCGGTACTGCGAGCGCCTCGCGTCGCACGACGTGGCGCTGCGTGGCATGGCGGCACTGCGCGCCAACGTGTACGAGGCCCTCGCCCGGAGCACCGCTCCGCTGACGGTGCGCCGCGGCGACCTGCTCGCCCGGCTCGGGGCGGACGTCGACGACGTGGGTGACGTGGTGGTCCGCGCGCTCGTCCCCGCGGGGGTGGCGCTCGTGGTGGGGCTGGGGTCCGTGGTGCTCGTCGGTGCCTTCCTGCCCGCGGCCGGCGCGACGCTCGCGGCCTGCCTCGTGCTGGCGGGGGTCGTGGCGCCGTGGCTGGCTGCACGGGCGGCGTCGACCGTCGAGACCCAGGGCGCCGCGGTCCGGGGCGAGGTCACGGCACTGACGCTCGAGCTCCTGGAGGACGCCGCCCCGCTGCGGGTGGCCGGCCGCTTCGACGACCGGCTCGCCGCCCTGGCACGCGCCGACGACCGCCTCACCGCGGTGGCCGACGCCGGCGCCCGCACCACCGGCCTCTCCGCCCTCCTCGGGGCCCTCGCCCAGGGGCTCGCCGTCGTGGCGTCGGTCGCGCTCGGCGTACCGGCCGTGCTCGAGGGGCGGCTCGCGCCGGAGGAGCTGACCGTGGTGGTGCTGACCCCGCTCGCCGTCTTCGAGGCGACGGCGGGCCTGCCCGCGGCGGCGGTCCAGCTGCACCGGTCGCGGGCTGCGGCACGGCGGCTGCTGGCCCTGCTGGGCGACCCGGGCCCCACCTCCGCCACGCCCCCGGGCGGCGCCGAGCCCCCCACCCGCGTCATCGGTAGTTCGGTGCGTGATCGGCAGTTCGAGCTGCCGATCACGCACCGAACTACCGATCACACAGACCAGGGCGTCGTCGGACCGGACCGCGCCGACCCGGTGCTCCAGCTCACCGACGTCACCGCCGGGTGGGGCGAGCGCGCCGTCGTCATGGGAGTCTCGCTCACCCTGCGGCCGGGATCGGTGGTGGCGCTGGCGGGGCCGTCGGGCGTCGGCAAGACCACGCTGCTGGCCACGGCGGCGGGTCTGGTGCCTCCGCTCTCGGGGGAGGTGAGCTCGCCGTCGGCCCTCTTCGTCGCCGAGGACGGGCACGTGTTCGACACGACGGTGCTGGAGAACCTGCGGGTCGCGCGCGGCGACGTCACGCCGGACGAGGCTCGCGAGGCGCTGGCCACGGTGGGCCTCGGGGACTGGCTGGGTGCGCTGCCGGACGGCCTCGGCACGGTGCTCGGCTCGGACGCCGCGGCGGTCTCGGGCGGCGAGCGCCGCAGGCTCCTGGTCGCGCGCGCCCTGCTCGCCCCGGCCCGGGTCCTGCTTGTCGACGAGCCCGCCGAGCATCTCGACGCCGCCACCGCCGACACCCTCGTGCAGACCCTCGCGGCGCACGCCCGCTCGACGGGTCGAGCGGTGCTCGTCGCCACGCACCGGCTCAGCCCGCTGGCGGCGGTGGACGAGGTGGTCGTCCTCGGTCCCGGCGAGCCGGCGACGGTCCGCGCGCGGGGCACGCACGCCGACCTCCTCCGCGACGAGGCCTACGCCTGGTCGGTCGCCCAGGAAGCTCGGGCGCACTGACCCGGACGAGCTGACTATCTCGGCGCCGCCTCCAGGACCGCCATCGCCGCCGAGCGGCCCGGGATGCCGCTCACTCCCCCGCCCCGCCGCGCGCCGGCGCCCGCCAGCAGCACCCGGGGATGGTCGGTCTCGACGCCCCACCGGCCCGCGTCGCGAGGGTCTTCGGCGAACGGCCACGCGAGGTCGCGGTGGAAGATGTGCCCGCCCGGCAGGCCCACGTCGCCCTCCAGGTCCACGGGGGTCCGCACCTCCAGGCACGGTGCCCCGTCGGCGTCGAGCGCCAGGCAGTCCTCGATCGGCTCGGCGAGCACCGAGTCGAGCGACCGGAGGGTCGCCGCGAGCGCCCGCGACCGCGCCCCCTCGGGGTCCTCGCGGAACAGCCGCGCGGGCAGGTGCAGCCCGAACAGCGTGATGGTCTGCGCCCCGGCGGCGCGCAGCTCCGGCCCGAGGATCGACGGGTCGGTGAGCGTGTGGCAGTAGATCTCGCACGGGGGCAGGTCCGGGATCTGCCCCGCCGCCGCCTGCGCGTACGCGGCCTGCAGCTGGGTGAACGACTCGTTGACGTGGAACGTGCCGCCGAACGCCGACGCCGGGTCCACCCCGTCGCGCAGCCGCGGCAGCCGGGTGAGCAGCAGGTTCACCTTGAGCTGTGCGCCTTCGGGTGCGCTGCCCGATGGCGATCGCCCGCCCAGGTGCACCGCGTCACCACGGGCGCCGCCGGCCAGCGCGCCGCCGCCCACCGCGGCTTCCCCGCCCACCGGCGCGCCGCCGCCCGCCACGAGCAGCCGGTCCAGCGTCGCGGGGGCGCAGCCGGCCAGCACGTGACCGGCGCGCACGCCGTGAGCCACACCGTCGTCGTCCGTCCAGGCGACCTCGGCGTCACCCCCGCCGCCCGAGCCCACGCCACCCCCGGCGCCACCCGGCGCCACCGCCGTCACGTCCGCCCCGGTCAGGATCGTCGCCCCGGCGGCGAGCGCCGCGTCCCGCAGCGCCCCGCTGACGGCGCCCATGCCACCCACGGGGACGTCCCAGTCACCGGTCCCGTTACCGATCACGTGGTAGAGGAAGCACCGGTTCTGGCGCAAGGAGTCCTCGTCGAGGTCGGCGAACGTGCCGATCAGGCCGTCGGTGGCGGCGACGCCGCGCACCACGTCGTCGGCGAACGTGCGGCGCAGCACGGCGCCCAGCGGCTCCTCGAACAGGGCCCGCCACGCCTCGTCGTCGCCCACCGCTGCCTGTGCCTGGGCGCGGGAGAGCAGCGGCTCGGTCACCGTCGGGAACAGCCGCCGGGCCACGGAACCCGTCATGGCGTAGAACGCCTGCCAGGCCTCGAAGTCCGCGTCGCCCCCGGTGAGGCGGCGGAACGACGCACGGGTGACGTCGTCGGACCCCGTGTCCACGAGGAGGCCGCCCGCGCCCACCGGCGTGTACGACGAGTAGCGCCGCCGCCGGAGGCGCACGTCGAGGCCGAGCTCGGCCACGATCTGCCGCGGCAGGAGCGAGACGAGGTACGAGTACCGCGACAGTCGCGCGTCCACCCCGGCGAACGGGCGGGCCGACACAGCCGCGCCGCCCACGTGGTCCAGGCGCTCCAGAACCAGGACCGAGCGGCCCGCACGGGCGAGGTAGGCGGCGGCCACGAGGCCGTTGTGGCCCGCTCCGACGACGACGGCGTCGTACCGGGCGGCGAGGTGCTCCTGCATGGCGACATCGTGGCACGTGGCCGGAATATGCCGTCCCGTGATCCTTTCGTGACATTTCACGGGAAGACCGGTACGGTCATCCTCGCCTCGCCGTCCAGACGAGGCCCAGGACCGGACGCCGAGCCCCGCCACCGGTTCTGACCAGCGACGACGTGGCGGGGACGGGGGAACCAGGTAAGCCGGACGCACCTGCGTCCTTGGGGTGAAGCCCTGCACGTCAGTGCGGGGCCGGGTGACTCCCCATCCGAACCCGACAGCTCACCTCGCAGGCGTCGAGGAGATCCATCGTGCCTACTCTGACCGAGCCCGAACAGTCGACGACCCGAGCCGCCCGCGCCCGCCACCGGGCCGACGGCCGGGCCATCACCCCCCTCACGTCCATCACCCAGACCGCCGCCGAGAACATGTCGGTCGCCGCCCGCACGGGAGCGATCGCCGTCGTCTCCTCGGGGCTGCTCGCCTCCGTCTTCACGCAGACCGCGAGCGCCGCCCCCGTGTCGAACGGGGTCACGGAGCACAGCCTGGACCGCACGGCCGTGCCGGGTGCCACCCTCCAGCTGGTGCCCGTGGTGACCGTCGCCCCCGAGACCACCTTCGCCGTCGAGCAGGCCCCGGCCCCGGTGCTGCCCTACGCCGAGACCGAGGCGGGCATCGCCGAGGCTCGGGCCAAGGCGGAGGCGGAGGCCCGTGCCAAGGCCGAGGCCGAGGCCCGTGCCCGGGCGGAGGCCGAGGCACGTGCCGCCGCCGAGGCCCGCGCTGCCGCGGCAGCCGCCGCGGCGGAGGCGGAGGCGGAGGCAGCCGCCGCGCAGGCCGCCGCGCAGACCGTCTCCACCAGCACGTCCGCCGTGGGGCAGCAGGCCGTCAACCTCGCGCTGGAGCTGGTCGGTACGCCCTACGTCTACGGCGAGGAGTCGCCGTCGACGGGCTTCGACTGCTCGGGACTGATCTGGTACGTCTACAAGCAGCTGGGCATCAGCCTGCCGCGCACGTCGTCCGAGCTCCGGTACGCGGGCACGCAGGTGTCGCTCGCCAACGCCCGGCCGGGTGACATCGTGTGGACCTCCGGGCACGTCGCCCTCTACGCGGGCAACGGGATGATCGTCGAGGCCAACAAGCCCGGCATGCCCGTCCGGTACGTCTCGATGTGGCAGGACAACCCGATCATCGTCCGGGTCGCGTGAGACTCCTGACGTCCTGGGCCGCTGGGGCGGCCCAGGACGTCAGGTAACGTCCGGCGGGTGAAGATCCTCGTCCCGGACGTCCCGTTCGACCTCGACTTCCCGGCCCGGCTGCCCGACGGCGGAGCCTCCTTCGGCGCCGGCGGCACCGACATGGTGGTGGCCTACGGGATGAAGGACCCGGTCCCCGAGGAGCACATCGACGCCGAGGTGCTGGTGACGTGGTCCAGCCCGCCGCGGGTCGTGGCCGACGCCGCCCGCCGGCTCACCCGGCTGCGCTGGGTGCAGACGCTGTCCGCAGGGCCGGACGTCGCGCTCGCCGCGGGCTTCGCTCCGGAGGTCGTGATCTCGTCGGGCCGCTCGCTGCACGACGACACCGTCGCGGAGCACACGCTGGCCCTCGTCCTCGCGACCGTGCGGCGGATCGACGTGGCCCTGAGCGCCCAGCGGGAGCACCGGTGGGAGCGCGCCATCGCCTTCGCCCAGGCCGACCCGGCCACCGAGGGGCAGTACACGCTCGATGGTGCGCGGGTGACGATCTGGGGTTTCGGGTCCATCGCGCTGCGCCTCGCGCCGTTGCTCGCGGCGCTCGGCGCCGAGGTGACCGGGGTGGCGGGCACGGCGGGCGAGCGGGCCGGGTTCCCGGTGGTGACCGCCGCGGACCTGCCGCGGGTGCTGCCGCGGACCGACGTGCTGATCTCCCTGCTGCCGGCCACGGACGCCACCCGGCACGCCCTCGACGCGGCCACGCTGGATCTGCTCCCACCGCACGCACGGTTCGTGAACGTAGGCCGCGGGGCGACGGTGGACGAGGCGGCGCTCCTCGACGCCTTGCGCTCCGGCCGTCTCGCCGGGGCAGCGCTCGACGTCATGGAGACCGAGCCGCTCCCGGCCGGCTCTCCCCTGTGGGACGCGCCGAACACGATCCTCACGCCGCACGTGGCCGGGGGCCGGCCCCGGCGGGCGGCGCAGTTCCTGGCGGAGCAGCTCACGGCCTGGCGGTCGGGCGGGGCAGAATCCCTGCGCAACGTCGTGCCGAGATAGTCAGGTCGTCCGGCGCTGCGCCGCCCGGCCGCGTGGGGGCGGCTGGCACACCGGGCACGTGAACGACGACCGGTTCATGAACGATTCACGGCGGATCGCCGTCCCGCAGCGCCGGCACGGCTCGCCCTCCCGGCCGTAGACGTTGAGCGACCGCTCGAAGTAGCCCGACTGGCCGTTGACGTTCACGTACAGCGCGTCGAAGCTGGTGCCGCCCTGTACGAGCGCCTCCCGCATGACCTCCTCGGCCGCGTCGAGCACCCGGTGCACATCGGCGGCCCGCAGCTTGTCCGTCGGCCGTGCCCAGTGCAGGCGGGCGCGCCACAGCGCCTCGTCGGCGTAGATGTTGCCCACCCCGGACACCACGGTCTGGTCGAGCAGCGCCCGCTTGACATCGGTCCGACGGCGGCGCACCCGCGCCACGAGGTCGTCGCGCCCCAGGTGCGGGTCCAGCAGGTCGCGGGCGATGTGCGCGACCGGGCCCGGGATCAGGGGGAGGTCGCTGCCGAGCCCGGCCGACACGCCGTCGGGCACGGGCTGGAGGTCCACGACGCTCAGGTGGCCGAACGTGCGCTGGTCCACGAAGTCGAGGTACCGGGCGCCGGAGGGCGCGCCCTCCAGGTGGAGGCGGACGCGGAGGTGGGGGTGCTGGAAGTCGTCGCCGGGGTCCTCCGCGCGGACCAGGAGCTGCCCCGACATGCCGAGGTGCGCGAGCAGCGCCGCGGCCGGGAGCCCGTCCACTGTGGGAGCGAGGGGAAGCCACAGGAACTTGCCGCGGCGCACGGCGGCGATCAGACGCTGCCCGGCGAGCTGACCGCGGAGGGCGACCGCACCGCCGTCGTGCCGGCGGACGCTGTAGTCGCGGAAGACCTCGACGTCCCGCACCACCGCTCCCACCACGAACCGGTCGAGACCGTCACGGACGGTCTCGACCTCGGGGAGCTCAGGCATTCGCGCCTTCGGCGGGGACGTCAGGAGCGGGGATGTCCGGAGCCGGGACGTCCGGCAGGGCGTCCGCCGGGGCGACCACGACGTCGCCCGGGAGAGGGAACGCCTCGTGCAGCGCGTGGTAGGCCTCCTCGGCCGCGCCCTGCTCGGCGTGCTTCTTGGCTGTGCCCGACCCGGTGCCGTAGGTGACGCCGTCGATCACCACGCGGGAGTGGAAGATCCGGGCATGCTCCGGCCCCTCGGCGTTGGCGAGGTACTCCGGTGCGGGCAGGCCGCGCTCAGCAGCGGCCTCCTGCAGCGACGTCTTCCAGTCGAGGCCCGCGCCGAGCCGCGCGGCGACCGCCAGCTGCGGGTCGGCGAGGCGGTGCACCAGCGCACGAGACACCTCGAGGCCGTGGCTCAGGTAGGTGGCGCCGATCAGGGCCTCCACCGTGTCGGACAGGATCGAGTCCTTGTCGAACCCGCGCGTGCGCAGCTCACCCTTGCCCAGCAGCACGTACCGGCCCAGGTCGAGGCGCCGGGCGATCTGCGCGAGCGAGCGCTGCGACACCGTGGCCGCGCGCATCCGTGCCAGGTCGCCCTCGGACAGGTCCGGGTGGCGCCGGTACAGCGCCTCCGTGACCACCAGCCCGAGCACCGTGTCGCCCAGGAACTCGAGCCGCTCGTTCGTGGGGATGCCGCCCGCCTCGTGCGCGAACGACCGGTGCGTCAGCGCGAGCACGAGAAGCTCGGGGTCCAGATGGACCCCGAGCTTCTCGAGAAGTGCGGTCGGCTCCGGCCGTGCCGGTGCGCCGTCCCTGACCACGTCAGCCGGCGAAGACGGGCTTCACGGCCTGGGCGTACTGACGACCCTTGTAGGTGCCGCACGTGGGGCAGGCCGTGTGCGACAGCTTGTCGGCCTTGCACGCGGGGCAGGTGGTGAGGGTCGCTGCGGTGGTCTTCCACTGCGAGCGACGCGCACGGGTGTTGCTGCGCGACATCTTGCGCTTCGGAACAGCCACGGCTAGCTCTCTTTCGTCTCGTCCGACACGCTCGTGGATCCGAGCATGCTCTGCAGCGCCGACCAACGAGGGTCGACAACGTCATGGTGGTGGCCGGGGTCGTCGGCCAGGCGCGCTCCGCACTCGGAGCACAAGCCCGGGCAGTCCGGCGAGCACAGCGGTTGAAATGGTAGCGCAGTCACGACGGAATCCCTCAGCGGGGGTTCCAGGTCCGCGAGATCGTCCTCGAGGAGCGACTCCTCGTCCTCCGCCTCGTCGTCGCCCGCAGCCTCTGCGGCGCGCGCACGCTCCGGGTAGGCGAAGAGCTCGGTGAGGTCCACCGTGACAGGCTCGGTGATCGTGTCGAGGCAGCGGACACACTCGCCCACCGCCACGCCGCTCACCGTACCCGACACCAGCACACCTTCCATCACGGCCTCGAGCCGCAGGTCGAGCTCGATCTCGGACCCCTCGGGGATGCCGATGACGACCGTGCCCAGGTCCGACGGCGCCTGCACGGTGCGCGAGACCGTGCGCATGCTGCCGGGACGCCGAGACAGCTCGTGCGTGTCGAGCACGAGCGGCGAGCGCGGGTGGAGGGTGATGACAGGCTCCAAAGAAGGATGGGTGTCCGGTGAGGGAGGCGGCCCTGCGACGAAGTGCGAGCCAGCACACCAGTCTACGGCACTGGCGGCCGCCGCCCTACTGGAGGCCGGTGTGACGTCGGCCGCGCCGGACCGCTACGCCAGGGCGGCCCGCACGGCCTCCGCCACCCCTGCGGGGACCAGGTCCTCGATCCGGCCGCCGTACCGGGCCACGTCCTTCACCAGCGACGACGCGATGTGCGCGTACGCCGGGTCGCCGACGACGAACACTGTCTCCAGGCCGGTGAGGTGCCGGTTCATGAGCGCCATGGGGGCCTCGGAGTCGAAGTCGGCTCCCCCGCGCAGGCCCTTCACCACGGCGACCGCGCCGAGCTCCCGGCAGAAGTCGACGAGGAGGCCGGGGACCAGCGCGACGCGCACGTCGGCGGTCGCGGGATCGGCGGCGAGCGCCGCACGCGCCAGCCCGGCGCGGACCTCGGGGTCCAGGAGACCCGACTTGCCGGCATTCTTCGCGACACCCACCACGACGTCGTCGAACATGGCGCGCGTGCGGCGCACCACGTCCAGGTGGCCGAGGGTGAAGGGGTCGAACGAGCCGGGGCAGACGACGGTGGTCATGACGTCACACGCTAGCGGGCTCGGCGTAGTGCACGGCGGTCTCGCCGTAGTCCTTGCGGGCGAACGGCTCGAGGCCGGCGGGCCACGCGGGTTCGGGGCTGCGCGTCGAGCGCTCCACCACCACCACGGCGCCGGGCGCGAGCACTCCGGGCGCGGCGAGGTGGGCGAGGACCGCCGCCAGCTCCGTCTCGGCCAGGTCGTAGGGCGGGTCCAGGAACACGAGGTCGAGCCCGGCCGGCGGCGGGCCACCCGGGGGCGCCCCGTCCGGCCCGGCGTGGTGCGCCTGGGCGGCCCGGGCGCCGTCGGGCACCAGCGACGCGGCGAAACGCTCCGCGCTGTCCGCGACCACGCGCACCCCGGCCAGGCCGAGGGTGGTGACGTTGCGGCGCGCGACGTCGGCGGCCGCGCGGGCGCTGTCCACCAGGGTGACCGACGCCGCCCCGCGGCTGGCCGCCTCCAGGCCGAGCGCGCCGGAACCGGCGTAGAGGTCGAGCACGCGGGCGCCGTCGAGCACGTCGAGGTGCTCCAGCCGGGAGAAGATCGCCTCGCGCACGCGGTCGCTGGTGGGGCGGGTCCCCTTGGCCGGCACCGCGATGGTGCGCCCGCCGACCGAGCCGGCCACGATCCTCGTCACGGCCCGAGCCTAACGCGGGCGCCCGCCCCGGCCGGTTTGTTCGGCAGCTCGAGAAGGGGCAGCGCCCTACGCCGGGTCCGGGAGCGACACGTACGCGACGACAGGGCGGTGGTCGCTACCCGTGGGGTCCAGGGTCCACGTGCGCACCACCTCGGCCTCGCGGGTGAGCACCTGGTCGAGCCGGACCACGGGGAAGGCCGCGGGGAACGTCAGGTCGAAGCCGTGCACCGACCCGCCCACGTGCTCCAGCACCGGGTCGAGCGCCCGGTCGCGCAGCTCGGAGTTGAGGTCGCCGGCGAGGATCACCATGGTGGTCGGCTCGGCCGCGAGCGCCCCGGCGAGGATCCCGATGCTCTCGTCGCGGGCATCGGCGTCGAGCCCGCGGAGCCCCACGCGGGCCGAGGGCAGGTGCGCCACGTACACCGCGACCGGACCCTGCGGCGCCTGCGCGACGACGCGCAGCCCGCGGTCCCACGAGGCGTCGACGCCGCTGGGCCGCAGGTCCACCGGGGCGGCCTCGGCCAGCGGCAGCCGCGACCAGAGGCCCACGGTGCCCTGGACCGCGTGATGGGGGTAGCCCGCCGCGAGCGCCGCCTGGACGTCGGGCAGGAGCCCGGGCGTCACCTCCTCCAGCGCGATGAGGTCCGGGTCCTCGGCGAGCAGGTCGGCGAGAGTCCCGGCGACGTCGTCGTTCTCGTCGCTGAGGTTGTGCTGGACCACCACGAGGTCGTAGGTGACGGGGTCCTCGGGGAGCAGCCCGGGCCCGAACTGCCAGAGCCAGGCCGCGAGCGGAACCAGCGCGAAGAGGACGGCCGTGGCCGACCGGCGCACGAGGGCGAGGACGATGAGGACCGGCACGGCGAGACCGAGCCACGGCGCGAACGTCTGCACCAGGCTGCCGAGGCCTCCCCAGCGGTTGGGCACGAGGCCGTGGAGGACGATCAGCAGGGCGGCGACGACGGCGAGGAACGCGAGGATCCGGCCGCGCTGCCACGCCGACTTGCGCGGCCGCGCGTCGGGCGGGACGTGTTTCGCGTCGGTGCTCACGGGCCCGGACCCTAGCGGAACTCACCCGCTGTGGGAACGGCTCAGGCCCGTTCCAGGAACTCCTCCTGCTGTTCGTCCAGCTGGGCGGCGATGGCGGCCGCGAGGTCCGGGAAGCCCGCCAGGGCGGGGTCACCTGCGACGACGGGTCCGGCCTCGCGCCGGGCCAGCTCGATGAGGTCGGCGTCCTTGACCACGCGCAGGAGGCGCAGCGAGCTGGACCGGCCGGACTGGGCGGCGCCGAGGACGTCGCCCTCGCTCCGCTGCTCCAGGTCGAGGTTCGCCAGCTCGAAACCGTCGGTGGTGCGCACCATCGCCTCCAGCCGTGCTGCGGCGGGCGTGCCGGGCTCGGCGTCCGAGACGAGGAGGCACAGCCCCGCGTCATTCCCGCGGCCTACGCGCCCGCGCAGCTGGTGGAGCTGCGAGATGCCGAACCGGTCGGCGTCGAAGATCACCATGACCGTCGCCTCGGGCACGTCGACCCCCACCTCGACCACGGTGGTGGACACGAGGACCGGCGTCTCGCCCGACGCGAACCGGGCCATGGCGGCGTCCTTGTCGGCGGGCGCCATCTGCCCGTGCAGCACGCCGATCTCCAGCCCGGCGAGCTGGGGCCGTTCCCGCAGCTCGTCGGCGACCTCCAGCACGGCCCGCAGGGGCGGACGGTCCGGCCCGCCGGCGTCGTCCGCCCCCGGGCCGCCGCCTCCGCCCGGACCGGCGAGCGCGAGGAAGTCGGGCACGGTGTCGAAGTCGGCCACGGCGGTGGCCCCGCCGGCCGGCAGGTCGTCGTCGGGGTGGATGCGCGGGCACACCACGTAGGCGCGGTGCCCGGCCTCCACCTCCTCGCGGACCCGCTGCCACGTGCGGTCCACCCAGGCGACGTTGCCCGCGGGGACCATGTGCGTGGTGACGCCCGCGCGGCCGGCCGGGACCTGCGTGAGCGACGATGTCTCGAGGTCGCCGAAGACCGTCATCGCGACGGTGCGCGGGATCGGCGTCGCGGTCATCACGAGGAGGTGCGGCGACACGCGGCCCTTGGCCCGGAGCGCGTCGCGCTGCTCGACGCCGAACCGGTGCTGCTCGTCCACGACGACGAGCCCCAGGTCGGCGAACTGCACCTGCTCGCCGAGCAGCGCGTGCGTGCCCACGACGATCCCTGCCTCGCCGCTCGCGGCCTGCAGGAGCGCCGTCTTGCGGGCGGCCGCACCGAGGGACCCCGTCAGCAGGGCGACCCGGGTGCCGTGCTCGGCGCCGCCGAGCAGCCCGCCCTCGGCGAGCGGCCCGAGCAGGGCGCGCAGAGTGCGGGCGTGCTGGGCGGCGAGCACCTCGGTGGGGGCGAGGAGGGCCCCCTGCCCGCCCGCGTCGACCACCTGGAGCATGGCGCGCAGGGCCACGACGGTCTTGCCGGACCCCACCTCGCCCTGCAGCAGCCGCTGCATGGGCCGCGGCGACGCCAGCTCCGCTGCGATCTCCTCCCCCACCCAGCGCTGCCCCTCGGTCAGCTCGAAGGGCAGGGACGCGTCGAAGTCGGCGAGGATGCTGGGCTCTCCCGGCGCACGCGGCGGGCGGGCGGTGGCGTCCTCCTGCGCGGCGCGCGCCCGGCGCTGGGCGAGCGCGGCCTGCAGCACGAAGGCCTCCTCGAACCGCAGCCGGTGCTGCCCCACCCGGGCGGCCTCCATGGACTCGGGCCGGTGAACCATGCGCAGGGCCGCCGCCCTGCCGGGCAGCCGCAGCCGGGCCCGCACCTCGACCGGCACGGGGTCCACCACGTCGTCGTCCGTCAGGGTGTCGATGACGACCCGGGCCGCCTGCTGGATCTTCCAGCTCGAGATCGACGCCGACGCCGGGTAGATGGGGATGGGACGGCTCGCGTGCTCCAGGAGCGCCTCGTCACTGTCGAGGTCCTGCTCGCCGATCATCACGAAGTCCGGGTGCGCCAGCTGCCGCACGCCCTTGTAGACGCCGACCGTGCCGGAGAAGAGGCCCGACGCCCCCGGCGTGAGCCGCTGCTCGAAGCCGTACAGCCCGCCCTTGTGCTTGCCGAAGAAGGTGAGCGAGAGCCGGTGGCGGCCGTCGGTGATCGTGGCCTCCAGCAGCGCGCCGCTGCGGGCCCGCATGGTGCGGATCGTGGCCCGCTCCACGCGCGCCATCACCGTCGCGTGCTCCCCGATCTCCAGGGACCCCAGGTCCGTCAGCCGGCCCGGGTCGGCGTAGCGGCGCGGGTAGTGGCCCAGCAGGTCGCCCACCGTCTCCAGGCCCAGCTTGGCGAGCGCGTTCGCGCTCCGGGGCCCCACGGCGCGGGACAGCTTCTCGTCCTCGCGCCGCGCCGTCGTTCCGGCCATGGGCTCACTCCTCCTCGTCCGGCGGTCCGTCCACGTCCTCCGCGCCCAGCTGCACCGACCCGCCCGTCCGCCCGGTGGCCCGGGCGACCAGCTCGGCGTCGGGCGCGAGGCGCACCACCACGTCCGCGAGGCGCTCAGCCAGCCCGGCCGGGACGTCGTCGTCCAGCAGGGCTGTGACCACCTCCGCGTCGGGCAGGTCCGTCAGCAGGCGCTCCAGCTCGGCCTCTGCCGCGCCCCCGGGGACGACGACGACCCGGAGCCCCGCCAGCACCTCCTGCACCTCCTCGGCAACCTCGGAGGCATCGGCAGCGTCCGAGTCGTCGACGGGCAGCAGCGTGCCGAGCGCGGCGAGGGCCACGACCGCGTGCACGTCGGTGGCGGCGTCGAGCACCACCACGGCGTCCAGGTCGGCGGCCTCCCCGGACGTGGCCCGGCGGGCCGCGCCCTCGGCCGCCTCCCGGGCCTCGCCGGGCAGCACGAGCGCGCGGCGCGCGCCGGTGCTCGCCGCCGCGCGGTGCACGTCGGCGGCGGTGAGCGGCTCGACGGCGCCGCCGAACCCGCCGGTCAGCAGCACGACGGCACCCGCCAGGGCCAGTTCCGCGGCCAGTGCCGGGGCGGCGGTCGCCACGACGACGCCCCACTGATGCTGCGGCGCCGCCTCCAGGTGGCGCACGTGGACCTGGGCGAGCGTGCCGCCGTCGGCCAGGAACGCCGAGGCAGCCGCCAGGCCCGCCCCGAGATCGTCGGTGTGGACGTGCCCCTGCCAGACGGCGTCTCCCCCGCCGGAGTCTCCCCCGACCACGACCACGGAGTCGCCGACCTCCCCGAGCCGGGCCCGGAGAGCCTCCGCCACGCCCTCGGTCGCCGCGCTGGGGCGGGTGAGCACGAACATGAGCTCCAGCGACCCAGCGCCCAGCGGCTCGTGGCCGGCCGACGTGAGCCACGGCTCCGGCGCGCTCACCGACCCGACGACGAGCGGCGCGTCGAGCCCGCCGGGCTCCCCGGAATGCTCCCGGGCGCGCGGCAGGTCGAGCTCGAGGCCGATCGTCACGGGGTCCATGGTGCCGCCGGCCTCTGACACTCCCGCCGACACCACCGCCACCAGCGCGTCCAGCACCACGACCAGGCCGCACGCGCCCGCGTCGAGCACGCCGGCGCGGCTCAGCGCGTCGAGCGTGCGGACGCTCGCCCGGGCAGCCTCGCGGGCGCCGTCGGCCCCCGCCCGGACGGCGGCCAGGAGCGCCGACGGCGAGCCGGCCGCGCCTTCCGCGATGCCTTCCGTGATGCCTTCCGCCGCCGTCGCACGCTCCGTCGCTGCGTCCGCCGCCGCCGCGCGCTCCGCCGCCGCGTCCGCCGCCGTCAGGATGGTCCCCTCCGCCGGGTCGGCCACCGCGGCCCGCGCCGACCGCGCGGCCTGCGCCAGCAGGTCGGCCGGTCCGCCACCCCGCCGCGCGGCGACGGCGAGCCCTCGCAGCCACTCGCTGAGGATCACGCCGGAGTTGCCGCGCGCGCCGAGCAGGGCACCACGCGCGAACGCGCCCAGCAGCTGCGTCCCCGTGGCCGACGACGCGGCCGAGCGCACCGCACGCTCGGCCTCGCGGAGCGTGAGGTAGAGGTTGGTCCCGGTGTCGGCGTCCGCGACGGGGAACACGTTGACGCGGTCGAGGGCCGCGCGCTCGCGCCCCACGGACCTCGCCGCCAGCCCCGCCCACGCGCGGACGAGCCCCGCGTCGAGGGCCTCGGGCGACGGCGCGGCCGGTGGCCGCGCCGGGACGTGCGGCGCGCTGTCCGTGACGTCGGTCACGCTGAGGCCTCCTGCGGTCGGTCCGGGTCGGCCTCCACCGTACTTCGCCGGACCGCCTCACCTCCTACCGCGGGTAGGCTGGTCCCGACGGTGTGATGCACCAGCCTTGCCCCTCGTTTGAGGGCCTGTCGCCGCATCAGGTACGCTGTCGTGGTTGCCCGGGAGAGTTTCTCCGGGCGCCCCCTCGACCATTCACGTCCTGCAGTCGTGCACGGACGTGCACGACCAACCTCAGGAGACCACCGTGGCTGCCAACTGCGACGTCTGCGGCAAGGGCCCGGGCTTCGGGCACAGCATCTCGCACTCCCACATCCGCACCAAGCGCCGCTGGAACCCGAACATCCAGCGTGTGCGCGCGATCGTGGGCGGTACGCCCAAGCGCGTGAACGTGTGCACCTCGTGCCTCAAGGCCGGCAAGGTCACGCGCAAGGTCTCGGCCTGACGCTGCCGCCGCGCGGCCGGTGACCCGGCCGCCGCGCATGCTTTTCCCACGACGCCCGCAGGGATTCCCTGCGGGCGTCGTGCTGTTCCCGGATCGTTGCCTCGGCGTGTTGCCGAGGTTCAGCGGGCCGTGACACTGTGAGGACATGACGGCCCAGACCGACGACGTGACCATCCGGCCGGCCACGGCGGCAGACGCCGAGAAGATCGCCCAGGTGGACATCGCGTCCTGGCGCGGCGCGTACTCCGAGCTGCTCCCGGACTCCTTCCTCGCGTCGCTGGACGTGCACGACCGGGCGGGCGAGTGGCAGGACGTCCTCACCGCCTCCGGCGCCAAGGTCCTCGTCGCCGAGGACGGGGCCGGCACCGTCGGTTTCACCAGCGTGGGGCCCTCGCGCGACGAGGACGCGGAGCCGGGCGACCTGGAGATCTACGCGATCTACCTGCACCCGCGCGCCTGGGGCAGCGGGGTGGCCCGTGACCTCATGCGGTCCGTCCTGGCGGACGTGCAGCCCGGCACGAGCGTCACCCTGTGGATCCTGGAGGGCAACGAGCGCGCGCAGCACTTCTACCGGCGCCACGGCTTCCAGCCGGACGGCGTCGAGCGGCTCGACACCATCGGCGGCAAGCCGCTGACGCAGCTTCGCTACCGGCGCACGGCCCGCTGACCGCCGGCCGCCGCGGCCATCTCCGCCAGGCCGGCGTCGAAGCTCACCCGCGGCTCGTAGCCGAGGTCCGCACGGGCGGCGCTGATGTCGTAGGTCCGGTCACGACCCATGATCGTGACGAGCCAGTTGGTGAGCGGCGGCGCGGTGTGCGCCCGGACGAGTCGGGCGGTGCCGTCCATGACGGCCGCGAGCGGCGCGACGACAGCCAGCGGAAGGCTGCGGCTGCCGGAGACGTCCACCCCCCGGGTGCCGAGCAGAGCGACGAAGAAGTCGCGGACCGGCCTGGGGTCGCCGTCGGTGACGTAGTACACCGCGCCGTCGCGTCCGCGCGTGAGGGACAGCACGACGGCGTCGGCGAGGTTGGCGACGTGCACGTGGTCCATGATGTGGCGGCCGCCGTCGATCCACAGCCACCGTCCCTTCACGACCGCCGCGATCGCGTCGTCGATCGTGGTGACCCCGCTGCCCCAGATGAACGGCGGCCGCAGGATCACGAGGCTCATCCCCGGCGTGGCGGCGCCGCGCAGCGCCTTCTCCGTCTCCAGCTTGACCCGGGAGTAGGCGGTGTTGGGGGTGCCTTCGTCGGTGCTCTCGTCCACCACGGTCGCACGCTGCCCGCCCAGGGACACGCCCGCGGCGCTGATGAGCACGAACCGGGAGACCCCCGCCTGCGCCGCGACGGCGTGCAGGGCGACCGTCGGTTCGTGGTTGTCGGTGCGGAAGCCCGCGTCGGGCCCCCAGAACTCCATCCGGGCTGCGGCATGCACCACGGCGTCGGCCTCGCGGAGGTGGTCCAGCCAGTCCGGGCGGACCGCCGGGCCGTCCGGGCCGGACAGCTCGGCCAGGTCTCCGTGGACGGGCTCGGCACCGGCGTCGCGCACGGTCCGCGCGCTGGCCGTGGAGCGGGCCAGGGCCAGGACGGAGTGGCCGTCCGCACGGAGCCGCCGGATCAGGTGCTGGCCCACGAAGCCGCTTCCACCGGTCAGGAAGATGCGCATGAAGACTCCTCGGGTTGTCGATGCCGAGGCATCGAGCGAGATGCATCGGAGGCAATGCATCGGTCCCAATAGATTGGCCCCGATGCATACTGGTGTCAAGAGGAGATGTCAGACGAGAGGCTTGTCATGGGAGATCAGCCCGGCGGCGAGAGCCCGCGGCCGTCAGCCGCCGAGCTCGCGGACACGTTCGGCCGCGTGGCCAAGACCCTGGCCCGGGAGTTCGACGAACGACTCGGCGAGGTCGGGGTGTCCTTCCCGCGCGCCCGCGTGCTGGTGGAGGTCGCCCGGCTGGGCCCCATCCGCGTCACCGACGTCGCCGCGGCCGTCGGGGTAGCGCAGGGGACCGCCTCGGCGCTGCTGGAGGCGCTGGTCCGGGACGGCCTGGTGGAACGCTCCACCGACACGGCCGACCGGCGGGTGACCAAGCTGGTCGCCACCCCGGAGGGCCTGCAGCAGGCGGCGTCGTGGCTGAAGGCCTACGAGGCCACGGCCGAGGAGCTGTTCGCCCCGCTCCCGCAGTCCCGCTGGTCGGAGCTCATCGACATCATGTCGATCCTCGGCGGCCGCAGCTAGGCCTTGAAGTGGTCCCAGCCGGTCCCCACGCCCGGCGGCAGGCCACCCACCGTGACCTCGCCCGGGATGTCGTCGAGCACGCGCCCGACGACGGACCACCTCGCCGGGAGCACTGCGTCCCCCGGGAACGTGGCCAGGAGCCCGTGGTCCTCCCCGCCGCCGAACACCCACTGGTCGAGCACCTTGTCGACGGCGCCCGCGGCGACCGCCTCCGCCGCCGGGCGAAGGGCCTCCCGGTCGGCGGCGAAGGCGCCGGGGTCGAGGTCGATCCGCACCGCGGAGGCGCGGGCCACACGGGCGGCGTCCCGCAGCAGGCCGTCCGACACGTCGAGCATCGCGGTGGCTCCGGCGTCGGCCGCCTCCGGGCCGGCGGAGAGGGGCGGGTCCGGCCGGAGATAGCCCGCGATCGACGCCTCGAACGGCCCGGCCTCCGCGAGGTCCGCCTCGAGGAGCGCCAGCCCGGCGGCCGAGCGGCCGCGTACCCCGGCGTACGCGACGAGGTCCCCGGCCCGGGCGCCGGACCGCAGCACGGGCGCCCGGCCCTCCAGGTCGCCGTGCACGGTGACGGCGACGACGAGGGCGTCACCGCCCGAGAGGTCTCCGCCCACGACCCCGGCACCGGCGCGCGCGCACGCCTCCGCCAGGCCCCGGGCCAGGCCTGTCACCCACTC
This sequence comes from Antribacter sp. NEAU-D49, assembly GCF_057158775.1. Taxonomy (NCBI): domain Bacteria; kingdom Bacillati; phylum Actinomycetota; class Actinomycetes; order Micrococcales; family Promicromonosporaceae; genus Antribacter; species Antribacter sp. NEAU-D49. Next base: position 155,995 of record NZ_JBXTSN010000004.1, on the reverse strand, counting down.
GACCGGCGTGGCGCCGGGGACCACCAGCGACACCACCAGCGCCGTGGGGCGGGCCCCCATCGCCGCCACGTCCGCCAGGTTCTGCGCCGCGGCGCGCCGGCCGACGTCGTAGCCCGTCGACCACCGCGCGCGGAAGTGCCGGTCCTCGACGAGCACGTCGGTGGAGACCACGAACCGTCCGTCGGGGGCGGCCACCACCGCGGCGTCGTCGCCCGGCCCCAGCACGGTCGCTGCGCCCGCAGGCAGCAGCGGGAAGATGCGGGCGAGGAGCTGTTCCTCGGTGAGGTCGCGGACGAGTTCTGTCACACTCCGACCCTATGCGTTCCAGCCCTCGCTCCGGCTCGAAGTTCTTCGACGGTAACGTGGCGGCGTGGCATCCCCAGACACCTCCGACGACGCCCGTCCCGCACACCGGACGGGGCACCGGACCCTGCTCGCGGGGGCTTGCGCAACGGCCGTCGCCACCCTGCTCGCCGGCTGCGCCCCCACCATCGGCGTCGAGGTGGCCGACGACGCCGCCGACCCTGTCTGCGCCGAGGTGATGCTCGCGGTCCCGGAGTCCCTCGGCGAGGGCCTGCCGAAGGTACGGACGAACGCCCAGGCCACGGCCGCCTGGGGCGAACCGGGTGCGGCCGTGACCATGCGGTGCGGGGTCACCCCGCCCGAGGTCGCTGCGGACTGCCAGCGGGTGGAGTCCGCCGACGGCACGGTCGTGGACTGGATCGTCGTCACCGACGGCGAGGGCACCTGGTCGTTCACCACCTACGGCCGGGACCCCGCCGTCGAGGTCGTGGTGCCGCCCGCCGTCAGCGAGACCCGGTCCACGTCGTTCATCTCCGACCTCGCACCCGCTGTACGGCATGTTCGTGCCAATAAGCACTGCTCCTGACGCGAACGTGCGAATCTTCCTGTCGAAGGTTCTTCGACACTGTGCCGGATCGTTCGCGAGCTGGGCACCGCAATGGAAGGGGTAATTGTGTTGAGCGACATTGCGGTCGGGTCGCGACGAGACCGGCTCCAGCAGGAGCTGCAGCGGGACGTCCTGCGTGAGGCGCGGACGATCCTCTCCCAGAGCGGCGGCATCCAGGGTGTGACCATGGCGGCCGTCGCCAAGGCGGTCGGCGTCACGGCTCCTGCCCTCTACCGGTACTTCGACGGGCGCGGCGAGCTGATCCGCGCCGTCTACGAGGCGTCCATGGACGACCTCCTCCAGGCCATGCGGCACGACGTCGCCCTCCAGGACCCGGACGACCTGAGCGCCCGGATCCACGCGGCCACCCGTGCGATCTTCCGCTGGACCACGGCGAACCGGCCGGAGTTCGACCTCCTCATGGGCTCCGGCTTCCGGGGCGCGTACGAGCTGGACCCGGCCGTGGACCGCTTCTTCGTGCTCGAGATCGGCACGGTCTACGTGGGCCTCTTCGAGGACTACGTGCGGGCGGGCCTGCCCTATCCGGCCGACGACGAGATCCCGGCCCCGCTGCGCCCCTCGATCGAGCGCCACCGGGACGCCCTGTCGTCGAGCCTCCCGCTCGGCGTGGTCTACATGATGTCGACGGGCTGGCGGCAGGTCGTCGGCCTGCTCAGCATGGCCGCGTACGGGCACCTGGAGTTCGCCTACAAGGGCCACGTGGAGCTGTTCGACGACATGATGGCGTCGATCCTCACGTATCTGAACCTCGAGGTCAGCCCGAACCTGCGGTGACGGTGGCACGCTGGTCCCATGGACCAGCGCGTCAGCCTCGTCACCCTGCCCGTGCGCGACCTCGGCGCCGCCCGCCGCTTCTACGTGGAGGGCCTCGGCTGGCAGCCACGCTTCGAGGCCCCGGGCGAGGTGCTCATGTTCCAGACGGCGGAGCACCTGCTCCTGTCCCTCTGGGACGCCGCGGCGTTCGAGGAGGAGGTGGGCCCGATCGCCCGCGGTACGGGCGTGCCTCCCCTGACGCTCGCCCACAACGTCGCCTCGCGCGAGGACGTGGACACCGTGCTGAGCACCGCGCGTGCGGCGGGCGCCGAGGTCCAGGACGCCCGGGACCGGGCCTGGGGCGGCTACAGCGGCTACTTCGCCGACCCGGACGGTTTCCGCTGGGAGATCGCCTGGAACCCCGACGCCCCGGACCTGGTGCCCTGAGGGCCTCAGCCCTGGACCATCACGTCCGCGTTGAGCTCCAGCACCTCGCGAGCGGCCTCGACCACGAGGTCGACGTCGGCCCGGTAGGCGTGGAGCTCCGCGGCATACGCCTCCAGCACGGGCGCCTGGCGCCCTGCCACGAGGTCGGCGAGACGCGGCACGTAGGCCACCTCCTCCTTGCAGCCGACCACCAGCAGCGCCAGGTCGATCTGCGGCTGCGAGGCAGACCCGAGGTCCATGCCCGCCGCGCCGCCCCAGAGGTCGGGGTTGGGCTCGGCCCCCACGCCGGCGAGGCAGGAGGCGTACTCGGCCTCGACCGCCTGGGCCTCCGGGTACGTCTGCCACTCGATCCAGACCTGCTCCAGGTCGATGCGCCACTGGGCGGTCCCGCCGGACGTGACCGTGACCAGGTCGAAGCGCTGCGCGTCGGCCTCCTGGTAGCACGCGTCGAGCACGGCCTGGTCCTCGGGCAGGGTCGCGAACCCGTCCGGGCCCACCGACGCGCCGGCGAACGCCGGGGGCAGCCCCTCGTCGCCGACGTCCTGCGTCGCGTACGGGTCCACCGGCCCGACGCCGAACCCGTACTGCTCAGCCACCTCGCGGGACCAGGCCCCGAACGGCTGGCTGACGCCGGCGAGGGGGTCCACCTCCCAGCGGACGGCCTGGACGTCCAGCCCGGACAGCCGGCCGCACGCCGCGACGGCTACGTTGCGCGCCATCTCCAGCGTCTGGATCTCCTCCCAGGTCTCCAGGAACCGGTCGGCGGGCAGCTCCACGTGGCCGGTGGAGCGGTGCAGCACCGCGCCCGAGGCGAGGGTCGCGACGCCGTCGGCCCCCCAGGTCAGGCCGAGGTCAGCCGCAGTGGTGCCCGACGACGGGCTGGGGCCGGGCTGGTCGAAGCCGTCCGGGACGGCGGGGTCCAGGTCGTCGCACGCGGCGAGCAGGAAGGCCGTCGAGAGCGCGGCGGACAGGGCGACGGCCCGGCGCAGGGCGCCGGGCCGGTGGTGCGTGGAAGGCACGGGTCTCCTCGTGACGAGAGCCCGGTCGCGACCGGGCCTGGGGGTGTCGCCGCTCAAGAGCGCGCGGCACCCCGCTCGTGACGTCCGGACCGGGTGAACCCGCGGGTGATCCGGTGCGGCGGTCAGCGCAGGCCGGTGGGGCGGTCCAGCGCGAGCTGGATCAGCTCGTCGACGAGCTCGGCATACGTCATGCCCGACGCCTGCCACATGCGCGGGTACATCGAGAACGGCGTGAAGCCGGGCATCGTGTTGATCTCGTTGACGACCACCTGGTCGTCGTCGGTGACGAACACGTCCACGCGCGACAGCCCCTCGGCACCCACCGCCTCGAAGGTGCGGACCGCGACCTCCTGGATCTCCTTGATGAGGTTCTCCGGCAGGTCGGCCGGGCAGGAGAGCTGCACGTTGGCCTCGTCGAGGTACTTCGCCTCGTAGTCGTAGAAGGTGTGCTCACCGCCGGTGACCACGATCTCGCCCGGCAGCGACGCCCGCGCCCGGGCACCGGCCCGTCCGCCGAGCACCGCGCACTCGATCTCACGGCCGCTGATGCCCGCCTCGACGATCACCTTGGGATCGTGCCGGCGGGCTTCCTCGACGGCTGCGGGCAGGTCGGCCAGGTCGTCGACCCGGCTGATGCCCAGCGACGATCCCGCGCGGGCCGGCTTCACGAACAGCGGCAGCCCGAGCGTCTCGACCGTCTGGACGCACACGTCGCGCCGGGTGTCCCACTCCCCGGGCCGGATCACGGCGTACGGCCCCACGGGCAGCCCCTGGCCGGCCAGGACCAGCTTCATGAAGTGCTTGTCCATGCCCACGGCGGAGGCGAGCACCCCGGCGCCCACATAGTGCACGTCTGCCAGCTCGAGCAGGCCCTGCAGCGTGCCGTCCTCGCCGAACGGACCGTGCAGGAGGGGGAACACGACGTCGACGTCGCCCAGCACCTCGGGCACCTGCCCGGGAGCGAGCACCCGCAGCGAGCGCTCGCCCACCGCGAGCGGCAGCACGACCTCGCCGCCCCCGGCCGTCACCTCGGGCAGGCGCCCGTCCGTGATGGCCCAGCGGCCCGGCGTGTCCTCGGCCAGGACCCACTGACCCTCACGCGTGATCCCCACGGGGATCACGTCGTACTTGTCGCGGTCGATCGCGCCGAGCACGCCACCGGCCGTCGCCACGGAGACGGCGTGCTCGCCGGAGCGACCGCCGAACAGGATCACGACGCGCGGCTTGCGCGCGCCGCCGTCCGGCAGGGCCGCCGCAGGGGCCGGCTCGGGCGTGGGCTCAGGGGTGAGGCTGTGGTGCGACATCGGCCTGACCCTACCCGACCGGCCCCGCCGGATCAGCGCCGGGGCCGTGGTGCGAGCTCAGGCTCGGAAGGCGTGGACCAGCACGGCAGCCAGCCTGCCCCACGACGGCGCCGCCGCGTAGGCGGTGAGGGCCCGCGCCGTGGCGAGGCCGCTCCGGGCGCCGACGAACCACGGCGGCTTGGGGAACAGCGACGGCTCGCCGTGCAGGACCGACCGCGGGAACGGGCGGAACGGCCCGGTCAGGACCGTCCGCTCCGGATCGTGCACCAGGTGGCTGTTGTGCACCACGCCGATCCCGCTGCCGACGTCGTGCAGCGTGTGGCCGGGGAAGGCGCCCCACGTGGCGCGAGGGAGGAGGAAGCCCATCCCGGTCCAGGCGTTGATCGCCACGGTCCCGTACCGCAGGTCGGCGACCGCCCGGTCGAAGGCGGCGCCCAGGGCGCGCCGGTCCTGGGGCCGCACGATCACGTTGGCGCCGAGCGTCCCGGCGAGCCGGTCGTTGGCGAGCCTGACGGCGGCGTCGAGGTACGCGGCGCCCTCGCCCGGCAGCTCCGTCCATGCCAGGACGGGCGCGAAGTACTCGTCCGTGCACGCGGCGTCGTCGGGGTCCACCCGCACGAGCAGGCGGCCGTTGACCTCCTCGGCGTCCGGGTGGTCCGCGGCCACGCGGGCCATCGTCGCCTCGGCGCCGGGATACCAGGGGGCGCGGGCGGGCAGCCGTCCGAAGGCGGCCCGGACCTCGGCGAGGAAGTCGTCCTTCTGCGGCCAGTCCGCCGGCAGGACCAGGACCTGCCCGGCGATGCAGTTGTGGCCCGCGTTGTTCAGCCGCATGGTGGCGACGTGCTCCGCCTGGAACCTGAGGTCCGCGCGGCTCCACCGGCCGGGCACCACGATCACGGGCGCGACGCCGCCCAGCTCGCTCGTGATGGGCACGGTCAGCCGGGGCTCGTTCGAGGCCCGACGACGTCGCGCCTCCTCGCCCGTGCCCCACACGATCGCGTCGTGGGTCCGGGCGGAACCGGTGATGTGCACCGTGGCGATGCGGTCGTGCGCCGTGAGGCGGGCACCGACCTCGGCACCGCCGGTGATGAACCGCACCACGCCCGCAGCCACCAGCGGCGCGAACGCCTCCTCGTACACGGGCAGGAGGTCCGCGAACGTGGGGTTGAGCTTCACGATCGACGCACGGTCGTGCGCGACCAGCTCGTACAGGGCGTCCAGCGGCGCGATCGACGAGACGTTGCCGGCACCGAGCACGACGCACACGCCGCCGTGGCCGCCCGGAGCCGGCGTCGGCGGGCCCACGTGGCGCCGGACCTCGTCGGCCGTGACCCCTGGCGGCATCCACACCTCGGCGAGGAAGCCGTGGAACATCACGCGCTCGTGGGCATTCTCGGGGAGCACGCGGACGGCCACCCGGCCCCCGGGCGCCGGCTGCGGACGAGACCCGGCGAGGGCCGACCGGCCCTTCGCGACCGCGTCGTAGGCCTGGGCGTAAGCCGTCAGGGCGCAGAGCGCACCGTAGGGGCCCGTGAGCCACTCCTCGCCGGCGAGCTCCGACCCCTCGGCGACAGACTTGGCCCGGCAGGCCGCGGTCGCCCACCGCTCGGCCACGCCGGCCACCGCAGCGCTGACCTCGCGGAGCAGCCGGGCCCTGCCGTCGTGGGGCAGGGTGGCCCAGCGCTCGGCTCCGACGGTGAGCCGGTCGATCGCGTCGTCGAGCTCGTGGCTCGTCAGGGCGCGTGCGTCCGTGACGCTCATCGCAGATCTCCTTCGATCGTCGGAACGACAGCGGCCCCGTCCCCCTGCGAGGGGGCCACCGCCCCACAGTGTGACCTGATACGTGGTCTCAGCGCCAGAGCCGCCTGCACCCAGTTGTTTGACATTCACTGTGCGAATGCACAATCACGCCCGCGTCGGTAGTCTCCCCCATGTCGGACATTGCGTGCGGGGGCCGGCCCGCCTCACCTGCCCGGCCCTGGTCGACCTGCGCAACGAGGTCGACCAGCTGACGGACTCTGTGGCGCAGGGTGCCCTCCCTCCCGGCGCCCTCGACGGCGACCCGACGATCACCCCGGACCAGGTCCGCGCCCTGGTCCGCGCCAACGTGGTGGAGCTGCTCGCCGGCCTGGCAGGCGACCCCGAGTCCCTCGCTCCCGCACGCCGGGCCGGCCAGGTCACGGCCCTTGCCGGTGCACCCCTCGAGAACGTGCTGCGGGCCTACCGGGTCGCGGGGATGCTGATCTGGGACGAGCTCACCAGCCGCGCATCCCACAGCCCGGACCCGACGGCGCTGGTCAGCCTGTCGTCCAGGGTGTGGGCGGCGATCGACCGCTTCTCGAGCGCCGCCACCGACGCGTACCGCTGGGCCGCTGCGGAGCGCGCCGCCGGGGTGCGCGCGGCCCGGGAGGCGGCCCTCCTCGGTCTCCTCGACGGGTCCGACCCGTACAGCGACGCCGCACGCCGTACCCTGCGCCTCCCGGAGCGCGGGGTGTTCGTCGTGGCGGTCGCGGACGCGGGCTCCCTGCCGGGTCCCGGCCCCGCACGCGGCGCCGCGCCCCGCCCGGCACGCCAGGCACCCGGCCGGTCCGGTGCACCCGGGCGAGCGGCCGGCGTCGGGCAGCACGCGCGCTCCTGGAGCGACGACGCCACGCGGGGGACGACGGCACGCTGGGTGGACCACGGGGGTGAGCGACTCGGTCTCGTCACGGCGGCCACCGCCGAGGCGGCGGTCGCCGCCGTGGAGGCCTGCCTGGGCGACGGCCGGGCCGGCTTGAGCCGGCCGTTCACCAGCCTGGCGCAGGCGCCGGCAGCGCTCGACCAGGCGCGCACGGCGCTGCAGTGTCTCTCTCCCGGGGCGACGGGGACGCTCCGGTACGGTTCGGCGCCCCTGGACGCTCTCCTGGCGTCCGACAGCGCCCGGGCCGGCGAGCTCGCCGCGGCGGTGCTCACCGGGCTCGGCGGCCGGGACGCACGGGACGAGGAACTCCTCGTGCGCACCCTGGAGGCCTGGTTCGACGCCGGCGGCTCGTCCACCCGCGCCGCGAAGGCGCTGCACTGCCACCGGAACACGGTCCTCAACCGGCTCGCCCGCGTGACCGAGCAGACCGGCAGGGACGTGAACCACCCGCGTGACGCCGCCGAGCTCTATGCCGCCGTGCGGGCGCGCCGCCTCCACGAGCCCGCGTGACGCACGACACCGCGCGACCCTGACCAGGTGCGGCGTAGCGTCGGGAGCATGACGCAGATCCTGAGCGACGACCTGCTGGACACCGTTCGCGGCCGGGCCGCGCGATACGACCGGGAGAACTCCTTCTTCACCGAGGACCTCGACGACCTCAGGGCCGCCGGTTACCTCGCCGCCCTGGTGCCCGCCCCGCTCGGCGGCGCCGGCCTCTCGCTGCGCGAGCTGGCGCGCGAGCAGGCCCGCCTGGCCGCGGCAGCACCCGCGACCGCCCTGGCCGTCAACATGCACCATGTCTGGACCGGCGTGGCGCGCTACCTGCACGCGCGCGGCGACTCCTCGCTCGACTGGCTCCTCGAGGAGGCGGCGGCCGGCGAGGTGTTCGGGTTCGGGTACTCCGAAGCGGGCAACGACCTGGTGCTGCTGGGCTCCCGCACGGAGGCGCGGCCCGACGGCGAGGGCGGGTACACGTTCCACGGCCGCAAGATCTTCACGAGCAACTCCCCCGCCTGGACGCGTCTCGGCGTGCTGGGCCGGGACGACACGTCGCCCGACGCGCCCGTGCTGGTGCACGCGTTCGTGACGCGGGACGGTGGCGGCTTCGACATCCTCGACGACTGGGACACGATCGGGATGCGCGCGTCCCAGTCCCGCACGACCGTGCTGGAGGGCGCCCACGCCCCGGCGTCGCGCGTGCTGCGACGGCTCGCCCCCGGCCCCACCCTGGACCCCTACGTGGTCGGCATCTTCACCTCGTTCGAGCTGCTGCTCGCCGCCGTGTACACGGGGATCGCGGACCGCGCGCTCGAGCTCGCTGTCGAGGCGGTGGAACGGCGGTCGTCGATGAAGACGGGAAAGCTGCTGTCGCAGGACCCGGACATCCGGTGGCGTATCGCCGACGCGGCGCTCACGCTCGACGGGATCTGGCTCCAGCTCGACGCCCTCACGGGCGCCATCGACGCCGGCGAGGACCGTGGCGCCGGCTGGTTCCGCGCCACCGCCGGGCTCAAGGTGCGAGCCACGGAGGCGGCCCGGTTCGTGGTGGACCAGGCGGTGCGGTCGTCGGGCGGGTCCACGTACTTCAGCGGCTCGGAGCTGGGACGCCTCTACCGCGACGTCCTCGCGGGCATCTTCCACCCGTCCGACGACGAGTCGGCGCACGCGACGGTGGCGCAGTCGCTGCTCGGCCCGCTGGAGTAGAGACATGCCTCGGCCGGTGGGGCGCTCGGGGCGTCCCCACCGGCCGAGGGGTCTGTCAGACCTTCCGGGACCGCACCTTGCGACCCACCACGAGGGCTGTCGTGCCCCCCGCCAGGAGGAGACCCGCGACGAGGATCACCCTCGCGACGTCACCACCCGTGACCGGGAGCGGGGCGGCCGGGGGTGCCGGCCGGGCCGCCGCGGCCGGTGCCACGCTGGGGGTCGGCGTGACCGACGGCGTGGGCACGGGAGCCGGTACGGGGACCGGCGCCGGCACGTAGTTGTACTGGATCGTGGCGCTGCCCGAGCCACCGGCGAGGAAGATGATCGTCCACTCCGACGGCTGGGCGAGGTCCGACGCGGACGACGCCTCGAACGAGAAGGGCACGGTGCCCGTCCCGGTGTAGAGCGCGAGCTGTGCCGGGTCGGTCAGCGTCTCGCTGAACGGCGACACGTCCGTCTCCGTGTAGTAGAACGAGTCCGACGCCGTCGGCACCGTCCCGGTCTCGAGCCACTCCGAGCACGCGTCGGCACCCGTGTTGGCGGTGAGCTCCCCGCCGGGGACGTCCATCGCCCCGGTCGCGGTGGCCACCACGTCGCCGGCGAACGTGACCGGTGCCAGGCCGGACACCGATCCCGCCGGGATGGTGCTCGCCTCCTGGCTCAGGTTCGTCAGGCAGACGTCGAAGTCCATGGTCACGTCGGCGGTGATCACCACCGACTGGAGCGTCCCCAGGGCAGGGTCGAACTGCTGGAAGGTTCCCTCACCCGACAGGTCGAGGTCCCCCAGGTCGAAGGTGGCTGTCTCCTCCGGCGTGGTCTCCGCCGCGGCCGGGCCGGCGCCGGCGATGCTCAGCACCCCGGCCGCGGCCAGAGCCAGGGCTGTTCGCGTCACTCGCATGGCACCTCCACCTGAGTCGTGCGGGTCTGGTCCACGACCCAGCCGAAGCCGTTCGGCGCCGGGTCGGGTTCCGTGGGCGGGGTCTCGGACCAGACGCCCGAGTACTCCCAGGTCAGCGGGGTGCCTTCTGACACCTTGTACCGGTACGTCAGCCCGGGCGGGTTCCCGGCGTAGACGCCGGGCGGCAGCCAGGCCGGGCCTTCGTCGAGGTGGCTGACGTCCCAGTCGTGGAACGCGCCGAACGACTCCGGCAGCGAGTACCAGCCGTCGTCCCCCTTGTCGACCCACTGACCGTCCTCATAGGCCCAGCCCTGGATCTCCTTCCAGACACGGACCGTGAGGGGCCGCTTGTAGGTGTTCTCGGTGAGGTCGCAGTAGCAGACGCGCTCGGTCACGTAGTAGTAGAGGTCCGTGTGGCCTCCCACCGGGACGGTGCCCGGCTGCGAGGCGTGCTGACCGTCGGTGATGGTCACACCCTGCTGACCACACGCGACAAACTCCCACTCGTCACCCACCACAGCCGTGGTCTGGTGCACCCCCGCGGCCACCTGCGTCGGCAGCAGCGGACCCGCCTGCGAGATCCCCGCCGTCGCGTCAGCGACCGTCGAGGCCACCGGCGTCGTGGTCTGCTGACCGTCCACGCACTCGTACACGTAGATCGCGAGCGACTGCGTGGGCGGCGGCACCGCGTTCACGTAGTAGTACAGGTCCGTGTGGCCACCCACCGGGACGGTGCCCGGCTGCGAGGCGTGCTGCCCGTCCGTGATGGTCACACCCTGCTGACCACACGCCACGAACTCCCACTCGGGGCCCACCACAGCCGTGGTGTCGTGCACCCCTGCCTCGACCTGCGTCGGCAGCAGCGGGCCGGGCTGGGAGATCCCCGCCCGGGTACCTGCGACCGTGGAGACCACCGGCGTGGTCGTCGGCTCCCCGTCCACGCACTCGTACACGTAGATCGCGAGCGACTGCGTCGGGGCCGGGTGGTACTCGTACGAGACGGTGACCTCGGCCTCGCCGACGGCGACGCCCGTCGAGACGTACGGCGCCGGCCCGGACACGCTCGTCTCGATCAGGCTCGTCACCGGGTACGTGACGAAGCCGTCGCCGACGAACGACGCGAGCACACCAGGGTCGGTCGTGGTGGCCGAGGTGGTGCCCTCGTCCGAGATCTCGTAGTCGACCTGCTCGCCAGGGGCCAGCGTGAATGTCTGTGCGTCGTGCGCCTCCGCCGTGTACTCGGCGAGCTGGCCGTCGATGTGATGCTCGCGTCGACCGAGGCGGTCAGCGTCTTGTCCTCGTAGGTGCTGAGGTTCTCGAGGCCACCCGTGACGGTGCCGGACACCCAGCCGCTCAGCGTGATGCTGTCGAGGATCAACGTGCCGCCGAGGTCGTCGAACTGCTGGAGCTAGACATTGTGGACGGCAGGAAAGGACTGCAGCTCGACCGACGCGGTATGCGTCACGGTCTCTGCCTGCACCGGCGCGGCCACCATTGTCACCATGCCGGATATCAACCCGGAGGTGACGACGGTGGCGATCGCGCGATGACGTCTTGTCATACGTGGAACACCCCCTGCGTATTTCTTCCAGGGCGCCGCCGATCCCCAGCGAGAGCTGGTGATGGAGTGCCCGTGGCGCCGATCTGGCCCGCCCCAGGGTGCGGAGGTGAGTTACGGGCCCTCACATCCGGCGAATGATTTGACAAAAGTCCATTGCTGCATTTGAGCCGCAGATCTGCAGGTCGGAGCCACGGAGAACCGCGGTCACACCGAAATGTCGCACATCAACTTCACCCGCTCCGGGCAATTACTTCCCGTCAACTGATAAGAACTCAACAAAAGCATTTCACCCGCTCATTGCTCTTGCCATTTTCGGCCCTCACGCCGGCGTCGCCTTGCGCACCACGAGCGACATCGCCGCGGCCGCCGCGCAGAGCGCCCCGGCCCCGAACCACACGGGGTCGTAGGTCCCCGTGAGGTCGCGCACGAGCCCGCCGGCCCAGGCGACGACCGCCGCCCCGACCTGGTGCGAGGCGAGCACCCAGCCGAACACGACCGGCGCGTCGTCGCCCCACAGCTCCCGGCACAGCGCGAGGGTGGGCGGGACCGTGGCGACCCAGTCGAGCCCGTAGAACACGATGAAGAGCACCATGGGCGGCTCCACCTCGGGCGCCATGAGCGACGGCAGCGCCATGAGCGCCAGCCCGCGCAGCACGTAGTAGACGCCGAGGAGCACGCGGGCGTTGAACCGGTCGGTGAGCCAGCCGGAGAAGATCGTGCCGACGATGTCGAAGATCCCGATCACGGCCAGCAGCGAGGCCCCGGCGGTCATCGCCATGCCGTGGTCGTGCACGGCGGGCACGAAGTGCGTCTTGACCAGGCCGTTGGTCGACGCGCCGCAGATGGCGAACGCCCCGGCGAGCAGCCAGAAGGGTCCGGTCCGGGCCGCGCGAGCGAGCACCGTGACGGTCCGGAGCGCAGCGCCGCGCAGGGGTGCGGGCTTCGCCTGGTAGTCCCCGCCGTAGGGCGCGAGGCCGACGTCGGCGGGGTGGTCGCGCAGGAACAGGAGCACCAGCGGCAGCACCACGGCCGCGGCGAGCGCGACGGTCACGCTCGCGGGCCGCCAGCCGTGGTTCTCGATCAGCCACGAGAGGAGCGGCAGGAACACGAGCTGGCCCGACGCGGCCCCGGCCGTCAGGATCCCGGTCACCAGGCCACGCCTGGCCACGAACCAGCGGCTGGTGAGCGTCGCGGTGAACGACGGCGCGATGCACCCGGTGCCGACGCCCACCAGCACGCCCCAGCACAGCACGAACTGCCACGGCTCGGTCATGTTCACGGTGAGCAGGGCCCCGCCGGCGATCACGAGCAGCGCGACGGACAGCACCCGGCGCATGCCGACCCGGTCCATCAGCGCCGCCGCGAACGGCGCGGTGAGCCCGTACAGCGCCAGCTGCACCGACACGCCCAGCCCGATGGTGGCCCGCGACCAGCCGAGCTCGGCGTTCAGCGGTTCGATGAGCAGCCCGGGCGCGGACCCGAAGGCGGCGGCACCCATGAGAGCCACGAAGCCGACGGCCGCGACGAGCCATGCGCGGTGCACCAGAGGTGCCCGACGACGGCGCCCGGCCGGCTCGGGCGGAGCCCCCGCCGATCCGGTGGTCGGCTCCGGCGAGGTCGGGGTGGTGAGTCCGGTCATGACTGGAAGCATGGGCTTCGAGCCGCCACAGCCACCAGTGGCCCGAATGACACCGTCCGATAGGATCAGGCCATGACCGGTCCCGCGCCCGTACCGCACAAGGTCGCCGTGCTCGTCCGGCCGGGCTTCATCCCGCTCGAGCTCGGCATCCCCCATCGCATCCTGGGCCGGGCCCGCGACGCCGTCGGCCACCCGCTGTACGAGGTGGTGACCTGCACGCCCGCGCCCGGCCCCGTGCCGTCCGACACCGACGTCACGATCCTCGTGGAGCGGGGCCCCGAGGCGCTGGCGGAGGCAGACACCGTCATCTTTCCCGCTGCCCTCGACGACGGCCCGGAGCTCCGCGAGGGACGCCTCTCGGACGCGGCAGCGGTCGCGTTGGGCCACGTGCGCCCGGGCACCCGCCTGGTCTCGATCTGCGTGGGCAGCTTCGTGCTCGCCGCGGCGGGCCTGCTCGACGGCCGCCCGGCCTCGACGCACTGGGCCGACGCCGACGACTTCCGCCGCTTCTTTCCCAAGGTCCTCCTCGACCCGGACGTGCTCTACGTGGACGACGGCGACGTGCTCACCTCGGCCGGTGTGGCCTCCGGCCTGGACCTGTGCCTGCACATCGTGCGCCGCGACCACGGCGCGGCGGTGGCGGACGAGGTCGCGCGGCGCACGGTCGTCCCACCGCACCGCGACGGCGGCCAGGCGCAGTACGTCCGGCGAACCGTCCCCGCCGTCGGCGACACCGGCACCGCGGTGGCGCGCGCCTGGGCACTGGACCACCTCGACCAGCCCGTCGCCCTGCGCGACCTGGCGGACCGCTGCGCCATGAGCGTGCGGACGTTCACCCGTCGGTTCCGCGAGGAGACGGGCGAGAGCCCGGGCACCTGGCTGGCGCGCCGCCGGATCGAGCGCGCGTGCAGCCTCCTGGAGACCACCGACCTGCCGGTCGAGCAGGTCGCGGTGCGGGCGGGGTTCGGCACGGCGCAGTCGCTCCGCCTGCGCATGCAGGAGGCCCTGGGCACCACGCCGACGTCGTACCGGCGTACGTTCCTCCTGGCACGGTGAGGGAACCCGGATGTCCACCCCGGAGGGGCTGACCCACAGCTGCGACGCCGACCCCGGCCTCCGCCGCAAGCGGCAGGGCCGGGGGTTCACGTACGTCGACGACCGGGGGCACCGCGTCACCGACCCCGAGACGCTCCAGCGGATCCGCGGGCTCGTGATCCCGCCCGCGTGGACGGACGTGTGGATCTGCGTGGACTCGACCGGCCATGTCCAGGCGACCGGCCGCGACGCGAAGAACCGCAAGCAGTACCTGTACCACCCACGCTGGCGCGAGCACCGCGACGCCGCCAAGTTCCACGAGCTCGTGGGCTTCGGGGAGGCGCTGGTCGACCTGCGCAAGCGGGTGGACCAGGACCTGCGGTCCCCGCGGCTCTCCTTCGAGAAGGTCGTCGCCACCACCGTCTGGCTGCTCGACAACACCCTGGTCCGCGTCGGCAACGACGAGTACGTCCGCACCGGCGAGTCGTACGGGCTGACGACGCTCCGGAACCGGCACGCCAGGGTCGACGGGGCGGAGATCCGGTTCCGGTTCAACGGGAAGTCGGGCACGCCGCACGACGTGGTGGTCGAGGACCGCCGCGTGGCGAGCGTCGTCCGGCGCTGCCGGGAGCTGCCGGGCCAGCAGCTGCTGCAGTACGTGGACGGGGACGAGGTGCGGAAGATCGGTTCGGGCGACGTCAACGCCTACCTGAGCGAGACGACGTCGGCCGACTACACCGCCAAGACGTTCCGCACGTGGGGCGCGAGCGCGCTCGCCCTCGGCCACCTGCGCCGCCTGGAGCCCGCGAGCCAGCGTGAGCACGACGCGCAGCGCGCGGAGGCGGTCCGGCTCGCGGCGGCCCACCTGCACAACACCCCCGCGGTGTGCCGCAGGAGCTACGTCCATCCGGTGATCCTCGCCGACGACCGCACGGAGCTGGACCGCCTGATCAAGCGCTCCGGGGCCGACGCCGCTCGCACGTCCCGCTGGATGGACGCCGACGAGCGCGCCCTGCTGAAGGTCCTCAGGACGGCGGAGCGGGCATCGTGAGACGCCACGTATCCTCGCCAGCATGAGCACCGCGCACGAGCAGCCCCTCTCCCCCGCGACCGTCGCCGTCACCGCCGGGCGGCCGCCCAAGGTGCAGGGCGGTCCCGTCAACCCGCCGCTCGTGCTCAGCTCGACCTACGTCTCGCAGGGCGTCGTGGGCCCGGGCGAGCTGCTCTACACGCGGATCGGCACGGAGACGTGGGAGCCGTTCGAGCAGGCGCTCGCCGCGCTGGAGGGCGCCGAGCGGCCCGGGATCGTGTACGGGTCGGGCATGGCGGCGGTGGCCGCGGTGCTGTCCGCGGTGCCCGACGGCGGCGTGCTCGTGGTCCCCCGGCACGCCTACCAGGTGAGCCTCGGCTACGCCGACGACCTGGCCTCCCGCCACGGCGTCGAGGTGCGCCGCGTGGACATCGCGGACACCGGCCAGGTGGTCGCCGCGCTCGACGGCGCCGACGTGGTGCTCGTGGAGTCGCCCACCAACCCCATGCTCGAGGTCGCGGACCTGCCCGCCATCCTGACTGGGGCCCGGGAGCGCGGGGTCCGCTCGGTCGTGGACAACACGTTCGCCACCCCGCTCGGTCAGCAGCCGCTCGCCCACGGGGCCGACGTCGTCTTCCACTCGGTCACGAAGTACCTCGCCGGGCACTCCGACGTGGTGCTCGGCGCCGCCGTGACGAACGATCCCGCCATCGAGGCCGAGCTGCGCGCGTACCGGACGCTGCACGGGTCCATCGCCGGCCCGTTCGAGGTCTGGCTCGCGCTCCGCGGGCTGCGCACCCTGGCCCTGCGGGTCGAGCGGGCGCAGGCCAATGCCGCCACGCTCGCCGCCCGGCTCGCCGAGCACCCCGCGGTCGCCGAGGTGCGCCACCCCTCGCTGCCCGCGGACCCGGGCCACGAGCGCGCGGCCGCGCAGATGAACGGCTTCGGCGCCATCATCGGCCTGCGCCCCGTAGGCGGTGCCACGGGGGCCGACGGCGTCGTCGCCGCCCTCCGCCTGTGGGTGCCCGCCACGTCGCTCGGTGGCGTCGAGTCGAGCCTGGAGCGCCGCCGCCGCTTCCCCACGGAGTCCCTGACCGTGCCGGAGGACCTGCTGCGGCTCTCCGTCGGGGTCGAGGACGTCGAGGACCTGTGGGCCGACCTCGACCAGGCGCTGCGCACGCTGGTCTGACCCGCTCGGCAGAGGTGGAGCTTCGGCCTCGGTTGAGCCGCGTTCCGGCAACGATGAGGGGCGCCGTCGGGTAGGTCGCCGGATTCGTCCCTACGATCGACGCATGAGAAACCGCTCAGCACGTGCCGCGTCGCTCGCGATCCTCGCCGCGGTGGCGATCGCCCTCACCGGCTGTGCCGGTGGCGACGGCGCCGACGACGCCACCCCGAGCCCGGTCGAGAGCGTCGAGGCGACCCCGTCGCCGTCGGGCAGCGCCACGAGCTCACCGAGCGCGAGCCCCTCCGGCGACGCACCCGCCGACGAGGCCGACGACGCCGCCGCTCCGCCGTTCACGGCGAACACCGAGCCGGACCTGTCCGAGCCCGGCGGCGACGGTTTCTACTCGGTGACCGAGGTACGGACCGGCCGGCACGAGGGATACGACCGCGTGGTGTTCGAGCTGGCCGGCACCGGCGACGTGACGCCGGGCTGGCGCGTCGAGTACGTCGACCAGGCGATCGACGAGGGGAGCGGGAGCGTCGTGGAGATCGACGGCGACACGATCCTCTCCGTCATCATCAACCGAACGGCGTACCCGTTCGACAGCGGCGTGGAGGAGTACGCGGGCGACCCCATCCACCCGGACGACACCGAGGTCGTGGCAGCCGTCGACTACCGCTTCACGTTCGAGGGGTCGAGCACGGCGTTCATCGGTATCGAGGGCGGCCAGAAGCCCTTCCGGGCCTTCCTGCTGGAGGACCCGACCCGCGTCGTCGTCGACGTCCAGCACTGACCACCCCCCGTGGGGGGGGGGGGGTGGGGGGGGGGGGGGGGGTGGGGCCGGGCGAAACACACCCCACCCACACCCCCCCCGCCCCGGGCAGGTCAGTAGACGCCCTCGGACTTCTGCGGCCTGGAGAGCAGGGTGACCGCGAGCTCGCTCAGCGGCAGCTCACCGCTGAGGACGCCCACGACGCCGGCGGTGATGGGCATGTCGACCCCGTGCTTCCCCGCCAGCTCGAGGACCGACTGCGACGACTTGACGCCCTCCGCCGTGCCGCCGGTGACCTTGAGCGCCTCCTCGAGTGAGAGGCCCTGGCCCAGGTGCTTGCCGAGCGTGTGGTTGCGGGAGAGCGGCGAGGCGCACGTGGCGACGAGGTCGCCCATGCCCGCCAGTCCGGCGAACGTCTCGGCCTCGGCGCCCAGCGCACGGCCCAGACGCGTGATCTCGACCAGGCCACGCGTGATCAGCGTGGCGGTCGTGTTCCACCCGAACCCGCGGCCCTGCGCCATGCCGACGGCGAGCGCGATGATGTTCTTCACGGCGCCGCACAGCTCCACGCCCACGACGTCGTCGTTCGTGTAGGGCCGGAAGTAGGCGTTGGCGCACGCGTCGGCCACGAAGCGCGCGGTCTCGTCGCTCGTCGAGGCCACCACCGTCGCGGTGGGCTGGCGGGCAGCGATCTCCAGCGCGAGGTTGGGCCCCGAGACGACGGCGACCCGCTCCGGCGGGATCCCGAGGGCCTCGGACACGACCTGGCTCATGCGCTTGTCGGTGGTGAGCTCGACGCCCTTCATGAGCGACACCACGACCGCGTCCGGCTCGACGAGGTGGGCCAGCCCTTCGAGCGTCGCCCGCGAGACCTGCGACGGGATGGCCACGACCACCAGCGATGCCCCGGCCAGCGCCTCCACGGCATCCGTGGTGCCGCGCATGACCGGGAGCTCCACGCCCGGCAGGTACTTCTCGTTGCGGCGGTCGTCGGTGACAGAGCGCGCCACGGCCTCGTCCCGGCCCCAGAGCGTGACGTCGCACCCGGCGTCGGCCAGGACCATCGCGAAGGTGGTGCCCCAGGCGCCCGACCCGAGGACGGCGGCGCGCACCGGCGCGGCGTTCGCGGGGGCGCTCACGGGCGCTCCACCGGCGGGTAGACCGTGCGCTTCGCCTCGTACTCCGGGTGGAGACGCAGGTCGAACCGGTGCTCGGGCGCCTTCTCGCCGCGGATCTCCTCCAGGAGGGCGGTGATGGCGTCCATGACCCGTGTGGTCGCCTCACGCAGCACCGCGGAGTCGGTGGGGCGGTCGTACAGGTCGGACAGGTCGACCGGAGGGCCGGCCCACACCCACACCTTCTTGCGCGGGAACGGCTTCAGGACGCGGCCGTAGCGGGGCATGATCTCCGTGACGCCCCACTGGGCGATGGGCACCACAGGCAGGCGGGTCGCGAGCGCGATGCGCGCCAGGCCGGTCTTGCCCTCCATGGGCCACAGGTCGGGGTCACGGGTCAGCGTGCCCTCGGGGAGGATCGCGACGCAGTCGCCGCGGCGCAGCTGCTCGCCGGCCGCCTCGAGCGACCTCGCGGCCCCGGCCGAGCCGCGGTCCACCGGGATCATGCGGGTGGCGCGGAGGGCGAAGCCCACCGGCGAGTCGAACAGGCCCTTCTTTGCCAGGATGCGCGGTTCCACGCCCTGGTCGAAGAGATAGTGCGCGAAGGTCAGCGCATCCAGCTCCGTCACGTGGTTGCCGGCGGCGATGACGCCGCCCGGCTGCTGGAGATGCTCGCCCCCACGCCAGTCGTACCGGCACATGGCGAACATCAGGTGGCGCACGAGCCAGGCGACAGCTCGGTACGCGCGGGAGTCGGGTCTCGCGATGGGCACGAGCCCACAGCCTACCGTCGGCGGCGTCGCGCACCTCGCCCGGTGCGCGACGCCGGGGCGTCAGCCGCGCTCGACGTCCGCGCCGAGGGCGACCAGCTTCTCCTGGAAGCTCTCGTAGCCCCTGTCGATCAGGCCGATCCCGCGGACCGTGGACCGGCCCTTCGCGGCCAGCGCCGCGATCAGGTGCGAGAAGCCGCCGCGCAGGTCCGGCACCTCGATGTCGGCCGCGTCGAGCGGGGTGGGGCCGGAGATGACCGCGGAGTGGTGGAAGTTGCGCTGGCCGAAGCGGCAGTCCCGCCCGCCCAGGCACTCCTTGTAGACCTGGATGGTGGCGCCCATGCTGCGGAGGGCGTCGGCGAACCCGAAGCGGTTCTCGTAGACGGTCTCGTGGACGATCGACAGACCCTTGGCCTGGGTGAGCGCCACGACGAGGGGCTGCTGCCAGTCGGTCATGAAGCCGGGATGCACGTCCGTCTCGAGGACGATCGAGTGCAGGTCGCCACCGGGGTGCCAGAAGCGGATGCCGTCGTCCTGCACGTCGAACCGGCCGCCCACCTTCCGGAACGTGTTGAGGAACGTCATCATCTCGGGCTGGGTGGCGCCCTTGACGGTGATGTCGCCGCCGGTGGCGAGGGCCGCCGAGGCCCAGGAGGCCGTCTCGATGCGGTCACCGAGCGCGGTGTGGGCGTAGCCGTCCAGCCGGTCGACGCCCTCGATGCGGATCACCCGGTCGGTGTCGACCGAGATGATGGCGCCCATCTTCTGGAGCACGGCGATGAGGTCCATGATCTCGGGCTCGATCGCAGCGTTGGTGAGCTCGGTGATGCCCTCGGCGCGGACGGCCGTGAGCAGGAGCTGCTCCGTAGCGCCCACCGACGGGTAGGGCAGGGCGATCTTGGTGCCCTGCAGCCGCCGCGGGGCACGCAGGTGGATGCCGTTGGGGCGCTTGTCGACCACCGCGCCGAACTGCCGCAGGATGTCCAGGTGGTAGTTGATGGGCCGGTCCCCGATGCGGCAGCCCCCCAGGTCGGGGATGAACGCTTCCCCCAGACGATGCAGCAGAGGCCCGCAGAACAGGATCGGGATGCGGCTCGAACCGGCGTGGGCGTCGATGTCGGCCACGTGCGCCGACTCCACGTTCGACGGGTCGAGGTCGAGGATGCCGGCGTCGCTGTCGTACTTGACGTTCACGCCGTGCAGCTCGAGGAGGCCCGAGACCACCGCGACGTCGCGGATCTGGGGCACGTTGCGCAGGACGCTGGGCGTCTCGCCGAGCAACGAGGCGACCATCGCCTTCGAGACGAAGTTCTTGGCACCTCGTACGGTGATCGTCCCCTCGAGGGGAGTGCCACCGTTCACGTAGAGCAGGTCGGTCATGTCCTCGGCGTTCGGTCTCGGTCGGATGTGACGTGGGGCGAGCCGAATCGGTTCGCGCACCTTGCGGGCTCGCGGGCGGTCCGGCGGGACGTCCGGTCGATCATTCCCCCGCGCGCCCCCGGGTGCCAACACGCGCGGGCGTCCCCGTATTCACGTTCACACCACCTTCACGCCCGCCCCATCGCAGAACCGCACCGACACGCCGTGGATCGAGGAGGTGGTTGCTGCACGGACCTCCGTCACAGGTCCGCACCCGACTCGATCAGGGGGCCCAGAAGCCGCACGTACTCCGCGTTGAGGTGATCCCGGTCGTAGTACACGGTGACGCTGCCGACGACGGCGTAGCATCTCGTCTCGTCACAGAAGCGGTCGGTGAGGTCGACAACCTGGACCTCGTTCCCCGGCCACGCCCGCGCAGCGACCACCATCGGGTCCTGGGGAGCCGCCTTCGCCCGGGAGATTGCGCACGCCGCCGGGTCCGTCGCGTTCCGGGCGACGCAGGTGTGGTCACGGACGTCACCGTTCATCGGCGGGTCTGCGAGCACCACGACGCGCGCACCGCCCGCTGTGATCTCCCGCCAGAACGTGTGGAGCCCCTCGGTGTACTGCTCGGTCTGGCTCCGGCCGGAGCCGTCGTCGACCGTCTCCTTGCGTGTGAAACCCGACGTGAAGACGATCGTTGCCCCGGACCGCGGGATGACCTCCATCAGGCCGTTGCGCCAGGCGGTGCAACGGTCCAGGTGGTCCTGGGACATCGGCACGCGGAAGGCGTAGAACGCGACGTCGGCCGGCGGACACCCACCGTGATAGCTCTGGGTGAGCCGCCAGCCGCGCTCCCGCGCAAGATCCGTGATCGCCAGCTGCCACTGCTGGGCGTGGGAGTCGCCCACCAGCCAGACGTCCTCCGCCGGCGCACCGGACGAGAAGTCGCACTGGAACGTCGTGTTGCCGGTGGAGTTCACGAGGACGTCGAGCGGCACGCACTCGGGGGCCATCGGGAAGTACTCGTTCGCCGTGCCCATGACCGTGACCGCAGCCGGCCCGAAGGGGTCGTCGCAGGCGCTACCCGGTGCGAGGGCTGCGGGCCCGTAGCACTGCGGCGCCACGACTGCCCGGTCGGTAGCCTCGTCGAGGGCCTGCTGCTCTGCCACGGCGGCGGCGCGGTGCACGGCCACTGCACAGACGCCGACCAGCGCCATGGCGGCCACCGTGGCGACCAGGGTTCGCGGACCGTACCCCAAGGGAGGCCAGTCCCGGACGGCATCCTCGACGAAGCGCTTGGTGAGTCCGGCGAGCAGCAGCGTCGCAAGAACCATCACCACCAGGTCGAGGATGCCGGGTGCACGCCCGACCACCCATGGGAGCACCACGACGAGGGGCCAGTGCCACAGGTAGACGGAGTAGGAGATCTCGCCGAGGTACTGGACCGGTCGCGACCCCGTGAGCCGGTTGTGCCAGGGTGTGGCCACCGGGTTCAGCCCTGCCACGATCACGAGCGCCGTCGCACCGGCGGGCACCAGTGCGGCCCAGCCGGGGAACGGCGTGGCAGGCCCGTAGGCGAACGCGGAGGCGAGGATCGCCGTGAAGCCCACCGTCGACAGTGCGCTCGCCGTCCTGGTCGGCAGCAGCAACCTGTGTGCGGCGACGGCGACTCCCGCCCCGAGCATGAACTCCCACACCCGCGCGTACGTGACGAAGTAAGCGGGGCTGGGGTCGGCTGCGGTCATCACGACGCTCAGCGAGAGGCTGACGACCGTGCACCCGGCGACTGCCACCAGGAGCGGTCGGCGCAGACCTTTCCCGAGCCGGCGCCCGACCCAGGCCACCGCCAGGATGAGGAGCGGCCATCCGAGGTAGAACTGCTCCTCCACGGACAAGGACCAGTAGTGCTGCGTCGCGGTCGCCGAGTCGTTGAGCGCTGAGTAGTCGACAGATTGCTGGGCAAGGAGCCAGTTCTCGCCGTACAGCGCGGCCGCCGCGGCGTGGAGCGCGTTCGCCCGCCACTCGGAGTAGGGCAGGAGGAACCAGACCGCGGCCAGCGTGACAAGAAGGACCAGGAGTGCCGCCGGGAGCAGACGCCGGGCGCGCCGGGCGTAAAACGCACCGAGCCGGATCCTCCCGTCCCGGGCGAGCTCCTTGACCAGGTGGCTCGTGATGAGGTACCCGGAGATCACGAAGAACACGTCCACGCCGACATATCCACCCGGCACGTCGTCGTGCCACACGTGGTTCGCGACCACGAGCGCCACGGCGAGCGCTCGCAGGGCCTGGATATCGCTACGGAAGGCACGTCGCGGCTCGCTCTCGGTCGGACTCAGGGCCTCAGCGCCCGTGACCGGAGTCGTCAGCATCCGAGCATGTTAGGTGAATCCGGTAGCTGCGTCGATGGTCGGTAGCGTGGGACGGTGGACACCACGGCGCTGGTCGCGGCCTGCGCCGCCGTCGTGCTCGGTGCGGCGCTGCAGCGCGTCGCCGGGATGGGCCTCGGCATGGTGGCGGCACCGGTCCTGACGGTGCTCCTCGGTCCGTCCGCGGGCGTCCTGATGAGCAACGGTGCGGCGGTCGTCACCTCGCTGCTGGTCCTGGGCGCGCTCCGGCACGGCGTGGACTGGCGCCGCGTCGCCGCGCTGACGCCGCTCGTCCTCGTGGGCTCGGTCCTCGGCGCGCTGACGGTCCGGGCGGCGAGCACCACCTGGCTCGACGTCCTCGTGGGCGGGTCGGTGCTGGTGGCACTGGCTGCGACGGTGGTGCTGCGCCGTCGGGCACGGGTGCGAGGCCGGGCCGCGGCGCTGGGGACGGGCCTGGCCGCGGGCTTCATGAACACGACCTGCGGCGTGGCCGCACCCGCCTGGACCGCGTACGCCCTGGCGACGCGGTGGGAGCACCGGTCGTTCGCCGCCACCCTCCAGCCGCTCCTCCTGGTCGCCAACGTGACGTCGCTCGCGACGAAGCTGCTGCTCGGCGCGGTGCCGGCGGACGCGGTCCCGTCCTGGTGGACCTGGCCGGTGATCGCAGTGGCGGTGTTCGGCGGCGTGGCGCTCGGCGGGGTCCTCGCCCGCGTGGTGCCGTCCCGGGCAGCGGCGGCCCTCGCCGTGACCGTCGCGGTGGCGGGCGCGGCGACAGCGCTGGTGCGGGGCCTCTTGGCGCTGTGACGCCCGCGATCACTCGTCCTCGGCGAACACCACCTCGCGCTTGCGCCGGATCGAGGGCAGAACGGCCACCACGAGCGCCACGACCGCGAGCGCCAGCAGCACCGCGGAGATGGGCCGGGCGACGAACACCGACGGGTCGCCGTGGGAGATCAGCAGCGCCCGCCGCAGGTTGTCCTCGAGCAGCGGCCCCAGGACGAAGCCGAGCAGCAGGGGTGCGGGCTCGCACCCGCAGCGCACCAGCACGAACCCGAGGATCCCGAAGAACGCGACGGCCAGCACGTGGTACGGGTTCTGCCCCAGCGAGTACGTGCCGATGCAGGCGAAGACCACGATGGTGGGGAACAGCACGGAGTACGGCACGCGCAGCATCCGGACCCAGAGGCCGATGAGCGGGAGGTTGAGCAGCACGAGCAGAACGTTGCCGATCCACATGGACGCGATGAGCCCCCAGACGAGCTCGGGCTGGTCGGTCATGACGTCGGGCCCGGGGGTGATGCCCTGGATGATGAAGGCGCCCACCATGAGCGCCATGACGGGGTGGGCGGGCAGGCCGAGGGTGAGCAGCGGGATGAATGACGTCTGCGCCGCCGCGTTGTTGGCCGACTCGGGGCCGGCGACCCCCTCGATCGCCCCGTGGCCGAACCGCTCCGGGTGCCGCGACACCCGCTTCTCCACCGCGTACGACGCGTAGGACGCGAGCACGTGCCCGCCGCCGGGCAGGACGCCGAGCGCCGACCCGAGGCCGGTGGCCCGCACCACCGGCCAGGTGATCCGGCGGAGGTCGGCTCGCGAGGGCCAGATGTTCGTGACGCGGGAGACGATGCGTCGTCGGGTCCGCGGGTCGTGGAGGTTGCGCAGGATCTCGGCCACGCCGAACACCCCGACCGCCACCGACACGAAGTTCAGGCCGCCGTACAGCTCGCGCAGACCGAACGTGAACCGCGGCACGCCTGTGTAAAGGTCCTGGCCCACGAGACCGAGCAGGATGCCCAGCACGATCATGGCGAGCGCCTTGAGCGTGGAGCCGCTCGCGAGCGCGATGGACGCGATGAGGCCCAGCACCACGAGCGCGAAGTACTCGGCGGCCCCGAAGCTGAGCGCGGCCCGGGCGAGCGGCGGCGCCGCCACGGCGAGCACCACGGTGGCGACGGTCCCGGCCACGAACGACCCGATCGCGGCTACCGCGAGCGCCGTCCCCGCCTGCCCGGCACGCGCCAGCTGGTGCCCGTCGATCGCCGTCACCGCCGCCGACGACTCCCCCGGCAGGTTGAGCAGGATCGCCGTGGTGGAGCCGCCGTACTGGGCTCCGTAGTAGATGCCGGCCAGCATGATGAGGGCCGACGTCGGGTCGTCGAACCCGAACGTGACCGGCAGCAGCATGGCGATCGCGGCGGTGGGGCCGATGCCGGGGAGCACGCCCACCGCCGTGCCGAGCGCCACGCCCGCGAGGCAGAACAGCACGTTCTGCCACTGGAGCGCGGTGCTGAACCCGAGCGCGAGGTTGTCGAGGAGGTCCATGCGTCAGCCCCCCAGCCACGGGCCGAGCAGCGACAGCCGGAGCTGCAGCAGCAGGACGAAGATGACGTAGCTGGCCGCGGTGAGGCAGGCGGCGATCAGCAGGGCGCGCAGCCAGCGCGTCCCGCTGTCCGCCAGTGCGGCCAGGAGTCCGGCGCCGAACGCCGCGGGCAGCAGCCCGAGCCCGTCCACCGTGTAGGCGAAGAACGCGACGGCGGCGGTGACGAGCACGAGGGGGCGCCAGCGCAGCCCGGCGAGCGGCCGGTCGTCGCCGGCGTCCTCGTCGTCGCCGGGCGCGTCGGCGGGCGACCCGTCGCCGGGCGCGTCGCCCACCGGCGCGTCGGCCGCCGCCGGCGCGCCGACGTACGCCTTGACCACGGTGGCGACGCCGAGCGCGACGAGCACTCCGCCGAGGACCAGCGGCACGTAGCCGGGCCCCATGGCGAGGAGCGAGCCGACGTCGTACGCCAGCGACCCGACCGCGAAGGCCGCGCCGAGCGCGACGAACACCGTCCCCGCCACCAGGTCGGCCGTGGAGCGGGGGCTGAGCCGGGAGATCTCAGCCTCCCTGGCTCGCGGTGATGACCTCTTCCCAGGCGCCGAGCTGCTCCTCGAGCAGGTCGCTGTGCGCCTCGGGCGTCGCGCGGTCGATCTCGACGGGCGCGGTGCCCAGGTCGGCCATCTGCTCCACGACCCCCTCGTCCTGGAGGGCAGCCTGGAGCGCCTCGGTGAGGGTCGCGACGACGTCGTCGGGCGTGCCGGTGGGGACGTACAGGCCGTGCCAGACGGTGACCTCGAGGTCGGGCAGCCCTTCCTCGGCCGTGGTGGGCAGGTCCGGCAGGCTCTCCACGCGCTCCGGCGTGGTGACGGCGTAGGCCTTGACCTCGCCGGCGGTGATCTGGCCGGTGGTGTTGGTGGTCTGGTCGCACATGAAGTCGACCTGGCCGCCCACGAGGTCGGCCATGGCCGGCCCCGTGCCGTCGTAGGGCACCTCCTGGACCTTCACCCCCATGGCGTCCTGGAGCAGCAGCCCGCAGAGGTTCGACGCCGACCCGACGCCCGCGTGCGCCAGCGTCACGGTGGCCTGGTTGGCCTGCACGTAGGCGATGAGCTCGTCCAGGGTGGTGGGCTCGAAGTCCTTGCGCGCGATGATCGTCATCGGCACCTCGGTGACCAGGCCGACGGTCTGGAAGTCGGTGAGAGGGTCGTAGGCGAGGTCCGGGTACAGGGTCGGGGCCGTGGACATGCCGATATGGTGCATGAGGACCGTGTACCCGTCCGGCTGGGCGGTGGCCGCCTGCCCCGCCGCGACGGTGCCGCCCGCACCCTCGATGTTCTGGACCACGATCTGCACGCCGAGGCTCTCGCTCATCGGGTCGGCGATCATGCGGGTGACGGTGTCGGTGGGGCCGCCTGCCGCGAACGGGACGATGATCTCGATGTCGTCCTCCGGGAAGGCCTGCCCTCCGTCACCCTCCCCGCCTCCCCCTCCGCCGGTGCCCGGCACGCAGGCGGCCAGGCTGAGGCCGAGGAAGAGGAGCGTCACGGCGGCCACAGGGGTCTTGCGGCGTGCTACGCGGGTCATGGCGGTCTCCGATCGTCGTCGATCTGGTAGGAGGGTGACATTACTCGCCTCTATGTGACCCGCGCCACAAACCGGGCCGCTCGATGCCCTGCGAGTGCGCCCGCCCGGTGTCAGCCTGGGCCGGTCGAACCTTCCCGACCACCGAGGAGCCGCCGTGCACGCCATGGTCTACCGCGGGCCGTACCGGGTCCGCGTCGAGGAGAAGGACGCCCCCCGGATCGAGCACCCGAACGACGCGATCGTGCGGGTCCAGCTGGCCGCGATCTGCGGGTCGGACCTGCACCTGTTCCACGGCCTCATGCCCGACACGCGCGTGGGCAGCACGTTCGGCCACGAGTTCATCGGCGTGGTCGAGGAGGTGGGCCCGTCGGTCCAGAACCTCCAGGTGGGCGACCGGGTGATGGTCCCCTTCAACATCTACTGCGGCTCGTGCTTCTTCTGCGCGCGGGGGCTCTACGCCAACTGCCACAACGTGAACCCCAACGCCACCGCCGTGGGCGCCATCTACGGCTACTCGCACACCACCGGCGGGTACGACGGCGGCCAGGCGCAGCTCGTGCGGGTCCCGTTCGCCGACGTGGGACCGAGCAAGATCCCCGCGTGGATGGCCGACGAGGACGCCGTCCTGCTCACCGACGCCGTGGCGACGGGCTACTTCGGCGCCCAGCTCGGCAGCATCCACGAGGGTGACGTCGTGCTCGTGCTCGGTGCCGGACCGATCGGGCTCGTCGCCGCGCGGTCGGCCTGGCTGATGGGCGCTGGGCGGGTCATCGTGATCGACCACCTCGAGTACCGCCTCGCCAAGGCCCGGGAGTTCGCCTACGCCGAGACGTACAACTTCACCGAGCACGACGACATCGTGGTCCACGTCAAGAAGATCACCGACCACCTCGGCGCCGACGTCGTGATCGACGCCGTGGGCGCCGAGGCCGACGGCAACCTGCTCCAGCACGTCACCGCCGCCAAGCTCAAGCTGCAGGGCGGCTCCCCGATCGCGCTCAACTGGGCCATCGACGCCGCGCGCAAGGGCGGCACGGTCTCCGTCATGGGCGCCTACGGGCCCATGTTCAGCGCCGTGAAGTTCGGCGACGCGATGAACAAGGGCCTCACGCTCCGGATGAACCAGTGCCACGTCAAGCGGCAGTGGCCGCGCCTGTTCGAGCACGTGCGCAACGGGCACCTCACGCCGAGCGACCTCGTGACCCACCGCATCCCGCTGGAGCACATCGCCGAGGGGTACCACATCTTCTCGGCCAAGCTCGACGGCTGCATCAAGCCGCTCGTCGTGCTCTGACCACCGAGAGGAGCCCCCGCATGGCCTACACCCGGAACAAGCCACCGCTCCCCGAGACGCCGGAACAGCTCCGCGCCCGCATCCCGGGCTGGGGCGCCGACCTCGACCCGCGCGACCGCCCGTCCGTGCCGCGCGAGCGGTACGACCCCGACGCGACGGGCGCCCACTGGGACGTCCCCGACCAGCAGCCCGAGCTGCGGCCACGCGAGCGCTCGGTCGAGCACGCCCGGCTGACCCCCGTCTTCGGCACGGCGGTGCCGCTCAAGGGCGTGTCGGGCGCGATCCGCCGGCTCTCCTACGCCCGGTTCAGCGAGGGCCGCGCCGCCCACTGGCTGCTGCTGATCCTGGCGGACCGCGTCGACGTCGTCGAGAGCACCCTCACGGCCGTCGTCACCGGGCGCCCGGACAACCCGGTGGCAGAGACGGGGATCCGCAGCGAGCTCTCCCACCACGGCTGGTCGTCGCGGGTCGGCAGGAAACGCACCGACGTCGGGCACATGATGCTCGACCCGGTGATCGTGGCGGCACCCTGGGTCCTGGGCGGCGCGGCCGTCGTCGCCGCGGTCCGCGCGCTCCGGAGGCGCCGCGCCTGACGCCGCCCCGACGCCCGCCCTGACGCAGGGCGAAACGTGGTCAATCGGTTGTATGTCCATGTCCTACCATGCTGGGCGGACCCAGTCGTCGGGCCCGCCGCGCCCTCGCGCGCGCGGCGGACCAGGTGATCCCCCTGCCCGAAAGGACCACCCATGCGTACCGCGCCCGTGGCGCTCGCGACCCTCCTGCTCCTCGTCCCGGCCTCCTCGGCCGCGGCCACGCCAGGCGGTTCCGACGACCCGACGCCCTACACCGTCACGGCCGAGACGCTGACGCTGCCGCACGGCGCCACGTTCCAGGACGGCGACCACGTCAACGTGAGGTTCACCGTCGGCGGCGAGACGCGGCAGAAGAACCTGCACGTCGAGGCTCAGAACGGCCAGCAGTCGGCGAGGTACGTCGGCCAGTCGTCGCTGGCCTGGCGGGACCTGACCGGCACCGACACGTACTGCATCACCTGGGTGCAGGTGGGCGACTACAACGAGCATTTTGGCGAGGGGGGCCAGGAGCCGGTCTGCACCGAGGACACCCCGGCCACCCCCGTGACCCGGGACGCCCCCGGACCGGACGAGTCGCCGAACCCGGAGCCGTCGCCGGAGACGTCCACACCGTCCGGCGACGCCCCTCCCGGCAACCCGGCACCGGCTGCCCCCGCTCCCGCCGGAACTCCCGCCGCCTCCCCGTCCGCGAGCGCCTCGCCGGTGTCCGCCGCCGTGCCGTCCCCGTCCGCGTCGGCCTCGACCGCCGTGGCCGAGGGCTCGGACGGGCCCCTCGCCAGCACCGGCGCGACGGCCCTGCCGCTCCTGCTGGGCGCCGGCGCCCTGATCCTCGCGGGTGCCGCCCTCGTGGTCTTCCGCCTCCGCGCCCGTCGCGCCTCAGGCAAGTAACCCTCTGCCCGACGGCGACCCGCACCTCTCGTACGCGAAGTGCGGGCCGCCGTCGTCGTCCCTCAGACCGCGTCCCGGGCGATGGGGCAGGTCATGCAGTGGCCGCCGCCGCGACCGCGGCCGAGCTCGGAGCCGTTGATCTCGAGCACCTCGATCCCGGCCTTGCGGAGCCGTCCGTTGGTCGTGGTGTTGCGGTCGTAGGTGAAGACCACGCCGGGTGAGACCGCGAGCGCGTTGTTGCCGCTGTCCCACTGCTGGCGCTCGGACTCGAAGACGTCACCGCCGGTCTCGACGAGGCGCAGGGAGTCGAGGCCCAGGGACCGGGCCACCACGTCGACGAAGGGCTTGCCACGCTCGTCCGTCACGTCGAGGCCGCCCGGTCCGTCGCCGGGCCGCAGGGTGATCGCGTGGATCGACTCGACGATGCGCGGGTAGACCAGAGCGGTGTCCACGTCGACGAACGTCATCACGGTGTCGAGGTGCATGGCCGACCGCAGCTTGGGCATGCCGGCCACGACCACGCGCTCCGCCGCCCCCTGGGCGAACAGTGCCGACGCGACCTGCGTGATGGCCTGCCGGGACGAGCGCTCGCTCATCCCCATGAGCACCGTGCCGTTCCCCACCGTCATGACGTCGCCGCCCTCGAGGGTCTCCTGGCCGTGGTCCTGCTCGGGGTCGCCCCACCAGATCTTGGACCCCACGAACTGCGGGTGGAACTCGTACACCGCCTTCATCAGCAGCGTCTCGTCGTGCCGGGCCGGCCAGTACAGCGGGTTGAGCGTCACGCCGCCCTGGATCCAGCAGGTGGTGTCGCGCGCGTACAGCGTGTTGGGCAGAGGTGGCATGAGGTACTCGCGGTAGTCGGGCGAGTACTCCGCGAGCGCTCGCCCGCCCTCCGGCAGGTCGGGGACGTCCTCCGTGGCGAGACCGCCCACGAGGTACTCGACGAGCGTGGCCGGCGGCAGGTCCTCGAGGAACTCGCGGGTCGCGTCGACCAGGTCGGCGCCGACGAGGCGCGGGACGATCTTCCGGTCGAGCAGCCAGTCCCGCGCGCCGGGCACCTGGACGGTCTCGGTGAGCAGCTCGTGCAGCTCCAGGACCTCGGTGCCCCGTGCTTCCAGGTCGTCGACGAACTCCGCATGGTGCTCGATCGCCTTGTCCACCCACAGCACGTCGTCGAACAGCAGGTCGTCGGAGGTGGTGGGCGTGAGCCGGCTGTGGGCCAGCCCGGGCCGGCAGACGAGCACCTTGCGCAGGCGCCCCACCTCGGAGTAGACCCCGTGGGGCGACGGACGTCCGTTGAGGAGGTTCCCTGGTGTCATGGGGTCCGGCATACCCCATTTGACCCCGGTCGCATGCTCGCAGCAACAGGTGGGTCAGACCTTCTCCCAGGCCGACACGTGCTTGCGGCTCTCGGCAGTGAAGGGCGACCGGTCCCAGTCCGCCCAGCGGTGCCGCAGGCGCATCCCCGCGAGCCGGGCCATGAGGTCGAGCTCCGCGGGCCACACGTACCGGAACGGGATGGAACGGAACCTTCCCGTGCCCTCCGCGGTGACCCGCACGTGGTTGGAGGTGAATCGCTGCGTCACCACGTCGTACCGGTCGAAGCCCACGTAGCCGCCGCCCCGGCCGTCGGGGTCCACGCCGAACGGCACGGTGTCCTGGCCGGGCGGCAGGCGGCGCAGCTCGGGAACGCCCACCTCGACCACGAAGGTGCCGCCAGGCACGAGGTGCTCCGCGGCGTTGACGAAGCAGGCGGTCTGGCTCTCCTGCGTGACCACGTTGTTGATCGTGTTGAAGACGAGGTAGGCGAGGGTGAACTCGCCGGGAACCCGCGTGGTCGTCATGTCGCCGATCGTCACGGTGACCCGCTCCGCGCCCGGCTTGCCGGCGATCCGCGCGGCCATCGCTCGGGACAGCTCGATCCCGTGGACCGGCACGCCGCGCCCGCCGAGCGGGGCGGCCAGGCGGCCGGTACCCACCGCGAGCTCGAGGGCGGGGCCGTCGCCCGCGAGGCCGGCCAGGACGTCCACGGCCCGGGCCACCACCGCCGGGTCGAACTCGCCGGTGTCGCCGTCGTAGCCGTCGGCGACGCTCTCCGGGAACCAGCCGTCCGCCGGGTCGTCAGCGGGGCCGGCACCGGAGTGCTGGGAGACGAGAGGGGTGTCGTCAGTCATGAGCTCGACGCTATGGCTGGCCGGCGGCCGGGATCGAGCCATTTTCGGCCGGGCCACCGGGTCGTGAGCGCGCCCGAGTAAGGTGGGGCTGCTCGCTGCCAGGCCGATCCGCTGGGCGCGACTCCCCACTTCCCTGCTGTGAACGGAACTGCTGCGTGTCCGACGAGCTGCGTGCTCCCCTGCCCGATCCCGCCCGAGCCCCTCAGCCCGTCCGCGGTGCGCCGGAGGCCGACGAGTCGTTCTCCGTGATGGCGGCGCTCAGGTCTCCGCGGCGGCTCAAGACCGAGGTGCTGGCCGGCCTCGTCGTCGCCCTGGCGCTGATCCCCGAGGCGATCGCGTTCTCGATCATCGCCGGGGTGGACCCGCGGCTCGGGCTGTTCGCGTCCTTCACCATGGCGGTCTCGATCGCGTTCCTGGGCGGGCGCCCCGCCATGATCTCGGCCGCGACGGGCGCCGTCGCGCTGGTGGTCGCACCCGTCGTCCGGGACCACGGGGTGGACTACCTGATCGCCACCGTGATCCTCGCCGGCGTGGTGCAGGTGGTGCTCGGCGTGCTGGGCGTCGCGAGGCTGATGCGGTTCATCCCGCGCTCCGTGATGGTCGGCTTCGTCAACGCGCTGGCGATCCTCATCTTCCTGTCGCAGGTCACGCACCTGGTCGACGTGCCGTGGATGGTCTACCCGATGGTGGCCGCCGGCATCGTCATCATGGTGCTGATGCCGCGCTGGACCACCGTGGTGCCCGCGCCGCTCGTCGCGATCGTGCTCCTGACGGCGGCCGCCGTCCTGGCGTCGATCGACGTGCCGACAGTCGGCGACGAGGGCGCGCTCCCCGAGTCGCTGCCTGCGCTGCTCTTCCCCGACGTGCCGCTGACGTTCGAGACCCTGCGGATCATCGCGCCCTACGCCCTCGCCATGGCGCTGGTCGGCATCCTCGAGTCCCTGCTGACCGCCAAGCTCGTCGACGACGTCACGGACACGCACTCGAACAAGACCCGCGAGGCCTGGGGCCAGGGCGCCGCCAACATCATCACGGGCTTCTTCGGGGGCATGGGCGGCTGCGCCATGATCGGCCAGACCATGATCAACGTGAAGGCCTCCGGCGCCCGCACCCGGATCTCGACCTTCCTGGCGGGCGTGTTCCTGCTCGTCCTGGTGGTGGGCCTCGGCGACGTGGTCGCGATCATGCCCATGGCGGCGCTCGTCGCGGTGATGGTCATGGTCTCCGTCGGCACGTTCGACTGGCACTCGGTGCGTCCCGCGACGCTGCGGCGCATGCCCAAGTCCGAGACGGTCGTCATGCTCACCACGGTCGCCGTGACCGTGGCCACGCACAACCTCGCCTACGGCGTCATCGCGGGCGTGCTCGTCGCGATGGTCCTCTTCGCCCGCCGCGTGGCCCACTTCACGAGCGTCAGGCGCCTCGACGCGAGCGACGACGACGGCCGGCGCGTCTACGCCGTCGAGGGCGAGCTGTTCTTCGCCTCCTCGAACGATCTCGTCTACCAGTTCGACTACGCGGGCGACCCGGACGACGTGGTGATCGACATGACGAACGCCCACGTCTGGGACGCCTCCACGGTGGCCACCCTCGACGCGATCCAGCACAAGTACGCGTCCAAGGGGAAGACCGTCACGATCGTCGGGATGAACCCGGACAGCGCCGAGCGCCACGGCCGCCTCGCGGGAAACCTGGGCGCGGGGCACTGACGCTGGGTCCCTGCCGCGCGCCGACCAGGAAGTTGTTCCCCGATCGCCGCCCACCAGGAAGTTGTTCCCCGTCCGGGGCTGAGAGGGGGAACAGGTTCCTGGTCGTGGCCTACCGGTCCGACGGCGGCCAACGGGTCGCCGCCCACAGCCGGCCGCCGGACTCGTCGTCGGTCAGGAGCAGCACCTCGGCGCCGTCCGAGGCGGCCGACACCGTGTGGTCGGCTCCCGCCGCGACCGGGACGGGGAGGACCAGCGGACGCCAGGCGCCGTCCGGCCCGCCGTCGGCCCACCACGCCTCGTTGGTCTCGCGGTCGCTGACGACCGCGAGGACGCCGTCGTCCACCACGTCCAGGTCGGCCACGTACGGGCTGCCGCCGTAGGCGGCGCTCAGCGCGCCGAACGTGGCGATCTGGGACCACTCGCCGTCGGCCGGGCGGGACCAGACGCCGAAGGCCTCGTCGCGCACCCCCGCGGCCAGGACGCCGTCGCCGTACCGGACCACGCGGTCCAGCGCCCCGTAGCCCTCCGGCTCGGGAACGTCCTGGCGCTGCCAGGAGCGCCCGTCGGCAGAGACCCAGGCGGCCGGGAGCCGCTCCACCCGTCCGTCCCGGTCGGCGGAGCCGACGACGGTCCAGCCGGCGCCGTCGTGCACCGCGTGGACCGCGAGGGTGTCGAGGTCGTCGGACGAGGCGAGCGCGGGGTCGTCGTCGACCAGCGTGAAGCCGGTGCCGTCGGGCGACGTCCAGACCGCGCCGCCCGACGTACGGCCGCCGGGGATCAGCCAGCCGTCCGGGCCGGGCGCGACGCCGTAGACGACCATGCCCTCGCTGCCGCCGTACAGGGTGATGGGCGCGGCGACGTCGACCCAGGGACCGGCGGGCGGACCGTGGAACGTCGTCACGCGGGGGTTGCCGTGCGCGCCGCCCGCGCGGGAGCCGACGGCGACCACGGTTTCAGGCTCGGTCGCTGTTCCCGGGCCTCCGCAGGCGACCGAGGTCAGCGTGGCGAGCAGTGCCCAGAAGCCCGTGGCGCGGATCTCGACGGGCTCGAAGGTGCGGCCGTCGGTACTTGTCCAGGCCGCGGGGTAGGGCTCGGCGGCGCCGCCCGGGACGTCGTCGGGGAACACCCCGCCCACCACGTACCAGCGCCCGTCGCAGACGGCGGCGTCCCGCAGGGCGACGCGGCCCGGCGGGCCCGGGGGCGCGGGAAGGGCGACCTCGGTCCAGCCGGGGTCGGCGGGGGTCTCTGGGCTGGTGACGGGCCGCGCGTCGCTCGGCCCAGGCGACGGATCCCGGGGCGGCTCGCCGGTGCAGCCGGTGAGCGCGAGCGTCGCGGCGAGGACCAGCGGGACGAGCGCACGACGCCTCATGGGTGCTGAGTGTAGGTCGCCCCTTCGGCGAGGACCGAAGGATTCGCGCGCCGCCGAAGTCTCGTCCAGGCACCCGGCTCCGATCCTACTGTCGAGCTCCGGGGCCAGAACCGGCCCCGGGACGGCATCGGGCCGTCCGGACAATCTCCGAGGAGTGACGACATGCAGGCATCATCCACCGCCAGGTCGCGGCCGACCGTGCTCGCCGCGGTTCTCGCCGCCCTCATGATGACGCTGGGGCTCATCACGAGCGCCCAGACGGCCAGCGCCGCACCGATCGACCCCACGGCCTCGAGCAGCTCGGCCAACGCTGACGCGTCCACCGGCTCCGGCATCGGTACCAACGCCTGGACACCGGGCGTCTCCCCGCTGTACCCCGGCGAGTGGGTACAGCGCAACGTGTCGAGCGCCGACCGGAACGCGGCGCTGGTCCTGTGCTCCGCGGCATCAGGGATCGCCTGCGTGGCGGTCGGGCAGGGCGACGGCAGGCACAGCGTCTTCCACCTGTTCAGGTGCGAGACCCGATCGCTCTCCAACTTCATCGACGCGCTCGCCGTCCGCAACAACCAGACGGGCGGAGCCCAGGTCCGCTTCTGGGGTCCGAACTACTCGGTCGCCATCCCCGCGGACGGCCGAATCTACACGGTCCCGAACCACGCGACGTACGACTTCAACCGCCTCGACATCTGCTGAGGCAACCGGCCCGGACACACGCGGAACGCCCGCACCCGGCAGGTGCCTACAGAGCCCCGGTCCGTGAGGGCCGGGGCTCTGTACGTAGGAGACCACAGTCCGCTCGTGGAAGGATCTTGCTGGTCAGCAAGATCCATGGCTACGCTCGCGATGTAGCTCCGTCAGGGCTGGAGCGCCCGACGTTCGACCTTCTACCGACCCCCTTGCCCTGCGTGGTCGGTGAGGAGTCAACCGTGCGTTCCCCCACCTTCTTCAGTTCTGAGCCAGTCATCTCGGCGCAGGGCCTCGGCAAGCACTACACCTTCTATCGGCAACCCCAGGGGCTCCGCGGTGCCCTGCGGAGTCTGGTCAGCCGGGAGCTCACCAGGGTTCAGGCCGTCGTCGGCCTCGACCTGACTGTCGAGCGTGGCGAGATCATCGGCCTGGTCGGACCGAACGGGGCCGGCAAGACGACCATCGTCAAGATGATGAGCGGCCTGCTGGTGCCGAGCGCTGGTGAGCTTCGCGTGTGCGGGTATCGGCCGGCGGCTCGTTCGTATCCGTTCCTGTCGCAGATCTCGGTGATCTTCGGCCAGAAGGCGATGCTCTGGTGGGACGTGTCGACCCGTGAGTCGCTGAAGATCCACCGCAGCATGTACGAGATTCCGCGGGACGAGTTCGCCAGGACCGTGGGCGAGCTCGGAGAGCTTCTGGGCGTCACGGAGATCCTGGACACGCCGGTACGGAACCTCTCCCTCGGCCAGCGGATGCGATGCGAGCTGGCTCTCGCGCTGCTGCACCGGCCCGCGCTGCTGTTCGCCGACGAGCCGACCATCGGGCTGGACGTCCAGGCAAAGCTCGTGGTGCGCACCCTCTTCCGTGAGATCAACCGAGCGTTCGGCACCACGATCGTGCTGACCAGCCACGACATGAGCGACGTCGAGGCGCTCACGGAAATGCGCACCCCGTCGCACCCCGCCGGCCATGGAACGCTACGTGTCATGAGCCATCACCTGACACTCTCAATAGAGGATGTGCGCAAGGCGGTCGACCGAGCCCTATGCGACGCCGCCGCGGTCCTCGGAGACAATGTCGAGCTCGTTGACGAGCTCTACTGGCAGGTCCCAGTGTCAGAACTACACCTCATCGACCCAACCGCGATCGAGCTCGCGGCCGGCGATCTGAGCGACGACGTCCATACCATGCACGAGTATCTGAAGAGGGGTAAGCCCACCCCGGCTCCCTGGCATGAGCTGAATCATCTGGTCGGCATACTGCGCGCTCTCGAGGTCAAGACACTGCCCTGACCTCCCGGCCTGAGGGCGGCGCGCCCACCCCCGCCCACCTCAGGAGCGCTCAAGGGATGCGGGGGCGCTCCGACCCCTCTCACCCCCGACGGCTCAGGCACCCTGCCCGACCGGACGCCGGGGTGATCGGGAGCCACACCGATGGGCGCGAGAGGGATCAGGGCTTCGGGGGACACCCGTTGGGGGAACAACCCGCAGAGTCGCCGGAGCCGGGCAGCCCACCTGCGGAGTTACAGCGGAGTTACAACCGCCAACGAGAAACGGCGGCAGACGCTGCACAACGCCGCAAGACGTTTGCGCAGGTCAGCCGCCGTTTCCGAGGTGTCGTGCCAGGTGGCCCGAACCGGTCGATCAGAAGTTGATCGTCTGGCCGCAGGACGCGAAATCGCTGGAATGCTGCGGATTCTCGGGTTCAGGGTAGCGGGGCGTGCCACCTGCGTGCCATAGGAACTGAGCAGATCCCTGGGCTGCGCCAGGAGTGCCCCGGCGTTGCCCGGTCTATCCCGCCGAGTCGAACGTCAGGGCTGGGCTTGGTTGTGCCAGGCCATGGGGCTGCCCGCGAGGGCCGCGTCGGCGACGCGTGCGGCGAAGGTGGTGCCGAGTCCGGCGCGGGAGCTGTCGATCCACTTCTGGACGTACTGGTGGCCGGCTGCCCGGTACTCCAGGGCCTGGAGGAGGCATTCGAGCTTGTCGGCGTCCTTGGCGCACCGGGCTTCGAGCGTCTCCTGCGCCTCGTACTCGACCACAGCTTCGCTGACCGTCTTGGCGGCGGCGTCGGGCAGGTAGGCGACCTGGTCGCGGGTGATCGCCTCGTTGTTCGCCTTGCCGAGGTAGGGGCGAGCCGAGTGCGGGAGGTCGGTGGTCCGGGTCTCCTGCGAGTCGTGCCACAGACCGAGATACGCGGCGCGTGCCGGGTCGGCGCCCTCCTCGGCGGCGATGAGGGCGGCGAGCTGTGCCACGCGGAGGCTGTGCTCGGCGACCGACTCGGGGTCCCGCACACCGGCCTGCCACCACCCGGCACGACGCAGACGCTTGAGCACACCCATCTCGTGGGCGAAGTTCGCGACGCTCGCGGCTTCCGGGTCGGTCACGTGGTCGGTCATGTGGGTGCCTCCTTGGTCATCGCCGGCGAGTCGGATGGCGAAGTACACATCGGTCAAGTCACGGTGGGCACGCTGGTCCAGGCCATCATGGATGCGTCCTGGACCTTTGTCGATGCGTCGAGACGGCAAACGAGACCCACGTCGAGCAGCTTGGCTTGTGCCGTCGAATTGCCGCTCGTGGCGGAGAGTGGTCCGCCCCATGCCGCGGCGCGTCCAGCTACGTCCTGGCTCAGTCGGTCGCCTGGAACCCAGGTTGCTTGATGGAACTCATCGAGGGTCGCCCTCCGACGCTGGGCTGCGTTCGCGATGGCCAGGAACGCGGGTGCTGAGGCGGTTGAGGACATCGTCAAGGCTGAGCGGCGTGTCGTCCTTGTCGGACTCCCACCGGGTGAGGACGGCGGCCGCCGCGTGCGCTTGGTCGGCGGGGAGTCCGGCGGCGGTGAGGGTGTCGGCGATCTCGTGCAGTTCGGGTGCCCAGCGCCAGGCGCGGGCAGCGACGCTGGGCAGGTAGTCGGTCGCAGCCAGGACGTCGGCGGGCATCGTGCGTGCTTCCGCGGCCAGGAGGTCTGAGACGCCGTGGTGGCGTGCGAGTGCGTGCGCGACGGCGGCCAGTGGGCGGGCGGCCTTTTGGAAGGACGCGAAGGCCATCTTCAGCGCGGAGGCCTTGCCCGGTTCGGTTCCGGCGATACAGGTATCGACCAGGGAGCCGGTGAACAGTTCTTGGACGGCACATACGGGGGTCGGCGGACCCGCGAGGTAGAGGCGGGTGCTGGCGGTGCGAGGTGGTGGTCCGATGATCGCGCCGTCCACCACCGAGGTCAGGCCGGGAAGGGCGGCGATCCGCTCGAACCGTTGAGGGCTGACCGCGTTGGCATCGACGAACACGCCGTCGAAGCCGATCCGGGCCACCTCTCCTGCGATCAACTCGGCTGCCGCGGGAGGACAGATGGACAGCACCACGTCGGCAGCGGCGAGGCCCGTAGCCAGATCAGCGGCGGGTTCCAGACCCGCGTCGTCCGCTCGCTTGCGCGTGGTGTCCGAGCGTCCGTCAGGGATCCATAGGACGCGGTGGCCCTGGGCGATAGCCTGTGCTGCGACCGCAGCGCCCATGTCTCCGGGGTGAAGCACCAGGAGCGTGACGGTCATCGGCTACCTCCTCCAAGCGCCGGTCGGTCCTGGGCAGCGGCGACAAGTTCGCGCATTACGACGCCGGCCCGGGAGGTGACTGCCGGGTGGGCGGCCAGGTCCCTTCCGAAGCGTCCGACTCGTCGTGTCACGGACTCGGTGGGCCGGGCTGCTGAGACGGCCACGACGTCATGAAGGGCTTCTGCGGCTCCGTCAGCGTCGTGGAGGGCAAGCCGTGCGGTGGCTAGGTCGAGCCGCGCGAGGCTCAGTTCACCGAGCCTGCGCTTCTGGGCCGGGACAGCGTTGTATAGGGTGACCGCGTCGCCTGCCAGCCGCTCGGCCGAGGCGGCGTGTCCCGGGCCGTCGAGCCAGAGATGGGCGGTCGCGGCGTAGAACATCTGCTTCGCGCGAGGGAAGTCCAGCATCCCGGTGAACAGCGGGCTTGGCACCACGTTCTCGGCGGCCGTCTCAGCAGAGGCCAGTGCTGAGGTAGCTGCGTCCCGGTCGCCGAGCTGGGCCAGTGCGCGGGCATGGATGCTCAACGCCCGAACTGAGGCGGTTCCGTGCTCAGGCACGTATCGGGCGCCGTCGCCAGCCAGCCGCGCCGCATCGGCGGGTCGCCCGTCCCAGTACGCGGTCAGAGCCTGCATCCCCCGTACCCAGGACCGGAGACCGTTATGCCCGGCGAGCTCACCACAGAGAAAGGCAGTGCGGGCCTGCGTCTCGGCGGCCGAGTAGCGACCCAGGTCGAAACAGGCGTTGGCCAGGACACCGCACAACACCCCGGCCGCGAGGTAGAGATCCCGGGTGTGGTGGGGTGGCTGCCGCCCCTCCAGCAGCTCGAAGGAGCGATCACGCAGGGCTCGCACCTGTGCGAACGACACGTCGACCGGCTGGGTCGGGTACGCCTCGACCACTCGGCGCAAGTCGGACTCCAGCTGCTCCAGGGCGTGCGGACCGACGTTGCTCGCCTCGGCACGAGCCGCGAACCGGGCGGACTCCTCTGCTGCTTCCATGACGACGTCCTCGATCGTGGTACGTCCAGGCACCCTACCGGCGGGCTGCTGCTGGTCCTCACCACCGAGGTCACGCATCATCCGGTCCGCGGGCAGGCCACCGAAGAGGTGCTCCAGGATCCGGCGGGTCGCTCGCTGCGGGTTCCGGATCTGCCCGTTCAGGTACCGGACGAACTGCCGCCGCTCGATCGTGGCCGTGCCGAGCGATCGAGGCCCTTCCGTGAGAGCCAGGTCGCGTGCAGCCCGTTCGAACTGCTGCCGGAACACCTCGTACTCCTGCCACCCGCGCTGCTCGAGAAGCGCACGGAATGCCGTTCGAGCCTCCACCATGACCTCCTCCGGTCGGCTGCGTGACCACCATCACGGTAGAGGACTCCTGCTCGCCGAACCGCGGCCCCGACGACCTGTCGCGAGATTGACCGCGTCTGACACGAACAGACCGCGTTCGGCTGTCGAACAGTCGCGAACCCGACGCAATGCTCCACAGAGGAACGAGTAAGCCCGAGCCGGTAGTTCCCGGCCACGACAGGAGCGGTGATGAGCGTTCGAGACACGACGCGACGGCACGAGCCGGCGCTGCTGGAGCAGGCGGTCGAAGTCGCCGCTGACGTCATCCGCCAGATCGGCGCCGCGCGCGTCGAGCTGGTCACCGTGACCCGGGATCGGGTCTGCCTTCAGCCGGTGGTCCTGGCCGAGGGCGAGGCCATCGCGCGTGCGCTCGGTCTGGACGTCCCGCTGGATCACCGGATGTTCGTCCCGGGGCACACGCTGTGGACCGGAGTTCGTGACGGGCTGGAGGTTCAGGTGCGGTCCGTGCTGCGCAGCGTGTCGGGAGTCGTGCGGTGAGCGCGGTCGCGGTCGGCTACGTCTGTGCTCCGGAGGGCGAGGCGCTGGACGGCCAGCGGGACGCGGTGACCGACTACGCCCGGGCAGAGGGCCTGGCGTTGGCGCAGATCGTGACCGACCGGTTCGACACGCTCACGATCAGCCAGGTCGTCCAGACCGCGAGGTTCCACAACGCCCACCTGGTCATCCTTCCCGCCCAGGCCCGGCTGGCGTCCGTCCGGTCACGGGTGGCTCACGAGCTCGAATCTGACGGCGCGGCCTGCATCGTCATCGGCGACACGCAGCCGAACGAGCAACGGCGAGCACGCCTGACCGACTCCCTGCCGCGCCGCACCCCGACCACGACAGCCGCACCGAGCGACCCTGCGGCAGACACCACGGAGACCACACGATGACCACCACCGAGAACATGGCGAGGGCGCGGCTGCTGGTCGCGCTCGACATCGACGGGACCCTGTGCCCGGACGGCACGAACACCATCCCCCACGTCACCCGCCAGGCGGTCGCTGATGTGATGGCGGCCAAACACGTCGTCGTGCTGGCGACGGGCAGATCCCTCGTGGGAGTCCTGCCGATCGCGACTCTGCTCGGCTTGGACGGGTCGTGGGTCGTCGCGTCCAACGGGGCGGTGACCGCCCGGCTGGACCGGACCTGGCCGTGCGGGTACCGCGTCGAGTCCTGCCAGACCCTCGACATCGCACCAGTACTTCGCCTGGCCCGCCGCCTGTGCCCGGGGGTGCGAGTCGCGGTCGAGGAGGTCGGCTGGGGCTACCACGTCTCCGAGCTGTTCGACCGGGCCGAGGTCAACGGACGCCAGATCGTCGTCTCCGACGACGACCTCACTGCAGAGCCCGCGCCCCGGGTGATCCTGTCGGC
The DNA here is from genome assembly GCF_057158775.1 of Antribacter sp. NEAU-D49. Lineage (NCBI taxonomy): Bacteria > Bacillati > Actinomycetota > Actinomycetes > Micrococcales > Promicromonosporaceae > Antribacter > Antribacter sp. NEAU-D49. Next base: position 114,559 of record NZ_JBXTSN010000004.1, on the reverse strand, counting down.
CCCGAACGCCACCGCGCTGCTCATGGAGCCGGTCCGCAGCCTCGGCGTCACGGTCAACCCGGCTTCCCCGTCGTGGTTGGACGTGACTCCGGCGGGGTTCTCCAAGGCGTCGGCCCTCGACGCCGTCCGCCACCACGTCGGGATCGCGCCCGAGCACACGGTCTTCGTTGGCGACGGCGTGAACGATCTGGAGGCGATGGAGTGGGCTGCCCGCTCCTACGCCATGGGGCACGCACCGATGGTCGTCCAGGAGGCCGCCGACCACTTCACGGGCACGCTCGCTGAGCACGGCGCGGCAATGGTGCTCCTGGACCTGCTCACCGAACCTGCCCAGCGATCCGACGTGGAAGCGCAGGCGTTGGCCGGGGCGGGCTCATGAGCGCCGCCCCGCCGGCCGAGCTGCTGCGCGAGGTCCGCGACCTCGCCGCAAGCCTGCACCCACGCCTGCACCCCGTCTCCGTACGGGTCCGGCTGGACGGCACCGGCCCGGCACTGGCCTCGTGCGAGGTCTGGACCGGTGACGGTGACGCGATGATCGCCCACCACTCCGACGTGCCGAGCGCGGTCGGGGCGACGATGCTCGACCTGGAACGCGCCCTGGTCGCCGCCGGGTACGCGTACGCCCTGACCGGGGACGGCCGCCCGAAGTGGCGCTACGACGGCAACCACGGCGGCCTCTACATCCTCGACGTGGCCCGGCCCTTGTAGCCCGGCCCGATCACTGATCTTGCGGTCGGGCGCCTGCCCCCGCCCGGCCGCGAGCCCGCCGCCGACGTCGGGACCCACCGGCCGGGGCTCCCCGCCCTTGGGAGCCCCTACGCACCGATGCCCGCCAGGGCGATGCGTTTCAGGTGCTAGCTGATGGAGATGGCCATGGGCCGTGCGATCAGCGCGCGGTTGGGAATCACGGGCGCTGAGCTCGCCCCGCACAGCGCACACGGTTCGCCGTCCTGATCGACACCTACGAGCGCACAGCTTCCGGGCGGCTCATCAGGAGTTGGAGCGTCGCTCGATGATGTCCTTCATTTGGTTGATCTCCTCCTGCTGGGTACGAATGATCGTGTCACAGAGGTCGATGACCTCCGAGTCTGTGAGTGACGATTGTTCGCAGACCAGGATCGCCCGCGAGTGGTGGGGAATCATGGAAGACAAGAACGCGTCGTCTCCGACGAAGGCTTCGGTCCGGGCCATGGCGAACGCACCGACGAGCGCGACCGCGAATGTAGCCAGCAACCCGATGTTGACGCGCTTGTTGTCGTACATGGGCCACATCACCAGAAGCATCACGATGCCCATGGCGCTCACCATGGTCAGTGAGATGTAGAAGTTGCTGAGGTTGAGGTAGAAGTCTCCCCAGACATGCACCTGGGCAAGACTGAGCACGAACATCACCGCCAGGCTTGCGACCAGCGCGACACCCAGTCGTAGGTACATCGACTTCATCGGTTCGTCCTTCCGGAATCGGGGTCCGTCGGGCCGACCGTGCCGCCATGGCACATCGAGAGCAGGGCTGGCCTGGCAGTCCGGTGGGGCGCGCTTTGGCCCCAGGCCCGGCGTCAGCTGATGGTGGCCAGGAGCTCGCGGCACGCGGCCTCGCACGCCCGGCACATCTCCGCGCACACGCGGCAGTGCTCGTGCATGCTCGCGTGCTGCTCGCACTCGTCGCCGCACGCCTTGCACGCCGTGATGCACGCCTCGAGGAGCGTGCGGCTGATGTTGGCGTCGTAGCCGGTGTGCCGGGACAGGACGCGTGCGGTGGTCTCGCAGATGTCGGCGCAGTCCAGGTTGGTGCGGACGCACTTGCGCAGGTCGGTGATCATGTCCTCGCTGAGGCACGCGTCCGCGCAGGCCGTACAGGCCTGTGCGCAGCCGACGACGGTCTCGATCACGGTCGCGAGGAGCTCGCGGTCGAGGTTCATCGACTTGGGGTACGTCTCGAGCATCTCGGTGGTCTTCATGGTTCCTCCAGCCGGTGTTGGGGAGGCGCCGCTACCGTGTCGGCACGACGCCGGTTGCACCATCAACCGTACGGAGGGCTCCATCGGCTCGCACACCTTTGCCGCCCGGCCCGGCGGCGGCAACGTCGGCCTGCCAGAGAGCTCATATGACTCTGGGGTAGTCTCCCAGCCATGGTTGGCGCGCTGCACGCATCTCTCCGCGCGCCACGGCGAGGACTCGCCGTGGCGTTCGGCATGCTGGCGCTGGCCCTCGGCGTCGTTGTGATGCACGCGATGAGTGGATCACCGATGGCACATGCCGGTCCGATCGCCGTCCTTGAGGTTGTCGCGCACGAGGCGGCCGACGCCGAGTCGTTGGTGGGCGTGGCCCAGGCGCCGCACCCGCCATGTGACGGCTGCCACGCTGACGGACACGACCTCGCCGGTGCGATGTGCATGATCGTTCTGACGATGCTGCTCATCTTCTTCCTGCCGGGAGCCGCTGTACGTGTGCCCTGGCTCGCCACCTGGCTCGTGGCGACCCCCTTGCCGTCACGACCCACCACGGGCACGCGCCCCTCCCTGGACGCTTTGGGAATCAGTCGGACATAGACGTCCTCCGCTGCTGGTGCCATCGGCATCGGCGCTCTTGCAGGCACGTCCCCGACGAGCCTGCGGACGGATAGCGTCCCACCGACTGAAAGGCAATTCCCATGTCCAAACTAGCGATTGCTGCTGCCCTGATACCGATCGCAGCACTGGTATTGACCGCATGCGGGGAGATCCGCACTACCGGTGCGGCGCAGCCCTCCTCGGCAAGCTCGCCAATCCGGGCTGACACTTCCGACACCGTCGAGTTCTCCAGCGCTGACGTCACGTTCGCACAGCAGATGCTTGCTCATCACGAACAAGCCGTCGCCATGACTGACGCCATCTTGGCCAAGGACGGCATCGCCGCAGAGGTGACCGACTTCGCCCTCAAGGTGAAGGCAGTCCACGAACCGGAAGCCACCCAGCTCACCGACTGGCTCGTCGAGTGGGGCGCTTCCTCGCCCGAAGCCGGTACGCAGGAGAGCGCGGCGAGCGCCGCCCTAGTGGCGGCTAACGGCGTCGAAGCGTCGCGTCTGTTTCTCGAGCAGATGATCTCCCACCACAACCGTGCGATCGAGATGGCCAAGACAGAGCGCGCCGAAGGCGTCGACACTGACGCAGTAATCCTGGCTCGCTGGATCATCGAGAGCCGGGCTAGCGACATCCTGACGATGCAGCGACTGCTGGAGGCGATGTGACTACCCAGACGAACGCCAGCCTCAACTGGGGCCGGCACAGGGCGGCACGCCGTCCGGGCACGGCAGCAATGGTCGCTGTCCGCACGGTAGCCCAGGGACTGGAGGGATCAGCCCGGCGGGGGGCTGTTGCGGTGGCCGCCTCTGGAGTGCTGCTGTCGACCCTGGCCTCCCCCGCCGGAGCCGAGACCTCGACCGAAGTCGGGGCCCAGCGGCTGTCGACCGTCGACCTCAACGCTCTGACCAGCGCAGCCCGCGAGTCCCTTCGTGCTGCGCCCGTTGTCACTGTCGCGCCCGACGCCGAACTGGTCATGGAGCAGGCTGCCGTGGCGGTCACTCCTGCACCCGAGCCGGAGCCCGCGCCCGTGGTGCAACGAAGCTCCACCGCTTCCCGGACCACCGTGCGTGACGCTCCGGCGTTCACCTCGGGATCGTCTGTGGTGTCCATCGCGTACCGCTACCTGGGCGTGCCCTACCTGTGGGGAGGGTCCACGCCGGCGGGGTTTGACTGCTCCGGTTTCACGTCGTACGTCTACGCGCAGGTCGGGATCGACCTGCCACGCACGTCGTCGCAGCAGCGCTACGCCGGTACTGTTATCTCGCGCTCTGCAGCCCAGCCTGGCGATCTCATATGGAGCCCAGGGCATATCGCGATCTACGTCGGTGATGGAATGCAGATCGAGGCCCCGGTGCCGGGGTCCACCGTGCGGTACAGCCGGATCTGGCAGTCCAACCCGACGTTCATCCGAGTCGGCTGACGCGTACGGGTCGGGGTCGCCCCGCGGCCCCGACCCGTAAGTCGGGCCCTCCCGCCAGTTCCTTTCGTCAGTGGCTCGTCGTCGCCACGTTCTCCCACGTGGCACCAAGGTCACTGGTCGCGCTCACTCCAGCTTCGCCGGCCACCAGGAGCCAGCCGGCCGATCCATCGACGTCGTCGGCGAGATAGGCCATCGCTTGCGGCATACCGGGCGCCGTGCCGTGGCGCTTCCAGCTGTCGAACACCGCCGATCCGGTCCACACCCGACCGGAGTCGTCGATCCCGACGAGCGTGCCGTCGGGAGCAGGGTCGACGAACACCAAAGAGGGTGCGCCGGGGACCGGCGCGAAGGTAGAACCGGCGTCGTTGCTGACGTGGAGGCCGTCCGGTGTGGTTGCCACGATGATGTCCGGCTCCTGACTGTTCATGAGCAGGTCGATGGCACCGAGCGTCGCGCCAGCGGACCAGGTCACCCCCTGGTCGTCGCTGACCAGCACTGTCGAGCTTCCTGAGTCGAGGCCGACGATCCGGACACCGCCGTCGCCGAGCGGGGCGGCGTCCAACGTATGGAAGTCGACCTGGCCGAGCAGAGCGACGTTCTGCCATGTCTCAGCTCCGTCGTTGCTTCGCAGCAGTCCGAGGTTGGGCGCTGGTAGATCGGGCTGGTCGCCGGGAGCGGGGTGGCCGGAGGCGTAGAGCCCGCCGTCAGGGGACGCCGTCATGCCCATCGTGTCTTGGAGCCCAGCCCCTACGAGGCTTGGGCCCTGGTCGTCTGACTGGACGCCTGGTTTCGGCAGGCGCCAGACGCCGGTGTGGGTGGCTGCCAGCACCGCCTTACCTTCGGGGTCGGACGTCAGGGCGTGGATGTGGCTGAAGCCGGCCACCGGACGATCGACCGCCGGGCCTCCATCCGTCGATCCGCTGCAAGATCCCAGCAGCAGCAGTCCTGCGGTCAGGGGGGCGAGGCGAAAGCGCTTGTCAGTGATGTTCATCGGCGAGTTCCTCGGACGAGCGGCGGCATGGGCGCGGTGACCGGCGCATGAGCCGTCACCGCTAGGCGTGCGTGAACGGGTGCCCGGCCGCCTGAGGCGACCGGGCCCCGTCCACTCAGGTCACTTGGCCAGGAAGCTTTCCATCTTCTCGATCTCGGCCGTCTGGCTCTCGATGATCGACTCCGCCATGGCGATCGCCTCGGCGTGGGCGCCGTCGGCGACCTCCGTCTCGGCCATGTCCACCGCGCCCTCGTGGTGGGCGATCATCTGCTCGAGGAACAGCTCGCCTGCCGTGGCGCCGTCGGCGTCGGCAAGGGCCTTCAGGTCGTCCTCGCTCATCATGCCGTCCATGGCGTGGTCCATACCGCCCATGTCCCCGGCGTCGGCGCCCCACTCCTCGAGCCAGGCGTTGAGCTTGTCGATCTCAGGTGCCTGCGCGGCCTTGACCTGCTCGGCCAGGGCCGCGATCTCCGGGTCCAGCCCTGACTTGTCCACGACCAGGTCCGACATCTCGATCGCCTGCTCGTGGTGGGGGATCATCATCTGAGCGAACATCACGTCGGCGTCGTTGAACTCGCCGGACCCGCCTGTGTCTGCGGACGTGCCGCAGGCGGCCAGCCCCAGCACGGTGGTGAACGAGATGAGGGTCGCGAAAATGCGCTTCATGGAATTGCCTCTCGGTAGTACGTCGTAGGTCACCGCCCAGTCGGTGGGCGCGCTGCAACTGCCGATGCGTCGGAGGGGCACCGGCAGGCGGCGGACTCCTACGTCCGGCTGATCCCGAGAGCGATCAGGGACGGCCCTGCGACGAGCGCGAGCCGAGGAGAGACCGGCGGCACGAGCGTGCCCATAGCGAGGGTGGGGACGCCCCAGGGAAGCGGTCTGCGGTGTAGGCGCGCCGCCCCGACGACCGTGACGAGGATCATCAGGCACATCGCCGTCATCACGGAGTCGGCGCCGCAGCCGTCGTCGCACCCTTGGCTGGGGGCCGGCTGGGCCTCTGCCGTTCCCGGCGGGAGCACCACGGCCTGGATGGTGGAGGCGACAGGTGCAAATGGCGCCTGAGCCGATGCGCTGTGGTGCGACGAACCGTTCATCGCATGCATGACGACGACACCGAGGACCAGGCACGCAACCAGTGCCACGAGAGCGGCACGGTAGGACTGCACCGTGCCGGCCATAGGCCAGGTCCCGTGGATGTGCGCCCGCCTCGATGTCACCCGCTCGCCCTCTTCCATCTGTCGTCGCCGGTGATACTAGCGGGTTCTCGGGGACCACCCAGCCGTGCTCGGCCCAGGTGACAGTGCAGCGGCTACGCTGCCCACGACATGCCGACAGTGACCGAGCTTCGATCGTTCCTCCCCGCACCGCGGCGAGGAATCGTCCGCGCGCTCATCCGCGCGCTCGTCGTCGCGGTCGTGGTCGCAGGTGTGGTCTCCATGCACGCCATGGCCGGGCACGCATCGGTTTCGTCCGCTTCCGCAGGAGCCGTCGATCTCCCAGAACGCGTTCAGGTCCCGCCGGGACCAGTGATCGAACCGCTCTCGCAAGTCCGTGGGGACGGGTCAGGCCACTGCAGTCAGACTTGCGAGTGCCACGAGTCGACGGTGATGTGCCTGATGGTGCCGACGCCCGGCCCGTTGACCCTAGCCCTGCCGGCCGGCGGCGCCCCCGGCCGGGTCTTGACACGGCTCGTCCAGGTCTGTTGTCCGGTGAGGGCGTCAACGAGGGCATGGTGTGAACCATCGTTGGACGCACTGGGTATCAGCCGCACGTAGTGCCGCCACGAGCCACCCCGCCGACAGCGCCTGGTTCGCCGTCCCGCGGTGGTGCCGCTGTGTGTTCATCACTACGAGACGGAAGGCCGCTCGGCCATGCCAAGTACCCTCGCGCTGAGACTCGTGCGCACTCTGCTAGCGGCGACCGCTCTGACGGTCTGGTGCGCGACGCCTGCCTTTGCCCATACGAAGCTGTCCTCGTCCGATCCTGCGGACGGGTCCACGTCGACGGGTCCGGTCGCCGCCGTGACCCTGACCTTCACGCTCCCAGTGACGCCCATCGGCGAGGCCGTCGAGATCGCTGGCCCCGAGGGCACCATCGACGCCGAAGTTACCCAAGCCCAAGACGGCGTCCTCGTCGTCGCTACGCCGGGCACGCCGTTGGCTGACGGCAGCTACACCGTGAGCTGGTCCGTCGCGGCGCAGGACGGTCACACGATCGATGGGCGCCTGGCTTTCACCGTCGGCGAACCGACAGCTGCATCGGGCTCGGCGGGCAACTCCGACGACAGCCCTTCGGCGTCGCACTCGGGACACTCCATGGGGTCGATGCAGGATCACCCCGTGCCGCCCTTCGTCGACGCGGTAGGGAGGTCCGGGAACGCGGCGACGCTCTGGGGGTGGCTCGTCGCAGCAGGCGGCCTAGCGTTCGCCGGTCTCGTTCTGCGCGGACGCGACTCGGAGGACATCCCCGTCGTGCTCTCCACGGTGCGCTGGACCGGTGCGGTGATCCTGGTCGGGCTGATCCTGCGTGTCGCCTCTCGGGCGGTGACTCTCGCCCACGGTGACATCACGGCCGCCGTCTCGCCGTCGGCCGTCGTCGACTCGCTCGCGGGCGCGACAGGTTGGGTGATCGGCCTGCATGCGGCCGGAGCCGTCGCCGTCCTGGCCGGGGCTCGTCGCAGCCTGCGCACCTCGGCCGTCTCCATGGTCGGCGTCGTCCTGGCCGCCGCCGGCATCGTCCTCGACGGTCATAGCAACACCGCGGATCCACGCTGGCTCGTTCTGGCCGCCGACGTCGCCCATCTGGCGGGTGCGGCGACCTGGCTCGGAGGTGTGGTCATGCTCACCGTGATCCTCCGGCATCGGCAGAAGGAACGACGACACCTCGACGTCGGGCTGATGGCTGCCAGGTTCTCGGTGACCGCTGGAGCCTCCCTTGCGGTCGTCGGCATAGCTGGCGTCCTACTGACGGCGACGATTCTCGACAGCGTGTCCCAACTGTGGGAGACAGACTGGGGCCTTGCTCTGCTCGCCAAGGTCGCAGTCGTGGCTGTGGTCGGCCTCATCGGCGCCTACAACCACTTCCACACTGTTCCACTCTTGAGCGCGACGAACGGACGCCGGCACGGCCGCCCCTCCGGGGAGGCTCTGCACCGCACTGCTACACCCGAAACCGTGCTCATGATGGCGGTCGTGCTGATCACTGGTTGGCTCGTGGGTGCGGCGACCACGGCATGAGGTGGCGGCGGGCCCGTACTGCCGCCGTCGACGAGCTACAAGCTCGCCGACGGCGGCGGTGCTGTCTTGGCGGCTCAGGCGACCTGGTAACCGAGCTGGGCGATGGCCACACGGACCGCGTCCTGGTCGGCACCGGGGCCGACCACCGTCACGGTGCCGGCCGCGAGGTCGACCGACGTGTCCTCGACTCCGTCGACCTGCCTGACGGCACCGGTGACCTTGGCGGCGCAGCCACCACACGTCATTCCCTGGACTGCGTACGTCGTGGTGCTCATATTGCTTCCTCTCGTATGCGGCGGCGCCTGGTTGGCGACTGCCTCGTGTACGCCCGTGGTGCCGGAGGGTGGTTCAGCTGCGCCGCGGGCCCGCTCTGGTCGGCTGGGCACATGGAGCGGCGCCTCGGGAGCACCTTGCGCTGCACTGAGAATACCCCCGGCGGGTATTCTCAGTGCCCGCTGATGCCCAAGCCCGGCACTTCGGTCACGTCACAAGACAGGGGACTCGGGGGTCGTGACCTGACTGTGACATTTCCGCGATCCTGGGTTACGGTCGATCCATCTCGCGGAGAATCCGCGGGCGCCCGAGGCGGACGCCGAGCCCTGTCACCGCCCCGAGGTTCGTACGACCAGATGACAGGGACGGGGGACCCATGCAAGTGGGCACCACCGGTGTCCTTGGGGTGAAGCCGCACGGGTAGGTGTGCGGCCGGGTCTGTCTCCGACCCGAACCCGACAGCTCACCTCGCAGGCGGTAGGAGAACCGACGTGACCTCATGCACGCCCGGGCGCCATCGTGCTGCCCGTAGCCCCATCACCCCGCTGACCCCCTTGTCGCGCGCCGCTGCGCGCAACTTCGGCGCCGCCGCCCGCCGGGGCGCCGTCGTCGCCGCCGGCTCCGGCCTCATCATGGGGATGTTCAGCGCCCCCGCGAATGCGAACGACCGATCGGTGTCGACCGTCGACTTCCACGCGCTGACCGCGGACGCCCGCCAGTCGCTGGCCTCGGCCCCTGTGGTGACGGTCGCCGCCGACACGGAGTTCATCGTCGAGACCGGCACGATCGCCGTGACCCCGGCGCCCGAGCCGGAGCCCGAACCCGAACTCCAGTCCGTCGTCGAGGTCGCCTCGCGGACCGAGACACGCGCCGCTCCCGTCCCGGCCGCCGACACCCCGGAGGAGGCCGCGCCCGTCCTCGCCGGCGCCAACTCGGACGTTGTCGCCATCGGCATGCAGTACCTCGGCGTGCCGTACCTGTGGGGCGGCTCGACCCCCGCCGGGTTCGACTGCTCCGGCTTCACCTCGTACGTCTACGCCAAGGTCGGCATCACCCTGCCCCGCACGTCGTCGCAGCAGCGCTACGCCGGCACCGTGGTCTCACGCGCCGAGGCACAGCCCGGCGACCTGATCTGGAGCCCCGGCCACATCGCGATCTACGCCGGTGACGGAATGCAGATCGAGGCCCCCGTCCCGGGTCAGACCGTGCGCTACAGCAAGCTCTGGCAGGACAGCCCGACCTTCATCCGCGTCGGCTGAGCCCCGCTCCTCAGGCCTCGACACTCGATTGACAGCCCGAGCTTCAGGGTGACATCACGGTGCGCCTGGTCCCTCGTGGACCAGGCGCACCGGCGTGTGGGCTGCTAGAGCGGTCATGGCCCGCTCGCCACAGATCCTCCGGGAGGCCCCTACGCTGGGTCGCGTACCTGAGTGCGGCGCCAGCCGTACCGCGTCATCCCCCGCGGCTTGTAGATGTTGAGAGCCAACGGGACGAGCAACACGACCATCCCACCGACCGCGTGGAACAGATCCCCGCCGAGCTGGTCGACATCGCCAGCGGGGTCCGCCGCGACTGCGGCCATGGCCTCGACCGCGGGCAGGTGGAGCACCAGGATCACAAACGCGACAGCCGTCAGTACAAGGCTGATCACCACCCAGTAGTGCCGCAGCAATCCCCAGGGCGTACCGAGGGCCTGGACGATCCCGGTCACAAGCGCTACCGCAGCGAGAGGGATCAAGGCATACCGCAACACCGGATCCATCATCACGTACGCAGCCCGCACGGTCTGCTGGTCGTCGCTTGCAAAGATGGGCACGTTCAATGCGATGTAGGCGACGATCGCGCCGAGCCAGCCCACTGAACTGGCGACGTGAACCGTCAGCATCAGTTTCCGGATCGCCGGGGACATCGGCATCAGCCGTGCATACCAGGGCCGTGATCGCCGCCCACGAGCAGCATGACCAGCACGAGCACGACAACTGCTGTCGCGGCGCCTATCGCCAGCAACTTGACCCACCGAGGCAGCCCCGGATGGGGCTCTCGAGGCTTGCCCGGCGCCGCATCCGATGCGCTCTCCATCATGGTCGTCTCCTCATGTCGTCTGCTGGCAGATCAGTATTTGAATACAAAATGTATCGGCTGCCGTCAGAGTGTCACGACGACGACGAGCCATACAATTGGCTGATGCCGAAGCTGTGGGAGGAATCGATCGACGGCCATCGCCGATCAGTGCGGGATGCCATTACGGAGGCAGCCTGGCGTCTGGCCGAAGAACAAGGCCCGTTCTCGCTGACCATGTCGCAGGTGGCAAAGGCTGCTGGGATCGGTCGCCCAACCCTCTACAAGTACTTCGCAGACATCGAGTCGATCCTCGTGGCGCACCATAGGCGGCACGTCGAGGACCATCTCAGGACCCTTGAGGACCTGCGCGGAGCAGCGGAGCCGACCGGCGCTCGGCTCGTGGCCGTCGCCACCGCCTACTCGTCGATCTGCTTCCACCGCGGAAAACACTCGTCCGCAAGTATCAGCTCGCTCGTCCATCGCGGCCACGAGGTCGCCGATGCTGAGCGTCGTCTGCACAGCGTGTTCGCCAGCCTCATTGCGGAGGCCGCGGCCGAGGGCCTTGTCCGCACAGACCTCGACCCGGACGACCTCGCTGCGTACTGCCGCCGGGCCCTGGAATCGTCCAGCAGTGCGAAGGACCTCGCCGGGGTTGCTGCACTCACGTGCGTAGTTCTGGACGGACTCGCATACTCACCGGAGGTCCGGCACGGCAAGCCGAGCGCAAGGACCACGACTCATCACGAGCCTCGTTGCGACCATGGTGACCGCCGATAGAGACCAGACGCAAAGGTCGCCTCGTGGAACGGTCCGCTGCCGGTTTCAGAACTCTGGCCCGCGGCGCTGTGTGTCGCGCGATCGGTTGCGCTGCTCGTGCTGTTCGTCCACGAGCGCGCGGACCTCGAAGGTCAGCCGTCGGACGTCATCGCGCTGCGCAAGACTCGTTGGCACGCCTCGAAGGGGTGCGTCGCTCGTAACGTCGTACTTCTCGCGGTCGGCGGCGACGATAGACCGTCTCCGGTCGTTGTCGGCGTCGGTTCCGGCAGGTCGGCGTGGCAGGTGCCGTAGCCACGGTTCACCGTCGCGGATTACTCGTGCGGCGAGGTGGTGCGCGCGTTGCTCGATGAGGTGAGCTCGGACCTGGAGTGCTCGGCGAACGTCGTCCGGGAGTGGGCCGAGGGCTTCGGGGATGAGGCCCGCGATCAGGCTCGGCCTGAGCACCGCGGGTCTGGCGGTAGCGTGCTCGACGCGTTGGTGGAGGACTGCGGCGACGTCGTCCGCCTCATACAGACTCCGCGATCGGGCGAGGCGTGGCAGCAGGATGTCGACCGAGTGGCCATGAGCTTCCGCGCGGCGCAGCTGCGCACAAAGGGGTCCGAACGCCTCGGACGCCAGCACGTAGGCAACCTCGGGCTCGGTGAGACCCACGGCACGGAGGGCACCCGCGACGAGACGTTCCCAGCGGGGGCGTTGGGCGAGGCTGGCGATGGTGTCGTACTCGGCGGCCAACCTGGCGATGGAGGCGTACTGCTCCCGCTCGGCGCGTCGTGTCTCGTGGGCGGTGCGCTCGCTACCGGGGCGGGCGAGGATGCCAGCCAGGACCACCCGCGCCCGGGCTCGGGCAAGGTCGGGGACGTCGTGGTCCACATGCCCGGCGGCCGGGGCGTGGTCGTGGTTCTGGTCGTGGTCGGGCTGGTCGACAGGTACGAACACCACGTTGGCGTCTCGTCCTCTGGTGAGCGGGACGTACAGGGCCTCGCGGGTCATGGTCTGGGTGGCGACCGTGTAGGCGGTGTCGACGGTCAGGCCCTGGGCGCGGTGGGCGGTGATCGCGTAACCCAGGTCGACGTGCTGGGCGACGTAGGCGGCGGGCAGCCGGACCGTCCCGGCCGGGTGCGCGCTTCCTCGCCGGGCGTGCACGGTTTCCCCGATGCGGTTCCTGCCACGGGTGTTTGTGCTGGTGGGCGTTTTCCGAGCCTGCTGGTCGGGGTCGATGCGGCTGGCGGTGACCGACCCGTCCCTGTGCACGGCAAGCACCTGCCAGAGGTTGCCGTTACGGACCCACCCGTCGTGCCCGTGGCGCAGGCGGCGGTCGTTGCGACGCGTCACGATCACGTCCCCCGCCGAGGCTTCGACGTCACCGGTCAGGCGGGCGGCGCGCCCGTCGTCCACAGTCCCGGCCAGGAGGCGTTCGGCGCGGGCGCGACGGTTCAGGTCGGTGACCGTCGACCCGTCCGCCGCGATCAGCACCGAGACCCTCCCATCGTCGCTGTCGGCCTTCCACGCCTCGTACGCGGCCCGGACCATCTCCTCCGTCGTCCCGGCACGGATGCGGTCGTGCTCCTCGTAGAGGGCGAGGACGTTAGGGTCGCCGTCGCGCAGGCGCAGGCTCGCGGTCTTCTCCCACTGCTGGGTGAAGCGGTGGACCTCGGTCAGCTCCGGCACATCCCCGGTCGCGCGCTTGCGTTCGGTGACCAGGAGGTTGAACGCTCCGCCTGTCTCAACCGCGGAGAGCTGGGCCGGGTCCCCGACCAGCAGCACCTTCGCCCCCACGCTCGCGGCATGCGCCGTGATCGCGTGCAGGGTGTGGGTGCCGGCCAGGGAAGCCTCGTCCACGATGACCAGTTGCCCCGGCCGGAACACCGTCGCTCCGGCGGTGTGGTCGGTGAGCCATTTGGCGGTGTTCTCGCACCCGATCCGCAGTTCGGCGGCCAGGACCTCTGCGGCCGCGGCGGAGGGCGCGAGGCCGACCACCGAGCCGGTGCCGTGGGCGTGCTCCCACGCGGCGCGCAGCAACCGCATCGTGGTCGTCTTCCCGCTCCCGGCCGGACCCACCAGGACGTCCAGGGCGCGTCCTGAGGTGGCGACTGAGAGGACCGCCTCGCCCTGCGCCTCGGAGACGATCCCCTGGCCGGTCGCGTCCTCGATGACGGACCGCAGGAGGGTTCCGGCCACGGCACGGCCGGTCGTGTCGGCCGCCAGGGTGAGCAGTCGTTCTTCTGCGGCCAGGACAGCTTCAGAGGTGTAGATGGTCGCGTGCCGGGGTCGCAGGGTGTTGGTGCCGTCGGCGCGGAGCAGGAACTGCGGCGTGGGAGCCAGGTCCGGCGGCGTCAAGGCGACGCTGGAACCCTCAGCGATAGAGACGATCCGGGCCACTACCTGGGTGCGGTCTTCGGCGGTGGTGAACCGCCAGGTGTTGGTCTGGCGTTCGGCTTCGGCCCACAGGTTCCAGTGCCGCCACGTGGCGCGCTTTTCCCCCACCACCAGAAGCACCGCAGCGGCGGCACAGGTGATCGCCTCGTCCGGGACCTGGTCCGCCGAGTACAGCCGCGCCGCCCCTGCACCAGCGCTCGCGCGGCGCGCGGCGCCGGCCAGCAGACCCCGGACCCACGCCCGGGAGTCGCTGCCAAGGACGCGGGTCGCGCGCTGGTGCCACCAGTCCGTGAGGTCGCCCAGCGACCGCAGGGTCTTCGGCGGACGCGTCGCCAACGTGGCTTGCGCACGGAGCTTGACGATCGTTCGCCGCGACGGCTGGCGCCCGTGCTTCTCGCGGTACTCGCGGATCAGCGCGTCGGCGCAGTGCTCGATCTCCACACTGCGTGACGAGAACTCGGCCAGCAGGTCGTCACTGATGCCGTCGATCTCCAGGACCGCCGACCGGTCCCGGCCTCGCTGACGCCGCGACCACGTCACCCCCAAGGTGGCGGTGAGGCGGTCGGCAAGGACCGCGTTGTAGAACTCCGAGAACGCGACGTTGGCGTTGAACAGGGCCCTCGAGTCCAGCGTCCGCCACTTCCCGTCCACGACCGCTCTGACCTTGTTCGCCACCACGAGGTGGGTATGCAGCTGGGGGTCGTGGGAACGGGAGTCCCAGTGGTCGAACCCCATCGCGACAAGCCCGGTCACGTCCACGTGCGCGACGGACCCGTCCCCGGCGTCCGTGCCGACCCGGGTGCTCGCGATGTGGGCTTCGATGAACGCGACGGTCTCGGCGACGGCCTGGTGGTGCGCCGCCAGGATCAACGCTTGGGTGGTCCTGTCCGACAGCCCCCACAGCACGCTGACGGACTTCGGGGCGGAGAACGTCAGGTCGAACCCTGCCGTCGCGGTCTTGTCCCCCGCCGCGACCTCCTCCGCGGTGATCGCGTCCACCGCCGCCGCCCGCTCCCCAACGGAGAGTGCGGGGTCGAGCTGGGCGGCGCGTTCCTCGATCCGCTCCCCGACCGGACGATACTTCGGGTACCGGCGGCCCAACGGCTCGGCGGTGATCGGGTCGACGCCCGCACCCAGCAGCCGCCGCAAGTGCGTCGTGGTCACCCCGTCCCCCGGGGCCTGCTCACCATGCCCGAGATCCCGTACGGCGGCACCGAGCCAGAACCCCGGCGGGGTCCCCGCCTCGGCGTAGTACGCCGCCACCGGATCCACCCACGAACCTGCCAGCCCAACCACCGGGGCGGCGGGTGCGTCGAGGTCGGCGTTGCGGACCGACTTCAGCAGCTACTCGTACCCGTTGCCCGCACTCATCTTCCGCACCGAGACCGTCACCGCGAACCACCCCCGGGCCGGCGCCCGGCGCTGCCGAGGGCGGTGACATCCACTGCATCCGCAGCCCCGCCCTCGACTGCCTGAGGTGTGACTGGGTTGGTGATGGTGATGGTGATGGTGATGGTGATGGTGATGGTGATGGTGATGGTGATGGTGATGGTGATGGTGATGGTGATGGTGATGGTGATGGTGATGGTGATGGGTGTGGTGGTGATGGGTGGCGTTGTGGAAGTGGGCATGGCGAATACCTCCTGACGGCCAGGTGCGCGCACGTCCCCCGGCGCGGCCGTCGCCCCGATCCGAGTGGCCGGCCCACGGCGCCAACGCCCCGCCGCGCACGGCCGAGCACGCCGGGGGTGCGCACACATCCCTGACGCGACGACACGCTCCGGCCGAGCCTTGACGGGTCGCACCGGAACGGTGGGGCCGGTGCGCTCTGTTCTGCTGGTGACGGTTCCGGGACGGTCTCCCGCGAGTGGCTGGACCGTCCGCCGCGTGGGCGGGCTCGTGGGCGGTCATCGCCGAACAAAGCCGCGCCGGGCGGTATCGCGGGGGCATGCGGCAAGGACGAGTAGCGCGCGGTTTTGACCTGCCCGAACGGTTCCGAGCGGCGTCCCTGCGCGGTTTCACCAATGCGTTTTGCGCGAATTCCGTGTGGCACGGTGCTGGGTATGACCCGCATGAGCCCGTCCGCCACGCACCGCGACCCACCGCGCGTGCCCGGCGACCGGCTGCGCGCGGTGTTCCCGCGATGCGGGTCCGGCGTGGGCGGCCAGCCCTGGAGCGTCGGACTGTCCGGCCGGGAGCGGTCTTCCGGGGTGCGCACGGGGGTGCGCACCTGACCGGGACCGACGGCACGCGTCCCGGAGCCACGGCCGCTACGCACCCCTGGTTCGGGGTGCGCGACCGGATGCGGGCGCTCGTCATCCTCGACACCAGAGTCCACATCGCGGCGGAGGAGGCGAGCACCATTGACCACCACCGATGACCACGCCCCGCACCCCGCCGGGCGGGTCGTTCACGACGAGCGAGGGACTACGAGCCCTGCTGCTCCGCCTCCAGACCGACCCGGCAGCGTGGGCGAGCGACCCGCAGGCGAGCGCTCTGCTGGAGCTGTGCTCGACCCGGTACGCGGCCCTGGCCCACAAGCACCACCAACAACCGTTGGACGCCGCCGCTGCGGCGTTCCACGTGCTGCGCGCCCCCGCCACCGCCCGGGCGCGCGACCCGTGGGCGGTGGTCACCCACGCCGTCCGCCTGACCCTGGCCGCGGACGAGCGCGCCGACGCCCTGCTCTGCTCCACCAGCACCGCCCGCCGCCTGCTGACCGACACGGGCCTGGCCCGGGTGGTCCGGCTCGGCGACCACCACCCGGCTGCCGACCCGGTGGACGAGCCGGGACCCGGCACCGCCGCGCGGGGCACCGGCGGGCTCACCCCGGTACAGGTGCGCATCTGTGTGGCGAACGCCGTCGAGCTGCTGTGCTCGCTCGGCTGGCCCCGCGCGGTCGCCGAGCTCGGCGTCGGGCATGTCTGCGACCGCCTCGCCACCGCCGGCGATCCCCAGCGTGCGTACGAGGCGCTGCGCCGCGACCTGACCCTGCCCCGCCTTCTCGACGTCCCACCCCGCACCTGGACCGCACTCTGCCGAGTCCTCATCGGCACCGGTACACCGCGCGCATCGCAGCCGGGGGTGCTGCGCCGGCTCCTGACCGGTGAACCGGTCCGGTCCCTGCTTGCCGACGACACCCTCGTCACGGCGCTGCTCGCGGCCCGGCCTCAGGTGGTGGCCGCGTGAACGACAACGCCTTGCACCGCGCCGTCGACTCCATCACCGTCGGTGCCCGCCACCGCCACGACCTCGGGGACCTGGGACCCTTGGCCGCGTCGATCGACCGGCTCGGTCTGCTCCAGCCCATCACGGCCACCCCGGATGGGGTCCTGATCTGCGGGCACCGGCGGCTCGAGGCCGCCCGCCGGCTTGGGTGGACCACGATCGCCGTCCACGTGCGCTCGGGGATCTCCACCCACCTCGCCGCCCTGCTCGCCGAGCGTGAGGAGAACACCCAGCGCAAGCCCTTGAACCCGGTCGAGGAGTCCGAGCTGTACGACGAGATCCTGACCGTCGAACGCGAGGAAGCCGCCCGCCGCCAGGCCGCCACCCGCTTCCACCCCACGATCACGACACCGAACCCCACACCCGACGAGACGGAACCAGGCGGTCCCGGCAACCTGCCGGAACCACAACACCCTGGCGACGCCCGGCACAAGGCCGCCGTCCTGGTCACCGGCAAAGCCGCCTACAAACGCCTCGAACGCATCAGCGCCCTACGCGCCATCGCCGACGACGAGGCCGCCACCCCCGTCGCCCGCCAGCTCGCCGCCCTGGCCGTGGAGGACATCCAGGCCGGCGCACCCACCTTCCCCACCTACGACCACGCCATGATCCAGATCGCCGCCCTGGACCCCACCCGCACCACCATCGCGCCCGTCACCGTCGACGACCTCGCCGACGACGCCGCCCGAGCCGTCGCCCGCGTCACGGCCAAGGCCGCGACGAAGAACTCCGCGAAGCCCGCCAAGCCGCGGGCGAAGGCACCAGCCGATCAGGACTTCGTCCGCACCTTGCACGCCCTGGACAACCTCTGGCAGAACCTCTGCGGCCAGGCAGACGGCACGAACCCCGCCGCCATCGCGACCGCCGCCAGCGACGAGGACTGGAACCATTTCGAACACCTCGCCGACCAGATCACCACCTTCCGCGACACCGGCCGCAACGCGCGAACCCCTCCCATCGCCGATCCCAACGAAAGTGCCGGGAAGCGCTCGCGACGGTCGCCGGACCGCGGACCGGAGGATCTACGCGAAGCGGATTTCCGCGATGCCGGACGCCGTCCGGCACCGGGTCAGTTCTAGGCATGAGGCGTCCCGCTTGCCACAGCCCGCGCAAGCGCCAGCCGGCACGGTCAGCGCACCGTCGGGATGACCACGACCAGCGCCGCACGTACCTCGTCGACGTCGACCCGCACGAGGCGCCCTACCCGGTAGCCGCGAACGGTGCCGTCCGCGATGCGACGACGCAGCGTCTTGACCGACACGCTCAGCGCCTCGGCAGCAACATCGAGAGCGACCAGGCGCCCCTCACCGCTCCGCTGGACGCCAGCGGCCTCGTCCCGAGCCGTGATCCTTCGAGCAGACATGATGAGCCTCCCGAGTCCTGTCCTCAGAACTCAGGTGCGCGGCACACACCAAGGGTCCGGACGCGCGTCGCCGGGCGACGTCAGGCCGCCGCTGCTCCGCCACGCCTCCGCGTGCGCCTCAGCTCCTTCACGACCGTCGCGCTCATCCGTGCCGCCAGGTCGATGTCACGCTGCATGGTCGCCTTCTGGTAGCGGAGCACCACGTTGACGTCGGCATGTCCGCCACGCCGCATCAGTTCGGCCAGCGTGGCCCCCTCCTGCGCGAACCGTGTCAGGCCCGTGTGTCGCAGGTCGTGGAACCGGTAGCCGGGAGGCAGCCCTCCGACCGCGTTCCTCGACTCGGCCCACACGCTGTTCCACTGCGACGAGGACAGGTGCTTGGTGCCCTTCGGCTCGGTCGGCAGGACAGGCGCCGTCGGACCTGCCGCCACACGAGCGTCCAGGTGCTCCCTCAGCCGGTCGAGCATCAGCGGCGGCACCGACATGGACCGCACACCCTTCTCGGACTTCGGGTCGGCCAGCTTCCCCGTCGTCCCGTTCTTCTGCCGCCGCACGAACAGCGTTGCGGACTTCCGGTCGGCGTCCCAGACGATGTCTCGCCGCTGGAGGCCCAACGCCTCACCGCGCCGGAGTTGGCACCACGCAGCCAGGAGCACCGCGACCCGCCAGAGCTCCGGCACGGCCTCGTAGAGCGAATCCACCTGCTGCGGGGTCGCGACGTCGTCCTCCGGCGTGTGCTGGTCGTCGTGCCGTACCGACCTGCGCGAGGGCGTCGGCACGTCCGGCACGGTCGCCAGGATCCCGTCCCGCACTGCCGCCCTCAGGATGATCTTCAGCGTGTCGATGGCATCGCCCGCCACACCGTTGTGCTTCGCTCCGGGCTTCAGCACGGACGGCAGGGCTGCGAGCCGCGACGCGAGCTCCCGCACGCGCGCGATGTCGATGTCCCGCACCCGAACGTCGCCGAGGGGTTCCATCAGGTAGTTGTGCACCCGGCCGCGGTAGGCGAGCACCGTTCCTGGGCGCCGCACCTTCCCACCCTTGCCGGGCTCGTGTGCGATCCGGTCCAGCCACTGCTCGGCGTACTCGCGAAAGGTCACGTCGCGGACCGCAGCAGCCTCCGCCTCCTCCCGACGGCGCCGCGCCGCCTCCTCCGGCGGCAACCACTCCCCGCGCGCGATGCGGTCGTGCACCCGGTTGAGCCATGCCCGCGCGTCACCCTTCGTCACGAAGGTCAGCGGCCGGTCGTCCTCCGTCCGCGCGCTGTAGGTTCTCTCGTCCGGTCCCGTGTAGCGCGCCTGCCACCGCTTCGAGGGGAGCCGTCGCAGGCTCCCCCACGCCTCGCGGCTTCGCTGCTTCGTCGTCTCGCTCATGGTCGTCCTCCTGGATCGCGTCGTGTCCGTCGTGCCATCCCCGTGCCATAGCGGGTGGCAATCTCGGACCTCCTACGACCTCAGGTGTCCACGACACCCCAGACGCAAGAAGGCCCGGAACCGCGAGATTCCGCGGTTCCGGGCCTCTGGCCAGGCGCTTCGGCCGGACGAGCCGGCCGGAGCGATCAGAAGTTGATCATGTGCCCCGCGATGCCGTGGATCGTCTCCTGCACCGACTCCGACAGCGTCGGGTGCGTGTGCACGTTGCGGGCCATCTCGTCGGCCGTGAGGTCCCACTTCTGCGCGAGCGTGAGCTCCGGCAGCAGCTCGGAGACGTCCGGGCCGATCATGTGCGCGCCGAGGATCTCGTTGTACTTGGCGTCGGCCACGAGCTTGACGAAGCCCGTGGTGTCACCGAGACCGTGGGCCTTGCCGTTGGCCATCGTCGGGAAGGACGACACCTTCACGTCGTAGCCCTCGTCGCGCGCCTGCTGCTCGGTGAGGCCGAAGGACGCCACCTGCGGGGAGCAGAACGTGGCGCGCGGCATCATGCGGTAGTCGCCCAGCGTCATGGTCTCGGCACCGGCGATGGTCTCCGCGGCGACGACGCCCTGCGCCTCCGCGACGTGCGCCAGCATGAGCTTGGCGGTGACGTCACCGATCGCGTAGATGTGCGGCACGTTGGTGCGCATGTGGTCGTCGATCGCGATGGCGCCGCGGTCGGTGAGCTGCACGCCGGTGTTCTCGAGGCCGAAGTTCTCGACGTTCGGCGCGAAGCCCACGGCCATGAGGACCTTGTCGACCTCGAGCGAGCCGGCCTTGCCGTCCTTGACGCCCGTGTACGTGACGGACACGGACGAGCCGTTGTCCTTGACGGTCTCCACCTTGGTGGACGTCAGGATCGGCACGCCCATCTTCTTGTACTGCTTGGCGATCTCCTTGGAGACGTCCGCGTCCTCGTTCGGCAGGGCACGGTCGAGGAACTCGATGATCGTGACGTCCACGCCGTAGTTCTTCAGGACGTACGCGAACTCCATGCCGATCGCGCCCGCGCCGACGATGGCGATGGACCGCGGCAGGTCGCGCGTCATGATCTGGGTCTCGTAGGTGACCACGTTGTCGGACAGCTCCACGCCCGGCAGCAGGCGCACCTTCGAGCCGGTCGCGATGATCACGTTGTCGAACGTCACCGTCTCGGTGCTGCCGTTGTTCAGCGCAACCTCGATGGTGTTCGCGTCGCGGAAGGTGCCGCGGCCGTCGTACTCCGTGATCTTGTTCTTCTTCATCAGGAAGTGGACGCCCTTGACGCGGCCCTCGGCCACGACGCGCGAGCGGTCCCACGCCTTGCCGAAGTCGAACGTCACGTCACCCGACATGCCGAAGAAGTCGGCCTGGTGGGTGAAGATGTGCGACAGCTCGGCGTTGCGCAGGAGCGCCTTGGAGGGGATGCACCCGACGTTGAGGCACACACCTCCCCAGTACTTCTCCTCGATGATCGCAACGGACTTGCCGAGCTGGGCCGCGCGGATGGCGGCGACGTAGCCG
Organism: Antribacter sp. NEAU-D49; assembly: GCF_057158775.1. Lineage (NCBI taxonomy): Bacteria > Bacillati > Actinomycetota > Actinomycetes > Micrococcales > Promicromonosporaceae > Antribacter > Antribacter sp. NEAU-D49. Next base: position 93,352 of record NZ_JBXTSN010000004.1, on the reverse strand, counting down.
CCGGGGCCCGCTCCGAGGAGCACGACGTCGTAGTGGGAAGCCATGGGTCTCAGCCTATTCGCCCCGGCAAACCCTCGGCGCGTGATGTGCGTCGCACTACCGCACCGTGTCGACGCCCTTGTTCGCCAGCGCGTCCGCGCGCTCGTTGCCCGGGTCGCCGGCGTGGCCCTTGACCCACACCCAGCGGACCACGTGCTTGGCGACCTCGGCGTCCAGCGCCTGCCACAGGTCCACGTTCTTCACGGGCTGCTTGCCGGCCGTCTTCCAGCCGTTGCGCTTCCAGCCCGCGATCCACGTCTTCATGCCGTTCATGACGTACGACGAGTCCACGTGGATCGTCACCTCGCTGGGCACCTTGAGCGCCCGCAGCGCCTCCACCACGGCGGTGAGCTCCATGCGGTTGTTCGTGGTCACGGCCTCGCCGCCGAACAGCTCCTTCTCGTGCTGCCCGGCGCGCAGCAGCGCGCCCCAGCCGCCGAGTCCGGGGTTGCCCTTGCAGGCGCCGTCGGTCCACATCTCCACCACAGGTCGGGTCTCCGTCACGGTGCTCACCGTAGCCGGGCGGCCCGACGTCGGCCGCCGTGCACGGACGCCGTCAGGGCCGCGCGGCAGTCGTGGGTTACCGTCCCCGCATGGTCTTTCAGCCCGGTCAGACGGTGGTGCGGCGCGAGATCCTGCGGGGCGAGGTCTGGTTCGCGGCGCCCCAGATCTGCGTGCACGACGACGGCGACCTCCTCGTCACGTACACGCCGGACGGCACGCCGTTCGGCTTCCCCGACGCCGGCCGCTTCCCGGCGGGCCGCCACCCGTGGGAGTCCGCCGGCCACCTCGCCTGGCACGGCCACGGGCGCCTCGACCTCCAGTGGACGGGCGTGGAGCACGCCATCTTCCTGTTCTGGTCGGGCCCCGAGCGCCAGTTCCGTACCTGGTACTTCAACCTGCAGGACGCACCACGCCGCACACCGATCGGCTTCGACACCCTCGACCACGAGCTGGACCTGGTGCTTCCCGCCGACGCCGACACCTACCGGTGGAAGGACGTCGAAGAGTTCGCCGCGGTGGGCGAGCTGCGCTACCCAGGACGGTCGGCCGACATCCAGGCCGAGGGAGACCGCATCGCCGGCCTGCTCGACGCCGGGAAGCGCTGGTGGGACGAGGCCTGGGCCGACTGGACGCCCGACCCGGCGTGGACCGCCCGCGAGCTCCCGGCGGACTGGGCGACGGCCCCGTTCGAGTCGCGGTAGCGGCCCGGCCGCGCCGACACCCGCCCCGGAAGCCCCGGCTCACCCGGCGACAGCCCGCGCCAGGAAGGCCGTAGCACTCTCGAGGGCGCGCGCCGCCGTCGGCTCGGACGTGTGGTGGTGCTGGAACACGTGCGCCTGTCCCGCGTAGACCTCCAGGACCACGTCCACGTCCGCCGCGGCGGCGCGGGCTGCGAACCGGGTCGAGTCGTCGAGCAGCACCTCGTACGTGCCGACCTGGAGGAGCAGCGGCGGGAGGCCCGCGAGGTCGGCGAGCAGCGGGCTGGCGAGCGGCCCTCCGGCGTCGGCCCCCGCGAGGTAGGTGGCGGCGTAGTCGGCGATGTCCGCGGCGTCGAAGACCGGGTCCGCCGCCTCTTTGCCGGTCAGGCTGTCGCCGCTCGTCGTGAGGTCGAACCAGCCCGAGAACGAGGCGAGCGCCGCGGGCAGCGGCAGCCCGCGGTCCCGTGCAGCGACGACCGTGGCGAGCGCCAGCCCGGCGCCGGCGGAGTCGCCCGCCAGGACCACGCGAGCGGGATCACGCTCGGTGACGAGCACCTCGTAGGCGGCCAGGGCGTCGTCGACCGCGGCGGGGTAGGGGTGCTCGGGGGCGAGGCGGTAGTCGAGGACGACGGCGTCCAGCGAGGCGCCGACGGCGAGGCGCGCGGCGAGCGGGAGCCCTGTACGCGCCGAGCCGATCGTGTACCCGCCGCCGTGGAGGTAGAGCAGGGTTCCGGCAGGTCGCCGAACGTCGCGTAGAAGGCGCGGAGGTCGGTGAGCGCGGCGTGGTCCATGAGGGCTCCCGGGGTAGAAGATAGGTTCCATGGAATCCAATAAAGATTCCGTGGAATCTATTCCGGCGCACGGGCGGAGCCCGCGGACCGACCACGGGCGGCTCTTCGACGACCTCGTGCGCGTCCAGGTCCGCCTCTACACGGCGGTCGACGCCCGCCTGCGGGAGGCGCACGGCTCCGGCCTCGGCCGGTTCGACCTGCTGCGCGTGGTCGCCGAGGTGCCGGGCTGCCGGGTGTCCGACGTCGTCCGTGTGCTCGCCATCACCGTCGGGGCGGCGAGCAAGGGGGTCGACCGGCAGGAGCGCGACGGGCTGGTGCGCCGCACGGTGGACCCAGCGGACCGGCGCTCGTCAGTCCTGTCGCTCACGCCCGAGGGAGCGACGCTGCTGGACGCGATGCGTCCCACCTACGCAGCGGCCGTGGGCGAGCTGCTCGGTGGCGCCGGGCTATCCGGCCGGGACCTCACCACGGTGGCCAGGACCCTCGCCGCCCTCCGTACGCACCTCGAAGCCGCACCCGCGAGTGTCGGTGGTCACGCGTAGCGTCGGAGCATGAGATTCGGATTCGTCAGCAGCTTCGGCACGCCTGAACAGCACGTCGCGCTCGCTCGCGAGTGCGAGGAGCACGGCTGGGACGGCTTCTTCTTCTGGGACGGGGTAGACCTGGGCGACTGGGGCGGCGGCGGGGTCGCCACCTGGGACCCGTTCAGCATCCTCTCCGCCGCCGCGACGGTGACCGAGCGGATCACGCTCGGCGCGCTGGTGTTCGCCCTCCCCCGGCACCGGCCCTGGGAGCTCGCGCAGCGCGCTCTCACCGTGGACCACCTCTCCGGCGGGCGGCTGGTCCTGCCCGTCGGCCTGGGCGTCCTGGACGACCACGCGTTCGCCTCGGTCCCCGAGCAGGAGAAGGGTCTGCGCGAGCGGGCCCAGCTCCTCGACGACCTCCTCGCCTACCTGGCGGAGTCCTGGTCGGGCGAGCGGTTCGCGTTCGACGGCACGCACCTGCACACCGGAGACTTCCGCTTCCCGGTGCCGCCGGTCAACGGCCGCATCCCGGTGTGGCCGGTCGCCGCCTGGCCCAGCGAGAAGTCGATGAGCCGGGCGGCGCGGTGGGACGGGGTGGTGCCGCAGCTCCGCAGCACCACCACCACGGCGGCGGAGACCCCGCTCGGGCCCCAGGACGTGGCCGACCTCGTCGCGTGGGCACGCGACCGCCGGGCCGCCGCAGGTACGGAGGGTCCGTGGGACGTCGTCGCGCAGAGGGTCCTGCCCGCCGACCTCGTCGAGGCCGCCGAGCACGCCTCCGCGCTGGCCGAGGCCGGCGCCACGTGGTGGATCGAGTCGCGGTGGGACCCGGCGACCGCGACCCCGGAGTCGCTCCTGGAGCGGGTGCGCCAGGGTCCGCCCCGGTTGTAGGGCGCCCGCTGGAGAGAAGCAGAGCGCCGAGGTAGTACCACCGTCCGGGACGTCCTGGGCATCAGCCAGGAGATCGGGACGGAGGTACTACCTCGGCGGCACGGCCGGGCGGCTCAGACCGCGCGCGCCGCCTCGATCGGGACGCTCGGCAGGTGCTTCGCCGGCAGCGTCCTGGGGCGCCACGACTCGCGCCGCGCCTCGAAGGCGGAGATGTCGCCCTCGTTCTGCAGCGTGAGGCCGATGTCGTCCAGGCCCTCCATGAGGCGCCAGCGGGTGTAGTCGTCGATCTGGAACGGCACCGTGACGTCGTCGGCCGTCGCGGTCTTCGCCTCGAGGTCGACGGTGACCTCGGTGCCCGGCTTGGTCTCCAGGACCTTCCACAGGAGCTCGATGTCCTCGGGCGAGACGATGCCCGTCACGAGGCCCTGCTTGCCCGAGTTGCCGCGGAAGATGTCGGCGAAGCGGGACGACAGCACCACGCGGAAGCCGTAGTCCTTGAGCGCCCAGACGGCGTGCTCGCGGGACGAGCCGGTGCCGAAGTCGGGCCCGGCCACCAGGACGGAGCCGTTGCGGTACGCGTCCTGGTTGAGCACGAACGCGGGGTCGCCGCGCCAGGCCGCGAAGAGCGCGTCCTCGAAGCCGGTGCGGGTCACGCGCTTGAGGTACACCGCCGGGATGATCTGGTCGGTGTCGACGTTGCTGCGGCGCAGCGGGACGCCGACGCCGGTGTGGGTGGTGATCTTCTCCATCGGGGTCTCCGAATCAGATTCCGGCCGGGACGGGCAGCGGGGACCCGTCGAAGGTGGTGATGTCGACGTCGTACGGCAGGTCCAGGTCCGAGACGGACGACAGGGTGCCGCGGATCGCGGTCGCGGCCGCGACGAGCGGCGACACGAGGTGCGTACGCCCGCCCTTGCCCTGGCGGCCCTCGAAGTTGCGGTTCGACGTGGAGGCCGAGCGCTCTCCCGGCGCGAGCTGGTCGGGGTTCATGCCGAGACACATGGAGCACCCGGCGTTGCGCCACTCGGCGCCGAACTCCTTGAAGATCACGTCGAGACCCTCGGCCTCGGCCTGCAGGCGCACGCGCGCCGACGACGGGACGACGAGCACGCGGACGCTGTCGGCCTTCTTGCGGCCCTTGACGACCTTGGCCACGGACCGCAGGTCCTCGATGCGCCCGTTGGTGCACGAGCCGATGAAGACCGTGTCCACGGCGACCTCGCGCAGCGGCTTGCCGGGCTCGAGGCCCATGTACTCGAGCGCGCGCTCGGCGGCGACCCGCTCGTTCTCGTCGGCGATCTCGGACGGCACCGGCACAGACGCGGACAGGGGCAGGCCCTGCCCGGGGTTGGTGCCCCAGGTGACGAACGGCTCGAGATCGGCCGCGTCGAGCACCACCTCGGCGTCGAACTCCGCGTCGTCGTCGCTGCGGAGCGTCTTCCAGTACTCCACGCCGGCGTCCCAGTCCTCGCCCTCGGGCGCGTGGGGACGGCCCTTGAGGTACTCGAACGTGGTCTCGTCCGGGGCGATCATGCCGGCACGGGCGCCGGCCTCGATCGACATGTTGCAGATCGTCATCCGCGCCTCCATGGAGAGCGAGCGGATGGCCTCGCCGCGGTACTCGAGCACGTAGCCCTGACCGCCGCCGGTCCCGATCTTGGCGATGATCGCCAGGATGATGTCCTTGGACGTGGCGCCCGCGGGGAGCGTGCCGTCCACGGTGATCGCCATGGTCTTGAACGGCGCGAGCGGCAGCGTCTGCGTGGCGAGCACGTGCTCCACCTCGGACGTGCCGATGCCGAACGCCAGCGCGCCGAACGCGCCGTGCGTGGACGTGTGCGAGTCGCCGCACACCACCGTCAGGCCGGGCATCGTGAGCCCGAGCTGGGGTCCCACCTGGTGGACGATGCCCTGGTCCGCGTCGCCCAGGGAGTGCAGGCGTACGCCGAACTCCTTGGCGTTGGCGCGCAGGGTGTCGATCTGCGTGCGGCTCGTGAGGTCCGCGATCGGCAGGTCGATGTCCAGCGTGGGGGTGTTGTGGTCCTCGGTCGCGATCGTGAGGTCGGGCCGGCGCACCGGGCGGCCCGCGAGCCGGAGGCCCTCGAACGCCTGGGGGCTGGTCACCTCGTGGACGAGGTGCAGGTCGATGTAGAGAAGGTCCGGCGATCCGTTCTCGCCACGGCGCACCAGGTGCGCCTCCCAGACCTTCTCCGCCAGCGTGCCGGCCATGCGGGTTGCCTCCTCAGTAGTCACTTCTCGTGCCCGACTTGCAATCTCACGTTACGAGACGGCAATATCGAGGTATGGACGATACTAGCGGAGTCGGCGTGCTGGACAAGGCCGCGTCCGTTCTGGGGGCCCTCGAAGCGGGTCCCGCCACGCTGGCGCAGCTTGTGACCTCGACGGGCCTCGCCCGCCCGACGGCTCACCGGCTGGCCGTGGCACTGGAACACCACCGCATGGTGGCGCGCGACATGCAGGGCAGGTTCGTGCTCGGTCCGCGGCTGAACGAGCTCGCCACCGCGGCGGGCGAGGACAGGCTGCTCGCCGCCGCGAACCCCGTGCTCGTGGCGCTGCGCGACCACACCGGCGAGAGCGCCCAGCTCTACCGCCGGCAGGGCGACCACCGCGTGTGCGTGGCCGCCGCAGAGCGCCCCGTGGGGCTCCGCGACTCCATCCCCGTGGGCGCCACGCTCACCATGAACGCGGGATCGGCAGCCCAGATCCTCCTCGCCTGGGAGGAACCGGACCGCCTGCACCGCGGTCTGCGCGAGGCGGTCTTCACCGCCACCATCCTGTCGGGTGTCCGACGGCGCGGCTGGGCCCAGTCCGTCTCAGAACGTGAGCTGGGCGTCGCCTCGGTGTCCGCGCCGGTGCGTGGTCCGTCGGGTCGTGTCGTCGCCGCCGTCTGCGTCTCCGGGCCTGTCGAGCGCCTCTCGCGCCAGCCCGGCCGGCTCCACGCCGGCGCTGTGGTCGCGGCCGCGAACAAGCTCACCGAGGTGCTCCACCGCGCCGGGGAGTAGCGCACCGAGGTGCGGCACGCCGGGGCCAGTGATTCCCCTGGTACCGGTCCGGAAAGTACGCTTTGACGTGGACGTGCCTCCCGACCCGGGAGGCAACCACGAAGCGACCGTGAGGAATCTGATGCCGCCGAAGGTGAAGACAGCCCTGACCTGGGTGGTCGTGATCTTCCTGCTCTACGCGATCATCACGAACCCCGAAGGATCTGCCGAGGTCGTCCGTGCCATCTGGGAAGTCATCGTGAGCGCGTTCGCGGGCTTCGGCCAGTTCTTCGCCAGCCTCGTGCAGATCTGAGCCGCGCGCGGGAGCCAGCGTGAGCGACGCGTCGGACATCCTCTTCCAGAACCGCTCTCTCTTCCGGTACGTCGGACCGAAGGAGAAGGTGGTCTTCGCCACGCACCGGCACTGGGCGTGCCTCTGGAAGCCGCTCCTCATCGCGGTGGCGGTGTTCGTCTTCGTCGTCTCGGCGACCGTGAGCGTCCCCGAGCTGTCGTGGCTGTGGCTGGGCTTCCTCGTGGTCGCCGGCAACCTGGTGTGGCGGTGGCTCGAGTGGCGCGCCGAGTGGTTCGTGGTGACCAACCTGCAGATCCGTCTGATCTCGGGGATCGTCGGCACCACCGTGCGCACCATGCCCACCAAGTCCGTGACGGACTTCCGGTTCAGCCGTCCGCCGCACGGCATGCTGCTCGGCTTCGGGTCGTTCCGCTTCGAGTCGGCGGGCCAGGACCAGGAGCTGAGCCTGATCGACTACGTCCCCCAGCCGGACGCGCGCTACCACCAGCTCACGGCGACGTTCTTCCCGCCGCCCGAGCCCAAGAAGGAAGACCCCAAGCCGGGACCCAGCATCGTCGTCGTCCCTGGCGGGCACCCGATGACTCATCCCGGACCGCCGCCGCCCACCCAGCCCATCCCGGTGGTCTCCCCCGCCGACGTCGCCGGCTCCGGCGCGCCCGCTGCCGCGCCGCCCGGGCTTCCCGCCCACCGCTACGAGCCGGGCGCACGACGTCCCGACCCGTTCATCGAGGGCGGCCGCGACCCGAAGCTGGGCTGAGCCCCGCCCTCGCGGGTCGAAGGCCTGTCTCGCGGATGCCGGCGGGCAGCAGAAACGGCACGAGGCCCGGTCCAGATGGACCGGGCCTCGTGAGCCGTGTACCCCCAGCGGGATTTGAACCCGCGTTACCGCCGTGAGAGGGCGACGTCCTAGGCCGCTAGACGATGGGGGCCAGGACGGTCTACCAGCCGAAACTGGTGGACCTGCGTACCCCCAGCGGGATTTGAACCCGCGCTACCGCCGTGAGAGGGCGGCGTCCTAGGCCGCTAGACGATGGGGGCCTGAGACTCGTCGGACCCTTACGGGTCGTTCGTGCCGTGAGAACTCTACTGCATCCTGTGCGACATTCCTGCCGCTCCAGATGTGATGTAGAGCGCTGCGCTGGGGTACCAGGACTCGAACCTAGACTAAGTGAACCAGAATCACTCGTGCTGCCAATTACACCATACCCCATGGGGGTAAGCCCCTGACCGGATTTCCGGGGGCCTCACCGACGGGAAACACTACCCGACGTGGGGCGAGGTGCCAAAACGGAATCACGGTGCCGTGGGTCACGCCCGCGTGGGAAGGTGCGGCCATGCCGACGCTGAACCCCCACGACCACTCCGACCGCGCCGCCTCCTTCGAGCAGGGCGCCGACGTCTACGCGGCCGTCCGGCCCTCCTATCCGGCCCAGGCGGTGGACTGGCTCCTCCCGGACGGCGCCGACGAAGTTCTCGACCTCGCCGCAGGCACGGGCAAGCTGACGGCCCTGCTCACGGCACGCGGGCTGCGCGTCACGGCGGCGGAGCCCGCCGACGCCATGCTCGCCCACCTCGCGGCCGACGTACCCTCCGCGACCGCCCTGCCGGGCACCGCGGAGGACATCCCGCTCGCCGACGCCTCGGTCGACGCCGTGCTGGTGGCACAGGCGTGGCACTGGTTCCGGCAGGCTGAGGCGTCCGCCGAGATCGCCCGCGTCCTGCGGCCGGGCGGCCGGCTCGGCATCGTGTGGAACACCCGCGACGAGTCGGTGGACTGGGTGGCCCGCTTCGGCGAGATCCTCCACCGGGGCGACCGGCTCGAGCCCATGCCGGCCCAGCCCGACGTGCGGCTCGGCGAGGCGTTCGGCCCGCTGGAGTCGGCGACGTTCCGCTGGGAGGACCAGGTACCGACGTCGTCCCTGCGGCCTCTCGCGGCGTCGCGCAGCTACCTGATCGCCCTGCCGGAGGACGAGCGCGAGGCGCTCCTCGCGGAGGTGGACGCGCTCGTGGCGACGCACCCCGACCTGGCCGGCCGGGACGTCGTCGGGCTGCCGTACGTCACGGAGTGCTTCCGGGCCGCGCTGCGGCCCTGAGACGCGGCGCTACGCCAGCCCGAGGACGCCCGGCAGCGCGTCCAACGAGGTGATGACCTCCACCCCCTGCTCGCGCAGGGCGGCAGGGTCCTGGGCGCGGTCCTCGTCGGCCCCGGGGCCGCCGTAGCCGGGGCCGCGACGGTGCGCCGGGCGGTCCAGCCACACGCCGACCAGCCCGGCGCGCCGCGCGGCCGCGGCGTCCACCTGCGGCTCGTCGCCCACGTACGCCGTCCGGCCGGGCTCCGTGCCCAGGAGGCTCGCCGCCTCGAGGAAGACGCGCGGGTCGGGCTTGCCGAAGCCGAGCGTGTCGACCCCGACGAGCACCGGCAGGTCGGGCAGCCCGGCCGCGGCCAGCTTGCGGACCTGCAGGTCCACCCCCGCGTTGGTCAGCACGCCGACGCGGACGCCCGCGGCCACCAGCCGGTCGACGGCGGCGCGCGCGTCGGTGTGGGCCGTCCACGACCGCTCGAACGTGCCCCAGAACAGGCCGTCCCACGCGTCGAAGTCGTCCCGCGTGAGCGGCGGCCCACCGAACGTGCGGTGCAGCAGCACCGCGCGGTCGTAGCGCTGGGTCGCGAGGTCCGTCTCCCCGCGGGTGTACCGGCGGTAGTGGCCGCCGGGGTCGGTGCGCCAGTGCGAGAGGAGGTCCGGCTCACGCTCGGCCGGGAGGTCCGGGAGGTAGCGGGCCCGGATCGCGGCGAGGGCCCGGGCGAAGGCGGCCTTGGTGTCCACCAGGGTGTCGTCCACGTCGAACAGGACGCCGTCGACGCGGCTCATGCGGGAACCTCCGTGCGCGGCCGGCGCCGCCGGGCCCACAGCAGGACGACGGCGGCCGTGGCGACCGTCGAGCCGATGCTGATGGCGCCGTCGGCCGCCGACACCTCGGTGATCAGCAGGGACTCCTCCACCGTGCCCGACGCGATGGCCCAGCCGAACGCCAGCAGGTTGTTCACCACGTGCAGCCCGATGGCGCACTCGAGGCCTCCCGTGCGCCACACGAGCACGCTCGCCACCAGACCGAAGATCAGCCGGTCCGCGAACAGCCAGCCGCTCTGCGTGCCGTGCGCCAGCGCGAACAGCGTCGCGGAGATCACCATGGGCAGCAGCACCGCGAGCCATCGGGAGCGGCACCAGCTGCCGATCGTCTGGCTCAGCCAGCCCCGGAAGAAGTACTCCTCGCCCGCCGCCTGGAGCGGTGTGGTCAGCAGGATGACGACCGTGAGCCCCAGCCAGGCGGGCTCCGGCTCCAGCTCCCAGCCCTCGAGAGGTCCGGGCGCCGCGAGGTCGACCACCAGGTCGACGCCGAAGGCCAGCGCCCCCAGCAGCAGGAACGTCAGGGCGACCGAACCCAGCACCAGCGGCCACCGCAGCCGGCCCGTCACGGACGACACCCGGCCCGGCCGGGACCGCTGCGCCCAGGTGGCGAGGAGCGCCACGGGGATCCCGAGCGCGAGGAACAGGTTGTTGACCAGCATGCCGACGGGCGAGGCGAACCAGGCGTCGTCCACGGCGAGCTCCGGCGCGCTGATCGCTCCCGTGGCGTCCAGCACGACGCCGACGAGCACCGCGACCAGAGCCAGCGCGACGAGCACCGCGCCGAACCCGACCACCACGGCCAGGCCGACGAGGGGACGCCACCACCGGTACCACGGTCCCCGCAGGGCCTGCGGATGGACCAGGCCCTCCGAGGTCACCCGGCGCTCGCCGGGCCGTCAGCACCCGGGGAACCGGCCCCGCCGTCAGCCCCCGCCGACGCCGCCAGGCGCGCCAGCGCCGCGTCGACGCGCGCGAGCGTGCGGTCGCGGCCGAGGAGCTCCAGCGACTCGAACAGGGGCAGGCCCACGGTCCGGCCGGTCACGGCGACGCGCACGGGCGCCTGCGCCTTGCCGAGCTTGAGGCCGTGCTTCTCGCCCACCACCGTGACGGTGTCCTTGAGCGGCTCCGCCTCCCAGGCGACGTCGGCGAACGCTGCCCGGACGTCCGCGAGCAGCTCCGCCGCGCCCGCCTTCATCGCCTTGTTCCAGGACTGCTCGTCGACAACGGGCTCGTCCAGGAAGAGGAAGTCCACGTTGGCGGTGATCTCGGACAGCACCGCCACGCGGGTCTGCGCCAGCGGGGCCACGGCGGCGAAGACCGCCGGGTCGTACGACGCCTCGTCCCAGGGCGCGTGAGGCGCGTGCAGCCACGGGTCGCAGGCGGCCGTGAACTCGTCGACGGGCAGGGCCCGGATGTACTCGCCGTTGAAGGCCGTGAGCTTCTTGATGTCGAAGAACGCCGACGACGAGTTGACGTCCTCGATCCGGAACCGGCTGACCAGCTCCTCGAACGGCAGGATCTCCTCGTCGTTGCCCGGCGCCCAGCCGAGGAGCATCAGGTAGTTGACCATCGCCGCAGGAAGGATGCCGTCCGCGAGGTAGTCCTCCAGCGCCACCTTGTCGCGGCGCTTGGACAGCTTCTGGCGCTTCTCGTTGACGATCACCGGCAGGTGCGCCCACACCGGCGGGGTGGCGCCGAGCGCCTCCCACAGGAGCTGCTGCTTGGGGGTGTTCGGCAGGTGCTCCTCGCCGCGGACCACGTGGGTGATGCGCTCGTCGACGTCGTCCACGACGTTCGCCAGGAGGAAAACGGGCGAGCCGTCGCCGCGCGCGATGACGAAGTCCTCGAGCGTGGAGTTCGGGAAGACCGGGTTGCCGCGGATCAGGTCCACGACGGCCGTCTCGCCCTCGTCGGGCGTGCGGAAGCGCAGCGCCCGCCCCTCGGCGTGCTCGAGGCCGCGGTCGCGGCAGAAGCCGTCGTAGCCCGTCTGCTGGTTGCCGGTGCGCGCCACGAGCGCGTCGCGCGTGCAGTCGCAGTAGTACGCCTTGCCCTCGGCGAAGAGGCGCCCGGCCGTGTCCCGCTGCAGCGCGGCGTTCTCCGACTGGAAGTACGGCCCCTCGAACGTCGGGTCGGCCTGGCTGATCCCGAGCGCCTCCATCGCCGACAGGATGCCGTCGACCCACTCCGGCTGGTTGCGCGACGCGTCCGTGTCCTCGACGCGCAGCACGAAGATGCCGCCCTGCTGCTTGGCCATCGCCCAGTTGAACAGCGCGGAGCGGGCGCCGCCGACGTGGAAGATGCCGGTGGGCGACGGGGCGAAGCGGACGCGGATCGGCGCGGAGCCGGGAGCAGGGAAGGTCACGCCCCCAGCCTACCGACCCGCGATCGTCGTCGGCCGCGGTGCGTGTGCCTGTGCGGGTGCGGGCTCCACGACCAGGTAGGTGCTCCCCGTCTCGCGCCCAGACGGGGAACAGGTACCTGGTCGGCGGCGAAAGGGGAACAAGTACCTGGTCGGCGCCCCCGAGAGCGGGCCCGGACGACGTCAGGCCGCCGCCTCAGCCCCCACCACGGCCCCGAGCTCGTCCGCCGTCAGGTACGTCCCGAACACGGGCCCGCCCGCCTCCAGCACCCGGCCGTCCCGGAGCGACCCGAGGTCCACCGGGTCGAACCCGAGGGAGTCGACCAGCCCGGCCACGAGAGCGGCCGCCCCGGCGTCGTCGGCGGCCACGCCCACGGCACGTCGGCCGGCCGACCCGGCAGGCAGGGCGTCCGTCTCCACGTCGTGGTAGCCCAGGTGGTTGAGGGACTTGACCCAGCGGGCGCGCGGGTTGCGGGCGGCGACCACCTCCGTGGTCCCGGAGCCGGACAGCTCCGGCGCCGGCCCGTCCACCGGCTCCCAGTGGTTCATGAGGTCCACCACGACCCGCCCGTCGAACAGGTCGTACGGCAGCTCCGCCGAGCGGGAGAACGGCACGGCGAGCAGCAGCACGTCGGCCCACGCGACCACCGGCGCCGCGTCCCCGACGACGGCCCCCGGCGCGACCGACCCGACGATCAGGTCGAGCATCAGCGCGTCCTGGCGCGGCGATCCCACCACGCGCACCTCGTGGCCGGCCTCCAGCGCGCGCCGCGCGATCGCCGTGCCGACCTTCCCCGCCCCGAACAGTCCGATCCTCACGGGCGGTCCAACACGCCACGCCCCGCAGCCCTTCCCGGCCGGCCGGGACCCGCCCGGCGCCCGGCCGGGAGCCGGAGGCCCGGAGCCAGCCGGCAACAGGACCTCAGCCGGCCACGACCCCCAGCCGGGCCCGGGCCAGCCCTACGAGCTCCACGAGGTCGGGATCCGGGTCGGGAAGCGCGTCGACCGGCCACCAGCGCACGTCGAGCGACTCGTCGCTCACCGCGTGTGCGGCACCCTCGGGCGCCACGGCGAGGAACCGCACGTCCAGGTGGTGCACCGTCCCCGTCAGCCCGCAGAACGGCACCTCGTGCTCGCTGAGCTGCACGGGCACGCCGTCGAGCACCAGTGGCAGCCCCGACTCCTCCGCCGCCTCGCGCGCCGCGGCCCCCACGAGCGTCGTGTCGCCGTCCTCGGTGTGCCCGCCGAACTGGAACCAGCGCCGGGCCTTGGCGTGATGCGTCAGCAGCACCTGCGAGCCGTCGTGCGACAGCACGACCGTGGACGCCGTCACGTGATCAGGGACACAGGACCGCCGCATCCCGTCGGGGTGGGACTCCAGGTGCCGCACGTACCGGTCCCGCAGGCTTCCCTGCCCCTCGTGCGGAGGCACCCACTCCCGGAGCACCTCCAGCGCGTCGTCCCGCAACGAGACCATCACCACTCCTTCAGCTCGTGAACGCCCCCATCGTCCCAGCCCCGACGACCCACGGCGTCCCGTCCGCGGTCCGCACGTCCAGCTCGCCGGACGTCAGCACGGCCACCGCGCCGAGACCTCCCGGCAGGTCCACGTCGGCGAGCGCGATCGCCAGCCCCGGGTCCGGCCCGTGGTGCACGACGGCGGCCCGCTCGCCCGGGGCGGTGACCCGCACCTCGGTCAGCGGCACGGTGAGGCCGCGCCCGGTCGCCTTGAGCACCGCCTCCTTGCGCACCCACGTGCGCAGCAGACCGGCGGCGTCGGGCACCGCCTCGTCCGGCTGGAGCAGCAGCCGCGCGATGTCGCCCACGTCCCCGCGGTCGGCGGGCTCGGCGTCCACGCCCACGGGCAGGCGGCACGCCGCGACGACGACCAGCCCGGCGCAGTGGCTCACCGACAGCAGCGGCGCGCCCTCGACGAACGGTGCCCCGTGCGGACCGCCGCACCCCGGGCAGCGGCGTCGGACCTCCACGTCGCCGGGCGCCAGCCCGAGCGCGTCGCCGGCCATCGCCCGCACGAGCAGGGAGGCGACGACGGACAGCTGCCGGTCCTCGGGCCTGCGGAACGCGTCGGCCCTCGCCCGCTCGGCCGGCCCGAGCAGGTGCTCGGGCAACGGCCCCAGACCGTCGACGGGCACGACGAGCACGTCGACGCGCACCGTACCGGGGGCCAGGGCTGCCGGGACCCCAGACCCCGGCAGACCCGGCCCCCGGAGCTCGTTCACCGGGCCGCCGCCGAGGGCACGGCACCGCGCGCCTCGGCCAGCTGCCGGTCGGCGGCGGCCTGGAGCGCATCCCGGTCGCCGTCGATCTCGGCGTCGGGGAGCGCGTCGGGCAGACGCCGGTCCATGTCGCGCAGCGGCCGGTAGAGCAGTCCGAGCCCGCCCCACACCGTCAGCACGGCGCCGACGAGCACGAGCGTGAGGCCCAGGCCGTCCGGCCCGCCCGGGGCGCCGTCGCCCACCCAGTGCGTGCCCACCCAGGCGCTCGCCGGGCCCACGGTGAGGAAGCCCAGCGGCATCATCGCGGTAGCGAGCATCTGGTTGGTGGCGAGCACCCGGCCCTGGAGCTCGAGCCCTACCTTGGCCTGGATGAGCGACAGCCAGTGCGCGTTCACCACCAGCAGCGCCCCGTACACGCCGAACAGGCCGGCGGCCTGCACCACGGGCGACCCCGTGGCGCCGAGCACCACCACGAACAGACCCAGCACCGCGCTGCCGCCCACCATGCCCAGCGCCCGGCGGCGCGTGCCGCCCCAGAGCGCCATGACGACGCCGCCCGCGAGCGCCCCGAGCCCGCCGCAGGCGAGGACGACGCCGAGCACCTGCGGCGACCGGCCGTCGAGGACGAGCGGCGTCGCGAGCGTCACGGGGAACGCGAACAGGTAGTTGAACACCACGAAGAAGACCACCATGGCGACCATCTCGGGTCGCGCGAGGATGTACCGCCAGCCGCCGGTGATCTCGCGGGCGAAGCTCTCCTCGCGCCGCACCCACAGCCGGTCGGGGAAGCGCACGACGGCGACCACCACCACCGCGACGGCGAACGTCACCACGTCGACGCCGACGACGACCGGCAGCCCGAAGAACCCGATGAGCATGCCGCCCACGAGGGCCGCGACGAGGTCTCCGGCGTTGAGCCCGAGGCTGACGAGACCGCCCGCCTGCCCGAGGTACCGCTTGGGCACGAGCTGCGACACGGCGGCGAGGTAGGCGGGACGCTGGAAGGCGTTCGCCAGCGCGCCCACAGCCGCGTACCCGTAGACGAACCCGACGCTGAGGCCGCCGGTGGCGAGCAGCACCACGAGGGCGGCCGTCATGACACCGGCCGTGGCGTCGGCGAGGAGCATGACGCGCCGTCGGTCGAACCGGTCGGCCACCGCCCCGGCGAAGGGCAGGGCCACGATGGCGGGCAGCGACGCCATCACCGAGATGACGGCGAACGCCGTGACCGACCCGGTCTGCTGCAGCACCCATACGCCGAGCGCGAACGACGTCAGCCCGGTGCCGATCATCGACAGGAGCTGCGTCAGCGCCACCCACAGGAACGTGGAGACCTTGGGCTCCCCCGCGACGGGTCGCGGGGTGGCAGGACGTTCGCCCCGGAGCCAGGCCCGCACCCTGTCGCCGAGCACCTGGGCGAGCTCGCCCGGCTGGTTCCGTGCGAAGAAGTGGCCGGCCTTGGGGATCACGACGAGCTCGACGTCGTCGGCGAAGTCCCGCCACTCGTCGAACCGCTCCTGGTACAGCTCGGTGGACCGGTCACGCTCCCCCACCACGCACAGGATCGGCGCGCGCAGTCGCGGGCGTTCCTGCGCGGGGAGGGCGTAGCGAGCCGTGTAGTACGACTCCGCCTCACGGTTGTCGTGGCGCAGCGCCCGCATGAGCAGGGCCTGGTCGTCGGCGTCGAGCGCGTCGGCGAAGCCGCCCAGCGCGCGCAGCGACTCGAGGTACGCCCGGTCCGACACCAGGCGGTCGGACGGCAGCCACCGGTGCAGCCACTCGCCCACCCGGCTGGGGATCCGCGCCGCCGGGAACGTCCCGGCCTCCACGAGGCCGAGCAGCTCGACCCCCGCGGCCTCGAGCCGCAGCGCCGTCTCCGCGGCCAGGGCGCCGCCGAGGCAGTGCCCGTAGAGGACCACCGGCCCGTCGAGGTCCCGGATCTCGTCCACGAGGGCCGCAGCGAGCTCCGCCACGGGCCGGTTCTCCTCGCCGGGCCGCGACGTGTCATGCCCCGGCAGGTCCACGCCGTGCAGCACGAGCCCGTCGGGCAGGGCGTCGGCCAGCGGTGCGAACGCCACCGGCGAGCCGCCGCCGAACGGCACGGCCACCACGTGCACCGCCCGTGCACCGGCCGCCGCGAGCGCGCCCGCGGCGGGCGAGCCCGTGGAGGACGCGCCCGCCGGCGCGCCCGCCGAGGCCCGCCCCAGCCGCCGCAGCAGCCGGCCGTCCGGCCCGTCACCGCCCGCGCGCTCGTCGAGCAGGCGGGCCAGCTCCCGCACCGTCGGGTAGGTGAACACATCCACCACGCTCACCGCGCCGTCGAGCGCCCGCACCACGCGCACGGTCGCGAACGAGTCGCCGCCCAGGTCGAAGAAGTCGTCCTCCGCACCCAGCTCGGGAACCCCGAGCACGTCGCGCCACGCCGCGGCCACCCGCTCCTCGGTATCGCCCGAGAGCGCCGCGCCGGAGCCGCCGCCCGCACCCGCCGGGTCCGGCGCGGGGAGCGCCGCCCGGTCCAGCTTGCCGTTCGCCGTGAGCGGCAGCCGGTCGAGGACCACGTAGTCGGCCGGCACCATGTAGTCGGGCAGGCGCTCGCGGAGGAACGCCCGCACGGTGGCGGGCAGGGTCTCGTCCGGCTGACCAGAGCCTGAGGCGGCACCGACCAGGTAGGCGACCAGCCGACGTCGGCCCCCGTCCTCGCGGAGCACCACCGCCGCGTCCGCGACGCCGGGCGCCTGGGCGGCCGCGCGGGCCACCTCGCCCGGCTCGACGCGGTAGCCGCGGATCTTGACCTGGTCGTCGGCGCGGCCGAGGAACTGGACGTCGCCGCCCGGCAGGCGGCGCACCCGGTCGCCCGTCCGGTACGCGACGGCGCCGGGCACGCCCGCCCCAGGGCCGCCCGGCACGGCGCCGCCCGGGACCGAGACCCCCGGGACCGAGACCCCCGGCTCCGGGACGAAGCGCTCGGCCGTGAGGTCGCCTCGCCCGAGGTACCCGCGCGAGACCGACGGCCCCGCGACGTACAGCTCGCCGGGCACTCCCACGGGCACGGGCCGGCCGGCGGCGTCGAGCACGTGCGCCCGAGTGCCGGGGAAGGGCCGGCCCAGCGGGACCACGGGCCCGGCGGCGCGCGCCGGGTCGGTGAGGTGCGCGGGCGCAGGCGGCACCTCGCGGTTCATCACGGACACGGTGGTCTCGGTGGGCCCGTAGTGGTTGTGGAGGCGGAGCCCGGGCGCGACGGCCCGGACGCGGTCCACGAGGTCCCACGGCAGCGCCTCGCCCGCGAGGACGAGGAGCTCGCGGGGCAGGACGGCGCCGGGGCGGGCGTCGTCCCACAGCGTGCCGAGGTGGCTGGGCACCATCTTCACGGCGTCGATGCGGTGCCGGGCGAAGTAGGCCGCTACCTGGTCGGGGTCGGTGACCTCCTCGTACGTGAGCAGGTGCAGCCGCCCGCCGGTGGTGAGCGCGCCGAGCACGTTGGTGAGGCCGAGGTCGGCCGCCAGGGTCGACATCGTGGCCCACGACCACCCGTCCTCGATCCCCACGGCGCTCCGCAGGCCTGCCAGGTAGGCCGACAGGTGCCGGTGCTCCACCGCCACGCCCTTCGGCGCGCCCGTGGTCCCGGAGGTGTACAGCACGTAGGCGAGGTCACCGGGCGTCGGCACGGTGCCCGACGCCGTCCGGGGACGCCGGGCGTCCGCGCCCGGCCCGTCGGTGGTCACGACGGCCGGCCCGGCCGGGACCCGTCCGGCGAGGTGCTCCTGGGCGACCACGGCGGCGACGTCGGACAGGACCGCCGCGAGGCGGCTGTCGGGATAGGTGGGGTCGGCGGGCACGTAGGCGCAGCCCGCGGTCCAGATGCCCAGCATCCCGGCGACGGCGTCGACGGACCGCTCGGTGAGCAGGCCGACCAGGCTGCCGGGTGCCACCTCGGCGTCCTCGAGCGCCGCGGCGACGGCACCGGCCCGTTCGAGGAGCCCTGCGTAGGTGAGGTCCTGGCCGCGGGAGGTGACGGCGACGGCGTCGGGCACCCGGGCGGCCGCCGCCTGGACGAGGTCGAGCACCGTCGGCGCCGACACCGTCGGGACGGGCACGTCCGCACCGGTCAGCGCGGGGAGCGCCGCCTCCTCGGGGGCGGTGAGGAGGCGCAGGCCGGCGACCGGGGCCTCCAGGTCGGCCGCCATGGCGACGAGCACCTGCTCCACGTGTCCCAGCAGGCGGTCCACGGTGGCGGGCTCGAACAGGTCGGCGGGGTACTCCGCGCTCAGCTCCAGGCCACCGTCGCGCCCGGCTGCGAGCGGGCCGTCCGCGCTGATCGCGAGGTCGCACTGGGCGTTCTCGCCCGGCACGGGCAGCCACTCGACGGCCACACCGGGCAGGCCGAGCTCGAGCGGCGGCTCGGTGTGCACCGTGAGGGACACCTGGTAGAGCGCCGTCGTGGAGGCTGCCCGCGCGCCGTCGGCCCGGGTGCGGACGGCCTCGACGACCTCCTCGTACCCGATCGTCTGGTGCGAGAGGCCGCCCAGCACGGTGTCGCGGGTGCGGTTCAGGAGCTCACGCACGGTCGTCCCGGGAGAGGTCTGCGTGCGGAGCGCGAGCGTGCCGACGAAGCAGCCCACCAGCGGCTCCAGCTCGCGGCGGGTCCGGCCGGCCACGGCCGTGCCGACGACGACGTCGTCGGTGCCCGCCCACCGGCCGAGCACCACGTGGAGCGCGGCGAGCAGCGCCATGAACGGCGTGGTGCCCGTGCGCGCGGTCACCGACCGCACGGCGGCGCAGGCCCGCTCGTCCAGGTCGCGGGCCACCTCAGCGGCGCGAGGGCTGGTGCGTGCCGCCCGGGGGCGGTCCGTGGGGAGCCCTAGGTCACCTGCACCGCTCAGGTGCTCGGTCCAGTGGTCGAGCGACGCGCCCTCGCGCCCCTCGGGCCCGGCGCGGTACGCCGCGTAGTCGGCATAGTCGAGGTCGAGGGGCCGGAGCTGCTCGCCACGGTGCAGCGCCGCCAGCTCGGACAGCAGCACGCCCAGCGACCAGCCGTCGCACGCCACGTGGTGCACCGAGAGGACCAGGACCACGTCGTCGGGCGCGAGCCGCAGCAGCACCAGACGCCACGGCTGAGCCCCCGCGAGGTCGAACGGCGCGTGCGCCGCCCGGAACACGTCGTCGGTCAGCGACTCCTCGGTGGTGTCGAGCACGCGCACGTTGTCGGCCGCGTCGGCGTCCACCACCGCGACCGGCTCCCCCGCCCGCTCGACGAGCCGCGTGCGGAGCACCCAGTGCCGCCGCACGAGCGCGCGCATGCCGTCCGCGAGCGCCGCGAGGTCCACCGGTCCGCGCAGCCGGGCCGCGACGGGTACCGCGAGCGGGTCGTGCTCCGGGTCGAGCTGGCGCACGAACCAGAACCGGCGCTGCGCGGACGAGAGGGGCTCCGTGCCGTCCGCGCGGCGCGGGATACCGCGACCGCCGACCGGCGAGCCTGCGGCCGGGTCGCCGAGCCCCGCCTCCTCGATCGCGGCGCGCGCCTCGCGCCGGGCTCGCGCCCGGGCGAGCCGGTCCTGGAGCGCGCTCGGAGCGCTCCCGTCCGCCGCGGGCGCGCCGAGCGCCGTGGCTGCGCCGAGCGTGGCGGGCTCGCCGAGCCCCGCGTCTGCGTCGAGCTCCGCGGGCGCGCCGGCCACGAGGACCACAGCCTCCCGGGTGCCCACCTCCTCCGTGGCGCTCATCGGGCCGCCGCCTCGCCGGCGAGCTCGCCGAGCCCCTCCGCGTCTCCGCCGTCGTCGAGGTCCGCGAGGAGGAGCCCTTCCACCGCCGCTGCGAACTCGGCAAGGCGCGGCGACTCGAACAGCAGGCGCACCGGGACCGCCAGGTCGAGGTCGGCGCGGAGCAGGGCCATGACCCGGGTGGCGAGCAGGGAATGGCCGCCGAGCTCCATGAAGGCGTCCTGCCGCCCCACCCGCTCGACGCCGAGCACCTCGGCCCACACCCCTGCCACGACTTCCTCC
This sequence comes from Antribacter sp. NEAU-D49, assembly GCF_057158775.1. NCBI lineage: Bacteria > Bacillati > Actinomycetota > Actinomycetes > Micrococcales > Promicromonosporaceae > Antribacter > Antribacter sp. NEAU-D49. The sequence goes on along the minus strand of NZ_JBXTSN010000004.1, from coordinate 73,089 downwards.
ACCTCGGTGGCGGGCGCCTCCCAGCTGCGCTCGCCGTCCGTGGGCGCGGGCAGCGCACGCCGGTCGACCTTGCCGTTCCCCGTGAGCGGCAGCGCGTCCAGCCGCACCCAGGTGCGGGGCACGTAGGCGGCGGGGAGCGTGCCGGCCAGCACCGCCTCGGCCTGGGCGGGTTCGGCGGTACCGACCACGTAGCCGACGAGCCGCGCCGTCGGCGTCCCCGGCTGGTCGACGGTGACGGCACACGCCGCCACCCCCGGGACGCGGGCCAGGACGGCCTCGATCTCGCCGGTCTCCATGCGCACGCCGCGCACCTTGACCTGGCCGTCGGTGCGGCCGAGGCAGTCGAGCGTGCCGTCCGACCGCCAGCGGCCGAGGTCGCCGGTGCGGTACCAGCGCCCGTCGAGCCAGGGGCGGGTCACGAAGCGCTCGGCGGTCAGGTCGGGCCGCTCGTGGTAGCCGTCGGCGAGGCCGTGGCCGCCGATCCAGATCTCGCCCACCACGCCCGGCGGCACCGGCCGGCCGGACGCGTCGAGGACCCGCACCACGCTGTTGCGCAGCGGACGGCCCACGGGGACGCGCACGGCGTCCGCGTCCGCCGCGGTGAGGCGGTGGGCGGTCGCCCAGACGGTCGCCTCGGTGGGCCCGTACAGGTCCCACGCCTCGGCGCAGCCCGCCTGCAGCGCGCCCGCCAGGCGTGGCGGCACGGGCTCGCCGCCGACCAGGGCCCGGAGACCGGCGTCGCCACGCCACCCGGCGTCGAGCAGGAGCTGCCAGCCGGAAGGGGTCATCTGCGCCACGGTGCAGCCGCGCAGCCGCGCGGCGAGCACGAACCCGTCCCGCGCCGCGCCCTCGTCCACGACCCGAACGGTCGCCCCCGAGACGAGCGGCAGCCAGATCTCCAGCCCCGCGATGTCGAACGACGGCGTGGTCACCCACGCCACCACGTCCCCCGCCCTCACGGGCACCACGTCGTCCATGGCGTCGAGGAACCCCGCGAACGCGCCGTGCGACACGGTGACGCCCTTGGGACGGCCCGTCGAGCCCGAGGTGTAGAGGCGGTAGGCGCCGTGCGCGGGCCCGGTCTGCGCGGGCTCGGTCTGCACCGGCCCGGCCTGCGACAGCCCGGTGCCCGACAGCCCGGTGCCCGACGACGCCGGCTCGCCGCCCGCCGCCGGCCCGCCCGGCACTCCGGTCGCCCAGGCAGCCGGGTCGGCGGGGAGGAGCGCGTCCAGGTCGATCCGGGAGACGCCCGGCAGGTCCGGACAGCCGTCGCCGGCCAGCAGCACGTCGACGCCGGAGTCGGCGAGGACGTCCGCGCTGCGAGCGACCGGATGGTCCACGTCCACGGGCAGGTAGGCCCGGCCCGCGAGCCACGTGCCGAGCAGGGCGGCGACGGATCGGGCCCCGCGCCGGGCGCCCACGGCGACGGGCGCCGGGCCCGCCGCGGTCACGCCCTCCTCCGGGTGATCGGCAGTTCGGTGGGGGGGGGGGCCGGGGGCCCCCCCCCCCCAAAACCAACACCCCCCCACCCCACCCCACAC